>JBPYDP010000020.1:0-27534 GCA_051985775.1 Candidatus Nitrosopolaris sp. | reverse complement strand
GGTCTAGCCCCGACGCAAACGATATCATTCACATTCATTGCGATACAATCCAGCCCTACGGTATCGAAGCGATTCATCATCTGGGCCACTATTACTTTTGACCCTACACCATCGGCATGTAAAGCTATTATTCTTCTCCCAAGGTTTAATATGCCAGCATAACGGCCAAAACCTGAGAGCACACTACCTCTGGACATAAGTGAGTGCGTTTTAGAGATCATAGTTCCGATTTGATCTTGCGCTTTGGTGATTTGTCTAATATCTATCCCTAAATCAGCATAAGTCTTTTTCTCTTTCGTTTTGTTTTTCTCTTTCTCTTTTTCTTTCCTTTTCACATTAGCACCTTGTTTGTCTGGTTTTCGTAACCTATATCTGATTTGTCATTTATTGAAAATTACAGCTATATCATATCAAACGAGTGGATTCTATTTCTAACATATACCCTGCCTTAAGGGTTCTGTCCTGAATCATTCAATTAAAGAATCGATCCGAACATCTGGCAGCAGACATTATATCTTTTTCGGTTTGGTGAATGTTTCTATGCTGATCCTCGAAGTTGAGGCATCTCAATAACTTGATAACTAGTTCGTCTTCGACCAGCGACCTCATAATTCTTTCTAAATCGATTTCCATCAGCTGAACTATCCTCATCTAATCAATTATTAACGATTATGACCTTTTGGTCTAGTCAACTGTTAAAAAATTAATTCGCCGAAGATCCGTGGTGGAATTTATACCATATCACTTCACCTTGCGATTATACCTTTCCTGGATTCTGAAGACTAGTATGGGTTGTACACAAGTCAAATTAGGTGTTGATTTATCGCGTTCACTAGAAATGATCTCTCTTGGTGAAATCCAAAATGTCAATAAGATTTCGCAATTTCATAATTTCATAATCACGCTGATTAAAGACAATTATTGCGCACAGTGCACCGACGCTGAAAGAGAAACTACTGACTTTTAAGGCTTTGAAATTTCTTCTTCCAATGTTTCAAGGCATTGCATTACTAATTCTCTGCTTCTTTTCATTACCCATCGGGGAAAGTCGTCTAGCGAAAACACAAATTGCTGCTGAAAGCTTAACGGAATAAAGCCTCCATGCGTGTACACCTGAACAAGTACATACTTTTCATTGATTAACGTGCCAATTTCTTCCTCGCCGGCTAACTCAACTTCCTCAATGGTTCTTCTGTATAAGACCATCGGCTTGGTCGATCTATTTGTCAGGATTGAGGCCTTCTTCAGCTTGTCTACGAATATCTCAAGGACCCAATCATCGAGGGTTACTTGCTTTTCATCGACAGCTAACTGTTTGTTAGTCAACCTGATAACTACATTCCTTAATTTTATTTATAATCAAATGAGAACACTAGTTGACCAACTGCTACACTTTCCATTAAATGGAAGTATTTCCTTCCTATCTTTAGCTATTATTTTTAAGGCGGGATTATATTACCTTATAGCAATAAAATTGCTCACCTTTTGGTAAACTTTCTTCTATTGCTCACCTTTTGGCAAAGGTTAGACTATTCAACAGAGATTTCAATTTCCCGTTCATCCAATTTTATCACTTTGTATTCAACGTTCTTAATAGCATCTTTAGATAGAAATATCCGATTAACCCGAACCAGGTGCGCAAACTCCTCTTTCATTGCACCTAAAGAATGTATTTCCTCGTCATGCAATCTCGCTACGTAGGCAGTGGGGGCTATATCCGTGGGACTGTAACCCCGTTCTTTCCTAAGCTGCTGAAGATTTCTAGAAAGATCTCGTAGCATTCCCTTCATAATCAACTGCTTGTCCCTTGTTGTATCAAGTAAGACCATTAAGTCGTCTCGCTCAGACATGACGAAACCCTCTTTTGCAACGTATGAGAATTCCAGGTCAGTCGGAAACAGGTCCACCCGTTGATTGTCTTCAAATAATATGGTATACTTGCCGATAAGTTGAAGGGTCTTTATCAATTCTGACAATTCTACTCTTTCAATCGCCTTAATTACAGTAGAGAGGCTGGACCTCAATCTCCTGGCCACATTTTTTTTTACCAAAGTTACAGTTGGAATGATGGGAACTTGATTCTCGATCAAATTTTGAATTTTTTGCAAAGCAATTCCATCTTTAATCTCAACAAGAGTATATCGCTCGACATTCAACTGGTTCTTCAACAATTCGTCTAATCCTGTTGTCTTTAAAGTGTCAATGTTTGGCGCACAGATAATGGCCTGCTTTATCGGCCAACGTCTCTTCAACGCTGCTTTCATCCTGGCTGCGTAGGAAAGAGAAATGACCTCCTTGCATCTCTCTACGACTTGTTCAACTCCTTTGTTCACGAAATTTTCGTGATACTCTGGCCACACCTCTAACAATATACTCTTCTTATTTGAAAAGCACGTTAAGTAGAGGTACTCTGTGAGGAAAGGAGATATTGGATGCAACATGATGTCAATTTGTTTGAGACAATGTGCCAAAATGGTATATATAGCAAGCCTTCGATCCAGGCCTTCAGAATAGTCATCCCATATATCATTTCGAGTAATCGGGATGTACATTTGGCTCAAACCATCAATGATAAATTCTTCAATTGCTTTGGCGCCCTCATTATTCCGACAACTCTCGAAAGCAGTCGAAACGTCTCCGATAAGCCCTTCGAGCTTTGATAAAATCCAAACCTCTGAGGTGGATAACAGATTATTATCGAAAGCCCAACTCAAGGTATGCACGTCTGGATTATAACCATCGAATAAGCTATTTTGCCTAAGATATACGTGCAAATTGTATAACGTGCTCAGGATTTGGTAGGGCCTTGAGAGCATCTCCCGAGGGCTAAATTTCAGAGAATCTATTGGAGATGACTTCCACATTAAATAAAATCTAATTAGATCGACGGGATACTCATTTAGAAGAAAATGTGCTTCTAGAATGTTACCTAGGCTTTTGCTCATTTTGTTACCTTTGTCATCAAGGATATGCCCCTGAAAAAGAAATGCACGAAATGGCGCTATTGGCTGTTCGTTTAGAATAATGTTCTCCATGAGAAGAGTATACGCCCATCCTCTGGTCTGATCTATCCCTTCAGTCATAAACGCAGCAGGAATGAAGTTCTTGTATTCATAGTCGCTAAATGAGGCAAACGGAGCTGCTCCACTATTGTGCCAAGTATCTAAAACAAATAACTCCCTTCTCATTGGCGCTCTACATTTTTTACACTTGATTTCAATCCGGTCTATTTGTGGGCGATGCAAATCAAATTTGGGGCCGTCTGGCAGAGAAATTGCCCTTCGTAAGATCTCTTCTCTGGAAAAGAGGCCTTCTTTTTCGTGGCAATTAACGCATACCCAAATTGGTAGAGGCGTTCCCCAAACTCGCTCCCTAGTAATGCACCACGGTACCCTTTCTTTGATGATCTCAAGAAATCTATTTTTTGGGCTTTCAAAGAAATAGTCGGCTTCATCAGCAGCCCTAGCAGGCAACTCTCCGAGTCTATCAATCATATAAAAGTACTCTCTCCTCGCGAGCCAGACCAAATTATGTTTAGAACGCCAACATCTGGGATACTGATGCTTTATATGTCCTACCTTAATGAGAGACTTTGACGCCTTTAATGCTTCAATTATTTTTGGGTCTGCATCTCGCACAAATAAATTGGCAAAGTGACCTGCATCGGGGGTAAAATATACCTTGTCATCAATGGGCACAAAAATAGGTAGATTCATTTTCGCAGCAACTTCAAAATCCTTTTCTCCATTTGCGGGTGAAAGATGCACTATTCCACTTCCTGAGCTGATATCTACAAATTCTTCCGAAATTACAAAGTGCACAACACCTGACGTCGCTAATTCCTTCAATTTAGGGATTAGCCCTAGAAGCGGGTGAATATAACGTTTGTCTTTGAGTTGGCTTCCCAAAATCGTTTTCATGACTTGATAATCTGTTACCCGCAGTTCGGCCATCAATTCATTCAGCCTATTTTCAGAGACAATCCAAGTTTCATTATTTGCTGACAAGTAAACGTAGGTCGCATTCGGATTGACACCAACCAATTCATCAGTCACCAGAGTGAAAGGCATGGTGGTCCATACGATAAGATATGCTTCCTCGTCGTATAATTTCACCTTATAATATAAAGAAGGATCCTCAACTGTCTCATAACCCTGATTTACCTCGGCATTGCTAAGTGAGGTCTGACACCCAGGACAGTAAGCCACGACTCTGAACCATTCCCTTAGTACACCAGTCTCCCAAGCCTTTTTTACTAGAGCCCACTCTCTTTCAATATACTCATCCCGAAATGTCCAGTATGCTTTTTCGTAATTAAAGGACATACCTAACAATCTATCAGCTGTAATCCAACTTTCGTTATACCTCAGTATAACTTTCTTGCAGGCCTCTACGATCTTATCTAGACCTACCTTGTTAATATTTTCAGTCTTATTGCCGGTTAAGCCCAATTCCTTCTCTGCTTGAAGTTCAATGGGTAGACCTTGGGTATCCCAGCCGGCTCTGAAAATGACTTTCGATTTTTTTAAAGATCTAAACCTGAACCACAGGTCCTTAATCACTCGTCCCCTTAGATGTCCAGCATGGGGCTCGCCATTCATTGTGGGAGGTCCTTCAACAAATGCTACCGGTTTTTTATTTTCTGGTAGATCTGCTTCCAAAAGAGATCCGAGGTCGATACTACTTAAATAATATCGAACCTCAGTTTCGATAGCCTTTGCATCGAACTTGCCAGTTAGTTTAATATCCAAGACTGAAATTTTCAGCTTGCCTCGTGTTTATGTTTTTTGTTTGGACAAGCATTAAGAATATATTCAATTTGAACCAAACTGCTTAACTTGGTACATCCTAATCGTCTGGGTCCTGGTGAGTCGTCACCTGAAGAGATAAACGTCATAATAGAAATTCCCAAAGGTAGCCACACGAAGTACGAATTGGATTCGAAGAGTGGATTTGTATTCGTTGACCGGATACTTCTAAGTGCAATGCATTATCCATGCAACTATGGCTTCATACCCCAGACAATGGAGGAAGACGGTGATCCCGTCGATGTTCTCGTGCTCGGTAACGATTCGCTAACTCCCATGGTCGTAATGAGGTCCAGACCGATAGGCGTCCTACTTACCGAAGACGAGAAAGGTCAAGACTCGAAAATCGTTGCTGCCCCACTTGACAAAGTTGACCCAACCTTTTCCGCAATTGGTGACGTAGACGACATTCCACGATACCTTCGCGATAAAATCGTGCATTTTTTTGAACACTATAAAGAGTTAGAGAAGGGGAAGTATGTCAAGGTTTTAGGATGGAAGCACAAAGAAGTGGCAAAAATCAAAATTTCTGAATCTACGAGAAGGTTCAAGAGCAAGGAGATCCCATAGCCTTCTAACTGATTTTAGCCGCTCACACCTATAAAGCCTTAAACTGATCGCTCCATTTCATGTATGCTTTAATCATGTCAACACTAACGCTGGGTTTCCTTATTTTAATAATCTCTTTAAAGTCTGTTATATGTAGAGTTCTTGGATTGGATCTTTCATCCAATGCATTCCCGCTTTCAAACAACTCATTGACAACCCGCAACTGGGCCGACTGGCATATATCCTTTATATCACTAGCACTATATCCATCACATGACTTTGCAAGATCTTCAGATTTCAGTGAGGACTCTTTTTTTAAAGCTGATGTGTATTGGGCAAACAGATTAGTCCTTGAGCTATGGTCGGGCAAAGTCACATAGATCCTCTTTTGAAAACGCCTTAAAAAACCTGATTCTAAGCTCCACGGCTTATTAGTCGCGCCAATTACGTAAAAAAGTATCCCTTTTGATTTGTTATTTATGCCGTCCATTTCAGTAAGAAATTGATTCTTTAATCTAACTTCACCTCCTACTTCACCATTCCTTGTGCCAAGCAGAGAGTCTATTTCGTCTATGAAGAGAAGTACGGGAGTATTTTCATGTTCATTGAGTTTGCGAGCCATTGCGAATAGTTTGGAGACATTTTTTTCTGCTTCCCCCAACCATTTACTCATCATAGAAGCTGCGTCAACATTGATAAAATAACCTTCGATTTCAGCTGCTGCAGCAGCCGCTATCAAAGTCTTTCCGCATCCTGGAGGGCCATAAAGCAATATTCCTCGGGGCCACCCCAGAGGAAATAGATCAGCTCTTTTCGTAGGATATACGATTGATTCTCTTATTGCACGTTTTGCATCTTCCTGTCCAACAACCTCGACCCATCGTACCGTCGGCTTCTCCTTTAAAACCAAATCGTCGAGGGCTTCGTCCCCCTTTTCAGGAGATTGGGGATCTCTATTGCCAGCCTTTGTCTCTTTAGTGATCTTGCTAAAGTTATTGGTTCTAGCTGGCCCCTTGATGCTTTCATGTATAGAGTTGTCTAAATTGGGGGTCAATCGCAATGCTTCGATTCTGCTTTGATACGCGCTTGCTCTTTCTATGTAAATTTTATTCAGTTTATAGTCTGGATAAACTTGTACAAGCTTGACCAGCGATTCTATTGCCCGCTGGTATGACTGTATAGCCATCCCCCTTGAACCTTGAGAATCCAACTTTATTGCCTCAGCAGCGTATTTGCTGGCGGTATTCTCCAACTCCTGGGGGGCCAAACTCATACTGATTATTACCGCAAGATAGATTCTAGTATCGTCTGAATTACTATGATGTAAATGTATGTTGCGTAAACAACAAAATAATTTGAACAATCTTGAAGAGGCGGTAAGTTTAGAACGGCGTCCTCCTCGGGGTTCATTGCGATGAGGAAACTAGCAATCCGTTCGGATGAATAATAACAGACTAGTTCTTTAATATGTAGCAATATTAACTAGGCAATATTACCTACTATTTTCATTGAGCGCTTTCGTTGGTTTCATAATCTTTTGATACTACTTCAGATATCCACTGTCTGGCGCTCTCATTTGCCGTTTGAAAGTTGATTGTGTACCCGCCTAATTGCGCAGCATCGACGAGAACAACTTCTATAAGCTCACATATGTAACAAAGCTCTTGATAGCACTCAGGCATAAATTGAATCAATAACGATCGAATATTTTTGAGAACAGGCACAGCAGGGCTTAGTATGACTACTATATCTCCCAAGTCTGATACTGTCTTAAGCTGATTTGACAATCTTTCTAATAATATCTTCGAAACTCTCGTGACTTGATCGGATTTTCGATCCAAAGATTGCGACTGATCCTGGATATAAGTATAGGAAGGGCATCCTGCAAATAGAACACAATCTACATTATGCAAGTTGTGGTGACTTATTGGCATTGATTCACAGGCGTAACCTTCTAGATCTGCAATTTGCTCTGACATGTGGCTTCTAATTGCATCTATTCTTGGCTGTAGTGATACTACATTTTTCTTAGATATATCTTTATGATATTTTTTTGGTTCAGACTCTGACGTTATCCATCTGGATTTCATTGGTCTATTCTATCTATCTTTTGACGAACATGTTTAATATCGGCCATGTGATTAGTAATCAGGTAACTATGGTTACTACCAAACAAGGTAACAGCTCAGTATTTTTTTTAGCTTTGATGCAATGAATTTAACTACTGTCTTTACTTTTAGTTTAAGACACCATTTTGCGAATGGAATCCATAAGCACACGAAGAGGGCTGGGATTAGAAGAGCTCGTTACGAGCCTAGAAGAGTTAGGCCTCTCAAAATATGAAGCGGGGGCGTATCTCACTATGATTCGCAAAGGATCGCTTGGGGCCAGCGAAATTTCCTACTATGCGAACTTGCCTAGAACAAAAGTATATTCCACGCTAAAGAAATTGGAAAAGAAAAAGCTCTCTTTTGTCTCCCAATCAAAACCTTTAGTGTGTAGCGCGATTCCACCTGCGGAAGCGTTCGGAGATATTGTAAAGTTACACGAGAGCAGATCGAAAAATACGAAAAGACTAGTTGATAAACTGCAAAGGATCACAGAAGAACAGAGGCCGAAGACTTCCGAAGAACGAAGGTATTATATTCTCGATCCTAGCTCGACAGTAGACAAGTTAAAGAATCTTATCACTAATTCAAGATTTTCAGTTTGGGCTATTTTGGACTGTTGGGGAATACAACTTTTCATGCAATGCAGATTATCAATCATTAAGGCTGTTACCAAAGGGGTCAATATCAGATTGTTGGTAGCAACCCAATGCATCGAAAGCGAGCATCTTCGTTCAATTCCCGAAGATATTGACTTAAAATTTGGAAACGTGAATTCAAACATGATAATTATTGACTCGAATAGGATGGTTGCGATAGACAGTAGTAATGGAAAGGGAGCGCTTTTTTCAACGATTGAAATATTTGGTATATCGCAATTGAGAAATTTTGAAGCCGAATGGGCTACGGCTTTGGAGGTAAGACAAATAGCCAATATGAACTCTCAAATTCTATTAAAGGCAAAAAAACTAATACAGATCATCGAAAATGCAAGAGTCTACGAACATATATCCAAGGATAGGTACGTTTCTCCGTCTTCTATACTTGAATCAGTTCAGGAATCTGGTATAGAAATGTTAAATTTGCGCCTTAATGAAACCCTGGATATAGTTGATTATGCGTTACAAATTAGCTCTTCTGGGTCCTTGCTTCATGACAAATTGAACAACATAGTGAGTCTCAGATCGAAAGCTCCGGGAGATATCATCTCACGTTGGATCAGTCTTCTGGAATTCTGCCTCAAACAGAATGGGATCATCCCTAAGATTATTCGTGACGAAAATGACACAGGAGAAAATATTATCCATTTTAAGCTCTCCAAATCAATAGCTTGATCGCTTGTGAGCTCACTATAAGCGCAATTTGTATTCTGATGTTCAAAAACAATTGAAAACTCAAGGTTTACGAACCACGTAGCGTCTCCTAACCATACCACCACATATTCTGCAAATGCTGATGTTCGGTCGATAAGTACTACGACAAGCGGGACAATACGATATCCACTTTCTCAATTCCTTTATACCATTGAATGCGATTGGCTTTACCGCGACCTGCAGCTGACTGGCTACGTTCCCTACAGCATAATCATCAGAGATTAAGATCCTATTCAGCTGGAGCGCAAGAGCTATAACCGAAATGTCAGCTAATGTAAGTCTGGGCTTGTCTCCCGTTTCATTAGCACAATTAATCACCTTGTCAGTGAATGCCTTCTCAGGTTCGAGGATTCTTAATTTGCCTGCGTCAATAAGCGCTTGCAAGCCATTATAGCTCCTTTTGATGTGTTCCACCTCAGCATATACTGCCGTTGTTGTATAACATTTCAACGAAGACTGAAAAGGAAATCCCATGTAAAACCCACTCGAGTCTACGACGAATTCTTCAGAAGCCAAGCTTGACAATTTGTCTCATACCCCTAGGCCGGATACGTATAAATTGTGCGTCGTATGGGTACCTAAAGATCTTTACAGATTCGCCCGACGAGATATGAAATAGCTCTTGGCCATCTGCGATCAAGCAGCTTTCATGGTTGATACTGACTTCAATCTCGACTGGCGGAAGCACAATTTGAGGCATTCTATTCATGGGTGCTATTGGAGAAAGGAGCAACGAGTCCAGCTTTTCATAAACTACTGGACCTCCGATTGAGTACGAATGTCCAGTCGAACCGGTAGGAGTCGAGACAATGATTCCGTCCATCTTTTGCTTCAATAGGTCGTTCATAATCTTTATAGAAACAATCGGAGTTTTAATGGGATTTTCTCTCACCAAAACTATATCATTAAGGACTGGAGGAAAGTTTGTATGTAGCGTAGAGCTGCAGAGTCGAATACGACGTTCATAGAAAAACTCGCCCTTGAGGATGGCATGAATCGAGTCATCCATCAATTCAATTCCTGTTTCTGAGAGGACACCGCGGTTTCCACCCACATTGATGCTTAATAATGGAGAATCTTGGGGGATGTACCTGAATGCTCTAAGGGTTGTACCATCTCCCCCAATTGCAATGACCATATCAAGCTTGAGATTTTTTAGCTCTTCAGTTTCAATTGACTTAGTTCCATTAATTGTTAAAGGCCTAATGGCATAAACAGTTAGCTTCTGTGGCCCAAAAAGATTTATAATCCTTTTAGCTGCATTTTGTGCCTCCAGACTGCCTGCCTTGGTCATTATGGCTATATTGCTAATTGCATCAGCCATTTATCGTGTAATAGTAGGTAGGATGCAGTCCTTAAATGCATTTCGTGAATATCACGATAAAGCCACACGATTAAATAGCACTAATTTTGACAGATTTTAGAAGATGATTGGGCCGATAGCTCAGCTTGGTGGAGCGTTCGACTGATAATCGAAAGGTCGAGGGTTCAACTCCCTTTCGGCCCATTGTTTGTATGGGTTCATACACAGAAACAGAAAATGCAAGGAGGCTCGAATTAGACATGCCAACAACACTTTTGACTACATTGCAGGATTCAGTCGGTTACTAACGATATTAATGCTAACCTGATAAAGCAATTCCACGAACATTTGATATCAGATGGCGGATCAGAATTATGGCCGCAATTTAGGAACAAGTCAATTCTCGCCTTATGGAACTTATACACTAGGAATCACGAAATAACGAGTCTAATGATACGAAATATCAGGATTAAAGTACGAGGGAGAAATCCCTCATAATGCAAAGACTGGGGGAGGCCGTTCTTACTCACTTGTTCATTCCCTTATGTTCATGATTCGCTCAACAAAAATACTGCTGGAGCGCGCCCAATTTGCAGTCTACGTAATGGATGCTAAGGAAAGAGAGAGGCTTGTGTATCATTTAAGAAATAAGAAATGGCGGGGAAATCAAACAATAATAGAGGAGATGTCAAAAACGAAAGAGTCTGTAAGAAAAGTCATCCCCCACTAAACAACCCCAAAATGACAAAAAATATTATTCGCGATCAGGAATATTTTTACAATATCTTTATCGCTTTAGACTGGGAGAAAGATTATGAAAAAATTCCAAAGTAAATAACAATAGAAGGTCAGCCGCGATGTTGAGTCTTCATGTTTATGTTTCTTGCTTCGGCCTCAATGTGTTGTTTGTCTACTGTCCAATCACTTTCTTGAATGCATTCTTAGCCTTCGATATCGTTTCTTTTAAAACATCGTGTTCTTGTTGTTCTGATTTGGGCACTTGAGCTGGTGTTTGTCTTGGTTCAGGCGCGCCAAGTAATACTTCTCTATCAGAAATCAAAGTAAAATCAACATTAGCAAATCCGTCAACCCTACGTACGTCTTTATGACATTTCCATGTCAGAGGCGTAATCGTAATTTACTTGGATATTTGAATGAGTTGCCGTAGGATAAACCATTTCTATCAGCGAACGAATACTATCCTCATCACGGCCTCCTATTTTACAGGCATATGCCTGATGCGAGCCTAACTCACCATGAACACGGACGAAAACGGTAAATTCGCCTGAGCCAATTCCTTTATCAGTATACAAATGTCCAGGATTATTCTGCCAAGAATGAGACGTCTTGTTAGCCCATTTACCCCCATCAGGATAAACATCGAGCCTTACACTTCTTCCTGGTTTTGCGCCGGAGGCATGATTAATAGGATTACCTGTTGTGTTGAAATACCTTAGGCCATTTGGGTCAGTCTCCGCTGTAAATGGTAGCTGTGATCCCCTGCCATAAGAAATGTTAAATTGTCCTGTTGGACGTGAAGTATATGTGCCGCCTCGATATGGATTATCCATGTTTAAATAAAATTCTGTCTCGCCTGGTGCCGTAGGATAAATTTCAGCGACACCGTCTGGGCCTATTGACCATTTAGACATTGTTCTGAAAATAATTTGGTAGAAGTGTTATAAAAAAGAAGGCGCCCCCTTACATTCTATTAATGATTGTGGTGGCCAGAAGAAGAAAACGATTTCGGGACCAGGCCCTCCCTGTTCAGTAAAGGATCATCTGGATGCGATGGCGACCCGATGAAGTCATGCGGATGGGAGCGGTCTGCGAACAAAGCTGACCGTGACGTATCCTTGAATCCCGAACAGTAGTTCAGGACGTCATTAGGTCCTTCTAACGGAAAAACCTTTGCTGGATTGATAAAGGGCCAACGCGACGTTTGATATCATTATGGGATCATCACGTAGTAACGAGTGCAACCAATTAGAAGGTGGAGAGGAGTCGCATCAAGATATGTAGCTTTAGACTAAGCTCCTAGAAATGGTTCTGATTAAGATTGGGGAATTTGGCGAACGACCTGATTAGAATTCCGATATGAAGTCCATATGAAACACCAAACAACCCGTTATTATTTTAGACTTAGTTTGGAGATCCGATCTATCAAAGCAGAGTGATCAGTACTTGTCTCAGTAGTAACATACAGCAGATGTTTATCCCCCAGTGGCATCGTGATTCGTTTAATCTTTTCGTACTCGGCCAGAACGTATCTTCCCCTTCCGATTTTTGGTGCCAAATCAACTCGCTTTTTCCATGAATTAACCGCTAGTTCGAGTGACTTTCTACTCTCATCTGGAGTTAGCAAATTAGCCACTCCCTGACGATGTCCAGAATGCAAGATATTTCCATCCAGATCGCAGATGGTAACCAATCTTATACCCGGCTGGCTCTCCATAATACTGTCATAGATTTTTTTGTAGTCCATGGCAGTGGTGTAAAAAGCGAACTAATAAGATTTCTTAATTCGAATTTACACCATCATGATTTTATCCTAATTGCGAAATCATAAATGGAAGTAATAAAGACGAATGCGTTCTTTTGTTAGCTGATTTTAGATTACAGGACCAGCATTAGCCAGCCAAAAAAAAGGATCATGGAGATGAAGTTGCTGAAGTTTTGTATCTTCAGCAACTTCACCTTTGTTTTCGTGGTTGTTCAGTCGGCTCGTAGGTTAGTTAGTTGTTTATTTGGCTCCACTTTTTATGGACAGACTTCACCAGCACAAGGTTTCAGGGCTGGTAACTTTGTTAACTTTAGTGGTGTACCTAATTGGTATGGTGTTGTCGCTACTGGTATGCTGTTCTTTCCCATTGGTGGTATCGCGTTTGAAGGGTTGAGATAGTTTTTAAGGCCTAATGTCTTGCCTGGTTGACCGTTAGGACCATCTACTACAATTATCATTGCTTGTCCTTTGAATAGTGAAGCATAGTCATGATTGACCGGCGCAAATGCACCTGGCGTGTTGAACACTACGTCTATTATCGCGTCATTTGAACCACCGAGTAAGTATGTTTGTTTGCCCCATCCTTGGACTACTTGACCAGATATTACTCTATCTAATTGTTCTCCTACAATGTGGAAGTTCACCATTACATCACCGTGATTGAGCAAAAAGAATCTAACATGATCCCCTTGCTTGAAATGTAAAGGCATGGCACCTGGAGTCTTGGTGACTACTGGATCGTATCCAAATGGGATGCCATTAATCCAAGTATATGTTGGGTCGTGGTTGAACATTGCAGTCTGATTGTAGTTTCCGTCCTTAGTTAGATACCATTCTGAAAATTCTAACACTACTTCCTTTGCATTTGGACTTACGTTCTCTACTATTTTACTACCATTTGCAGCATATGTTGGATATTTGTAGCCTGTATATCCGTTAACCGGATCTACAATAACACCTCCAACCATTCCAGAAAATACATGCTGGTCCATGGTAAGAACTGCAACACCTTCACAATGATATTTGAAGAATCCCGGTTGTGTAGCGATAAAGGCATATGATCTCATTTGTCCTGGGCTCACAGGTCCAAAGTTTGGTACTGCACTTATTATTGATGCATGGTTGTCTAGACTGTGTGGGAGCTTATTTGTAGGCGGATTTGCCAATGTTACGTTTATGAGGTCACCCTGTGTGACTCTTATTGTTGGAGCCGGAACAGTTCCGTTGAAAGTCAGTGCATGAATTACATTCCCTTGAGGTAATTTGAGAGTTGTTTCATTCGCTACTAGTAGGACTTTATGAATGGTATCCCCATTCTTTACCATACTAGCAGCTGCTGCCATGGTGATTGGAGTGAATCCTGCGGAGTCCATAACCAACCTCATTCCCCCCTGCATGCCTTGCGCGGGTGAAGGGTTCATAAGAGGTGTGATTTGTGGTGTGGTCGTTGTAGTCATTGACATCGCTAGGCCCTTGCTTGCAGCTGGTAACAACATTAATCCTGCTAGTAGGATAAACGCTGATACAGCGGTTGTAACGCGTACGTCAGACGATTTTTTCATTAAATTAGCAGTTCGTTAGTATTAGATAAGTGTAACGGTAAAAAGATCCCTAAAATAGGGAACTATCTTATGCCATTAACATTTATCTCGTGCTTTCCCCCTGGAACATTCAGGTCAACTAACGTAAATCCATTTGAAGTTGTAACAGCGTGTTTATACAATGTTCCGTCCATTGTGACAAAAATTGTAGAACCTCCTATCACCTGTGGGATTCTTAAGATTAATGGTCCAGGGACGGGATATTGGTTATTCATATAAATTTTGATACTTCCGGTTGAGGGATCAGCCTTAATATTATCAATAGTTGCAAGACCAGTCATATTCGATAGGATATATCTATTCTCACCAATATTTATCCTCATGTTCATGGTTCTAAAATCTACTCCGAAGCAACTGTAGAATGCAACTTTGGAAACAAGAATGGGATTTGGGTTAACAGAGAAGAAGGCTCTTGCACCTGATTTCAATACAGGTATCAACCCGCTGGTAACAGAATCTATTTGTGCACCGGTCTTGTTGTGTGCCGATGCATAAATCGACAAGTCATAAATATCAAAAGAAGCAATATTCTTCACAGTTCCTGTCAAAGTACCATTTAGGAATGGTATATTACTATAGTTTAGCCTTACAACATCATAGAATGGTACCCTCGTCGTGTTTAGTTGATAAACATATGGTTTGCCCGTTAACTTCGCATCAGAGCGATACGGAATATTGAACTTAAATGGGGCTTCTCTGTATGGATAAATTATCTTACCATATGGTTCAGTTAAAGACAATCTTTTTCCGCTACTCGTCGTTGTGTTCAACCCTACGAGGACGTGTATGGGGATATCATTCTTGTTTTCCACTGTCCCAACCACATTTGTATTCCCAGCCTTGTCCACATAGGATCCCAAATCAGTGACCAACGCGTCTCCAATCTTAGGAGTTTGAGCAGAAATCGCTGAGCTAGGATAAAATAACAGCAAGAACAAAAGGCTTGTAATATAATAAGGATTGAAATGCCTATAATCAAATTTCACAATTAATTAAAAATCGATGCTATTTTTATTTAAACGTTATTGAGACGTATAATTTGGGTATATGGAAGGATTGGACCTCTCGCCGTTGATCTTTAGAAACCCAGTTTGGTTAGTGTGGGCCAATAATCCATACCTATTTGAAATGATGGAATGTCTTTGTCTCGATTAAGAATGCGCTAAGATTATTGCGATTCGGTTGATGCACCCAGATAATTGCTATGAAAGTGTGATATAGGTATACTCGGACAATGCCCAATATCTATCTATGATAGAATTAAAGTATAAACCGTAGAAAGTAAAACCGTGCCGAAATAAGCAGGCCTAATTGTATTAGGGTCTGACCGGCAGTCGTAGATTAACTATATAGAAGGATTGTACAGTAAACACGTCTAGTCCGGATTGGGAGAAATAAAAGTAGTTGTAACAGGTGGGGCCGGTTTCATTGGTTCCCACATTGCTAACACAATATCTTTGGACGGGGGTACCAAGGTGGTCGCTTTTGACAATTTGTCGCTAGGGACTCCATCTAATTTGAGTCACGCTGTCACTTTTGTGAGGGGCTCGGTGATGGATTTTGATACTATCCTGGATATTACCAAAGGGTGCGATTATATTTTTCACTCTGCCGCCCTAAGCTCTTCCCCAATGTTCAAAGACGATCCCAGGGAAGGAGTCGAAGTAAACACAATTGGTTTTATGAACGTGATGGAATCTGCGAGAAGAAATAATATAAAAAAGGTCATATTTGCATCCTCAAGCTCGGTATACAACGGTCAACCGATCCCGTTCAAAGAATCTCAAGTCATTTCGCCAAAGACCTTTTATGAAGCATCATTTTATTGCAGAGAAGTTTTGGCAAGGACATATCATTTGGAATTTGGGCTGAATTCAGTCGGCCTAAGGTACTTTAGTGTATATGGACTTAACGAGCGACACAAGGGAATGTATGCAAATAACATTTCTCAATTTTTGTGGGAGATGAAAAAGGGACAGGCCCCAACTATTTACGGAGACGGAACTCAAACTAGAGATTTTACATCTGTAGATGACGTTGTGCAGGCAAATATCCTAGCCGCTAAGGCTGAAAAGCAGAGCTTTAGGATCTACAATGTAGGTACGGGAATTGAAACATCGTTTTCAAAGGTAGTGGATATCATTAATCAAATCCTTGGAACGGAAATAAGTCCCGTCTACGTTGATAATCCAATTAAGAATTATGTCTATCGAACTAAAGCGGATATTTCGCAAGCCGTTGCTGAACTTGGATATCAACCTAGGCTCAAAAGGCTTGAGGATGGAATAGGGGGGTTGGTCAAGATTTGTAAAGACTAGATAGTTAAATTAAGGAAATGACGAGATGTCATAATTACGCGCGGTTCACTAGTACATCGTTTGAGAATGCTTATCTAACGTAGCATTTAGAGGATCCTCATGCCATTTGAGAGCTTGGGCGAGTATATTGAAGCCCTAGAGGAAGCTGGTGAATTAAAGCGTGTCAATACCCAGGTAAATCCACATCTAGAGATCGCAGAAATAATGCGCAGATTAATGTATGCTAAAGATCAACCTGCAATTTTATTCGAGAGAGTTGAGGGTTTTGATATTCCTGTACTGGGAAATGCTTTCGGAACCAGTAAGCGGCTGCAAATAGCGCTCACAGTAGAGGATTTCTCTGAGATAGGGGATCGCATAGTCGATCTGACAAGACTAACTGTTCCCTCAGGCATGATTAATAAGCTGAAGATGTTACCAAAATTATCAGGGATCTCCGATTATGCTCCAAAGCATGTTGACTCCGGGCCTGTGAAAGAAGTAATCGAGACGCAGCAGGCTGATCTTGAAAGCCTTCCCAACCTTAAATCCTTTCCCAATGACGCTGGGAAATTTATCACATTTGGTGTGACTGTCACACGACATCCAGACACAGGGGTCACCAATCTAGGTGTTTATAGAATTCAGATTATTGATACCAAACATGCGCTTATGCACTGGCAAATACACAAACGGGGCGCTCAGCATTATGAAATTAAAAAGGACCATGGAAGTCCGATCGAAGTGGCTGTTATCATTGGGGCAGACCCGGCAACCGTTCTTGCTGCCGTGTCGCCAGTTCCAGAAGGAATGGACAAATTCTTCTTTTCGGGTATAATGAGAAAGAAGGGAGTCAAGCTAGTCAAATGTGGTACAGTTGACTTAGAGGTACCTGCTAACTGTGAGATCGTTTTAGAAGGGTTTGTCGATCCAAATGATCTGCGCATGGAAGGCCCCTTTGGCGACCATACTGGATATTATACTCCCCCTGAACCATTTCCGACCTTCACGCTCACTGGATTAATGAAAAGAAGAAGACCCACTTATCTCACTACCGTTGTAGGAAAACCAGTATTAGAGGATGCATATATTGGTAAGGTTGTTGAACGATCATTCTTGCCTCTAATACAAATCCTTCAACCGGAGATAGTTGATTTCACGATGCCAGCAGCGGGGTGGTTTCAAGGCCTAGCAATTTTCTCCATCAAGAAACGGTACCCAGGCCAAGCAAAGAAGGTGATGATGGGATTATGGGGGATGGGTCAGCTTTCACTCACTAAAATATTCGTAGTAGTCGATCATGATATAAATGTCCACAATATGAATGATGTAATTTGGGCTGTGACCACAAGAGCAGACCCCAAGAGAGATACCATCATTATCGATAGCGCTCCAACTGATACACTGGATCCAGCATCGCCCATCGTAAACCTGGGCTCAAAATTAGGAATCGATGCCACAACTAAATGGCTTGAGGAAGGCTATACTAGAGAAATTCAAGAACTCGCGATCGTTGATGACAGAACAAAGACAATCGTTGACGAGAAGTGGAAGGCGTACGGATTCATCTAAAGCCTATTTACAATTCGCAATCGTTCAAAGCTAGGATGATTTTCCACTCGCTTGTTCTATCGCTATTAACGTAACGGTTGACTTAATGTCAGGAATCTTCTTCAGATGCCACTTAATAGTCTCCTTAAGCTCCTCAACACTATTCCGTTTGAGCTTTACTAATACGTCATATGCTCCGTGAATCTCCTCAACCTCTAACAAACCAGGCAACTGATGTAGGTCATTCATTACAACCTCCTTTCGACTCGAATCACAATTAATTAAAACATAAGCTGTAGGCATCTCAGGTGTGGTTCAGAATATGCCAATGGGACTAAATAAGCATTGGCTTCAATGCCAAGTATAGCATATTGCCCAATGATATTGCCCAAAAATGAGTTAGATTGAAAACGCTACCCGAAATCCTCTGATAACCAATTCTATTTCATGCTCTGAGAAAAATTCGTCATTAACAACTATTCCAACATCAACCGAACGAAGATTTATTATCTCTATTGAATGCAGCATACCCTTAGATTTAGTCTGGAGCGCTCGAAAGAAAAGGCTTTTTAACTCTCCTCTTGGACAACTTCAATGGCTGCATCTTCAATCTTTTCTATTGTCGGATAGAAGGCCTTTAATTCCCTAAGTTTGTAGTCTTCCACCCACTTGAACTTTCGTTGAAGTGTCGAAGTGTATATTTTTTTCCAATCAAGCTCCACATGTACCATCCATGCCCTCATCACTCGAGGATCGATATAGTTCCTCAAGGACGTACCAAGATTGTAATCGCGAGTTTTCTTTTGAAGCTTCAGCTGCATTTGAACCTTTTCAAGACGTGCCTCCAATCTACTTTTTTGACTCTCGGTTTTCCACTTATGCTCCTGAATGTCCCGTCTTAGCCGTTCAATAGTTTCTTGCTTTTTTAGCAACGATTGTTCGTACCTTTCCAATGTTTTCTTACTCGCAGGATTATTTGGATCGATCCCTTTCTTGTGGTTACAGGTCACTGCTGCTTTCAAGTTTGCCATTTTAGCTACGTATATCTTTTCTGCCTCGGTCGAACTCCCCGTTACTTTGATTGGTGGTTTAGCTAAAGCCTCTTTGACGGTTCTTGTAGTAGTAAATGTTCTAAAGACTTTAGCAGTTAAACCAGGCACCTTTTTTGTATCAATGCTTCGAAGGAAACCATTCACACTACTCGAGGTAATTCCATCGAAAATTTGAGAGCTTGGTTCTTTGTCTTTCATAAATATCATTAGATTCTCGTAAAGTCCTCTTGTGTCATCTGAATCGATCTTAAGTGTTTTTTGCCAAGGGACACTGTCTTTGCCCAGAAAATTGAATTCTATGAATTTTTCTGCATGATCCTGCGGGAACTTGATGTGTTCTACTCTAAGCGTTGATGCCCCTACCGTGTCTGACTCCTCCGGATCTTTTTCGTCGCCAACTCGCATTGAAAGTTTAAAGATCAGATAAGCAACTGTGGCAATCTTCCTTTTATTTATATCAGAGGATTTAAGCATTCTATGCATAATTTCCCTCTGTATCTTTCTGATGTGCTTTCCTAAATTATTAGCCTTGTCGTATTTTTCTTTCTCATTATTCTGCTTTAACGTAGCTGAATCATGTAGCCAAACATACTTGCGCTTTCCTGTTAATTTTTCTGTCCAGGTCGCTAACCAGGTAGAAGAATGATCATGAACAACCCGTTGCCAATTTCCTTGAGGAACAGAAGCCTGCTCCCCCAGATTAAGTATCACATCTTCAGGTTCTATACGTGGCTTCCATCTTCCCCGTAAAGGATGTTGACCTCTACCCATAAATAGCCCTGGGGGCTCCACCAACCAGTTTGCTATGTCCACCTCAGCGCCATCCACTATGGCCTTTGCATAAGTTGCTTTGATTTTTTCTTTTTCTAGGCGTTTTGCGATCATTAAACTCCTCTTCTCTTCCCTTGGAAGACTTCGGACCCTTTGTTGCTCTGCTTCTCGAATCTGCTTCTCGTGTTCCACTAAGCTGAAAGCTTCTGAAAAATCAATCACCGCTATATCATTTACAAATTGTAAATCTTCAGGAAGTAATTTCCTGAGGTCACTCAAAAAATTTATTTGAAAAACCGAATCATGGATATAGTGAGTATCCTTCTTCTTTGCCCAAGCATATATCAGCTCTTCCTGACTTTGATTGAGATGTAGTTTTTTGCCGCCGATAGAAATGGTTAAGCCTCTAGGCTGATAAGACGGGGGAAATGCTACGCCATTGTGTTGTAGCGTACGCCATTTTCCGCTAAAAACTGTAGAAGTGGTAGCGGCCGATTCCATCGGATCTAACACACAAAGGACTAAATCACTATTCTTAAACCTTACCCATTGCCCACGTGAAATCCGATTTAAAAGACCAAGCGTGAAATTCCGCGTGCTTTTCCGCATGCTCAAGAGTAGTCATATTAAATCTGCATGCCTATCGGAACTAATTCTAATATGCTAGCCTGAAAGAAGTATAACAAATCCGTAGAAAAGTTCCGAATCTCAGTAGTTGAATTAGTCGATATTTGGTTTATGCCAAACTGAAATACTATTTTTATAGAAAAGGCGTGCAATTTAAGAGACTAGTTAACTCAATTTAGATAATAATAACATTAAATCAGCCTGGAGTTTGATATCTAAATTGGTCTAACTTGATGAGTTCCTGATAAGATCCAAATTCAGTCGGATTAATTTCATCCAGTGCACAGCTTGTTTCTTCTCCTTCTTGGTCAAATACTTTCACAAGTCTGTAAAGCGTGGTCCGCTGGGCGGGAGTCCTCCCTAATTCTCGAATTATCGTATGCAAATATTGGGGTTTCATTAGTTGACCGTACTTTGCCCCTGCAGCAGTAGAAATGCTCTCATTCATAAGAGTGCCGCCAAGGTCATTAGCTCCTGAATCCAATAACAATTGGGACATTCTGGATCCCTCCTTTACCCACGAGACTTGGATGTTATTTATTAAGCCATTCAACATGATTCTCGCAACTGCATGCATCTTCAAAACTTCCTCTCCGCTTGGACCGGCTCGCATAGGACGTATTGCGTTTTGGCTGTCACCATTTTTCTTTAACGTGCGATACATAGGAGCCTCGTTGTGCACAAAGCTAAGAGGCACAAACTCAGTGAAACCGTGGGTACTTTTCTGGATTTCTTTCAATATTTCTAAATGTTTTGCCTTGTCAGGCGATGATTCTACATGGCCATACATTATTGTAGATGTAGTAGGGATATTCAAGGAATGAGCGGCTTTGATAACCTTAATCCAATCGCTGGCACTGATCCTGCCGGGCGAAATTAAATTACGCAACTTTTGATCGAGAATCTCAGCCGCAGTTCCTGGAAGACTTCCAACTCCAGCTTCTTTCAACCACTTCAAATAATCATTGACAGACATCTCAGAACGAGTTGCTCCGTATAAAACCTCCTCTGGGGAAAAAGCGTGAATGTGTATTTCAGGGATTTCCTTCTTTACAGATTCACATATGTCAATATATAATGATCCATCCATTTTTGGAGGCAAACCTGCTTGTATGCAGATTTCGGTAGCACCCAATTTCCATGCTTCCTTAGCCCTTTTCAAAATCTCTTGGATTGGTAAGAAATATCCTTCTTCCTGCCTGAAATCTCTACTGAAGGCGCAGAACCCACACCGCTTGACACAAACATTCGTAAAGTTAATGTTCCTATTTACAACATAACTAACTCTTTCCCCGACAGCCCTTCTTCTAAGTTCATCAGCGACCGTCAATATCATCTTCGTCTCTAGTCCTTTTGATTCAAAAAGCTCAACTCCTCTCTGAGTAGAAATCTCTTTCCCACTTAAAGCCATGTCTAGCGTCTCAGAGATCAGAGGGTCAATCTGTTTTAGAATTGAATCTAGTGTCATGTAATGTACTCCTCCGGAACGAGGCCCTTTTTATCACTAATCGGCTCTATAAACTTCATAAGATCTTGGGAAATAAATGATTTGTTGGATATAAATTCAGGATAAATTGGAAGTCTGGCTCGTAGTGAATATCCTGACCTTGTTGTGATTTCATTGATTGTCGAAATAGCAGGCCATGGAAACTCAGGATTAACATGGTCAATCGTAACGGGCGATATGCCTCCCCAATCGTTGATACCAGCATCAAGAAAATTCCCGTATTGACCGGGACTAAGATTAGGTGGAACCTGGATATTCATTTCTCTTAATATAATTCTGGCTATTCCTACGGTTTTTAGAAAAAAGTCGATTGTTGGAGGTTGAATTTGTGCCATCTGCGTCCCTTGTTTAGGTGCAAAGTTTTGTATTATAACCTCTTGAATATGCCCAAATTTTCTGTTGATTTCTTTGATCAAGAACAAAGAGTCGATTATATCTGAGGGTTCCTCTCCTATTCCAACAAGAAGACCTGTTGTGATCGGTATATTCAACTCTCCTGCACCAACTAAAGTCTTAACTCTCACCTTTGGATTCTTGCTTGGCGCTAATTCATGGGGCATACCCTTTCCCATTAATCTTTCACTAGAAGACTCGAGCATAATCCCTAAACTGACATTGGTGTTTTTCAATAGTGACATTTCCTTTTTTGTCATACTCCCGGCATTGGTATGCGGAAGGAGGCCTGTTTTTTGCAATATCATTTCACTTATCTCACTCAAGTATTCTATAGTTGTTGAATGTCCAAGAGAGCGCAGCCATGATCTAGCTTGCGTATACCTCTGCTCTGGCCTTTCCCCGGTGACAAGAAGTGCTTCAGTGCATCTAAATTTCTTACCAGTCCTGGCCAATTGAAGTGTATCAGATGGAGTCATCATTGATACTAAATTATCTGATGGTCCTTTTTTGTAGGTGCAATAAGAACAATAATCACGACATAAATTGATGACATTGAAGAATATTTTCCTTGAATAGGTAATTGGACCAGGTTTGGATTTATCCCTTATATGTTTAGCAGTGGAAAGGATCGCTTTACGGTTTTGGGATAGAAAAAGCTCCAAAGCCTCATTTTTCGATAAATCTCGACCCTCTTCACTCTTATCCAAGGACTCGAGCTCGCAACTCTCGTGCTTAGTGGTAAGCAAGTCTCTGCTTGTTAAATTAATTCATTGTTAATAAAGAATTTGAGTTATATCGCCTACCTTAGCGGATGCTGATGTTCTCTAACGGTATAGTGTCTGTTTCTCCATGTGACCGCTCCAGGTTTATTTGCATCGATGATAGAAGATATAAAAGAAAATGAAATAATACCGGCAGCAATAGGGGAAGCTAAAGTATAGATTGGACTCTGACACAGAGCGAATCTAGAATGCATAACGTTACTCACAAGTATAAGAATTATAGTTAGAGTGGAGGTGATGGAAAGGATGTAACTTATTGGATCCCCATACTTGAGAAGTATCCAATAAGAATATGGCAAGATAATGAAAGGTTCTAACATCAAGAAAAAGATCGCTATGACCATGAGACCAGCTTTGGTCCTGTGTTGACTATATAGTGGTATCATCAACCGTCTCAAGCTCTGCCAAAGAGTATGCAAGTCTCTAGCCCAAATTGCTGTTATTTCTTCTTCCCCCCTGACCATTTTCAGCTTGAACTTTGCTTGCTTTACCTTGCCTCCGAGTGCCCCGTCTTCCACTAGCTCTTGCCTGACTCCCTGATGTGTACCCACTTTCTCATACACATTTTTGGAGATAATAAAAAAACTACCAAAAAAGTAACCGACTTTCTTATCTGGGTTATTGACCCTTAATGGAGAAAATCTAGTGTGAAGGAATGTTGAGAGCATCGGAAGGGTAGCCTTAGTCCACTTATCAATGCAGACCAACCTCGGCATAGCCGTTAACGCATCCAGGTTATTGAATAAAAAATGTTTGACAGCAATTGACATCAATGAAGGTGAATGATGTGTGTCTGCGTCAGTAAAAAGGAGTAAATCTCCTGTGGATTGCTTGTAACCTTGGTAGCACCCCCAATTTTTGCCTACCCACCCTTCAGGTCGGGGCCCGAGGTCGATATAGATCACGTTATGATGGTCGTTTGAGTATTTCGAGATTATATCTCCGGTCTCATCCGTGGATGAATCGTTAACAGCTATTATCTCATAGTTCTGGTAGTCTTGAGCTAAAAGCGAGTCTAGGCACTTGGAAATATACCTCGCTTCGTTTCTAGCAGGCAGGATTACACTGACTTTGGGATAAGACAAAGTAAACGCATTGTTGAACTCTTTCAGCCGGGGCGAGAGCCGATAGGATTTCTGCAAGTATGACATCAAGTATATCCAAGTCATACAGATCGCCAGCATAATTATCGAAAGTAATGTATTGACCATCAGCATCGCAAGCCACATTTGAGCCATATTGCCCGAATCAACAAATATAGATTTTGTTCAAGTACATCGTAATTATGCCATTGCAGTCCTATCGTGGCAATCCGTTTAATTCTGAGCTCTTCCCTATCCAAAAGTGCTTATTATTTGCTCCACATCGTCCTTAGATTGCCGTAATGGACAGCCGACAACCCCTAATCTCTCCTCTTTAAAGCTATTCTTGTTTCACAACGAGCCTCGAAATATTTTCACCTCAAAGTATTAAAGGAACGGCATACGCTAGGTCCTCAATGCAAAAAACAAAATATGACCTGAGTTTGCCCTTGGCGATAGCAATCGGTGTGGTGTTAGTAACTGCTGCGTCAGCAGGATCAGTACTCGCGGCAGGGAATGCTACAAGCGCAGGTAATGCGACAAAAGCAGGTGGAGCAGCAGCAGGTAATGCGACAAAAGCAGGTGGAGCAGCAGCAGGTAATGCTACAGCCGCCGCTAAGAACGCAACTTCGTCAAACTCATCCAATCCAGTAGCTAAGCTTGGTGCGGCAATCTCAAAAGGTCTGGGAAGCATATTCGGTGGAAAGAAATAGATCCCACAACACGAAACATTTTTTTTGTTGAGAGAATTGTGCGGAATAACCGTCTCTCGGATTCCCTGGGGCTCGTTCTAGAGAAAGGAATTTTAGTAATACTTGTGCTATGGTTTTAGTGGGTTCAGATACGAACGAATACATAAGTTACGATGAGTTTTTGAGAATCCAATTGAAGATTGGTAAAGTGATCCATGCAGAAGCTATCCAGGGCATGCAACGGGTGTTCAAAGCAATTGTGGACTTGGGCGGAGAACGAAGGGAACTTGCAGTCGGTGGAGCATCTCACTATTCACCTGAACAATTCGTTGGTAGATTAGTCGTTGTGTGCACCAATTTGGAACCAAGGAAAATCGGCGGTATGATTTCAAACGGCATGTTATTGGCAGCTGAGGGACCTGATGGACGACCCACTTTTCTAACAGTTGAAGATAACACTTCGATTGGATCAATTGTACGTTAAGAAATGTATCTCTTTCCTACAAGCCTGTGGCTCATGGCGCTCTGTGGAGTAGAGTATCAGTTAAATTCTCAATGATACATTAAGGCGAATCGATTAGAAAATCGACTGCATCTTTTATAATAGCAGCATTCTTTCACATACGTCAGGTGCTATTATTGAAAAAGGGATTAGTGATCGTTTACACGGGTAAAGGAAAAGGTAAGACCACGGCCGCTCTGGGCGCAGCACTACGTTCAGTGGGACACGGACATAATGTTATAATGATTCAGTTTATCAAAGGAGAGTGGTACTACGGAGAATTGACAAGTTCGAAAAGATTGGAACCTCAGTTTGAAATGATTGTAGCTGGAAAGGGCTTTGTTGGAATTTTAGATGACGATCATACATTAGAACAACATCAAGAAGCTGCCTCGAAGGCAGCCAAAATTGCGATAGAAAAGCTCGCAACTAATGCCTATGACTTGATGATCCTCGATGAAATCAATTACGCCGCGAACCTGGACTTGATCCCTATAGAAGTGATATTGCAAATCATTAGAAGCAAGCCCTTCAAGACAACGCTCCTGTTAACCGGCAATTATGCTCCGCTACGAGTTATCGAACTAGCTGATTTGGTTACCGAAATGAGGGAAATTAAGCACCCCTATAAATTGGGAATCAGGGCAGTCGAAGGAATCGATTATTAAATATTCGATAACAAATGCAAAATGACTCGCCACAAGACGCGAAGTTTGTTCCTCTATGGTAACCTTAAAGTATGCCATTTGAACCGATACGTCTGAATGGTAACCACCGAGACGCGACAGCTTCCAGAGGAGGGTGATATTGTTATTGCCACCATCAGGCAGCTGACGGGTCATGGTGCATATGTAGTGTTAGACGAGTATAACAACATGACTGGTTTTCTTCATATTTCTGAAATTGCCACGGGTTGGATACGCAATATAGAACGATATGTAAAGCCCAAGCAAAAGTCTGTATTTAAAGTCATCAGGGTGAACAAGGCACGTGCAGAAGTTGACTTATCTCTGAAACAGGTCTCTGGAGAAGAAAGAAAGGCCAAACTTATCGAAGTTAAGAAGAACGAAAAGGCTTCGGCGTCGATGAACATCATCAAGGAAAAAACCAAAATGAGTGACATACAGGTGAAAGAGATAGAGGAGAAAATTCTTCAGAAGTATAACTATATTTATGACCTTTTCGAAGAAGTTGCAAAAAAAGGTATCAGCGTACTATCCGGTATTGATTTGCTGCCAGAAGTCCTTAAGGCTATCGAGGAGGAAAGTAATAAAGTACAGATCCCCCATGTAGAAATACGAGGAATAGCTGAGATTTCTGTCAAAAAACCTAACGGAATCGATATTATCAAGTCAACGCTATTGTCTGCAGAGTCTAGTAAGAGCACCACTAGTACTGTGAGTGTGGCTTACATAGGCGCTCCTAGGTATAGGATAGTTGTGGAAGCAGAAAATTTCAAAATTGCTGAAAGAGCTATGAATAATTTAGTAGAAAAAATTCGCTCGAATTTAGAAAAACATCATGGTGCCTTTAATTTTATCCGAGAAGAATCAAAAAAGACACATCTTCAAAGATAGAGGTTTCATAGACTCATGAGGCACATGATTCGAAAATGCTTAAAATGTTTCTTATATACACTAGCACCTATTTGCAAGAGATGTGGCGCGCCTACTGTCGATGCACATCCTGCCAGATATTCTCCGGACGATAAGTATGCCCGCTATCGTATAGCGGACAGATATACAGAACCAAGCGGCACTCGGTAGTACGACAAATTCCTAGCTTACAAGAACTTTGGATTTAGATCCAGATAGGTAGTTATTATGACCTATTAGGTCTTATCCGGATTTATAGCTGGCTGAAAGTTACGGGGGTAATGCTGTGGTGTTTTTTGTCGCATTTATTATATTACCAGCAGCAAATTTAGTTGCATTGGTATTCCTAACTAAGTTCACCGTACTTTTGATCCCTGCAGCAGCTGCGCTGGTCGCGTTTGTACCTGCAGTCTTATTCATGCCAGCAGCGGCGCT
>JBPYDP010000019.1:0-39814 GCA_051985775.1 Candidatus Nitrosopolaris sp. | reverse complement strand
AGATTTTCACTCCCTAACTTTGACTCCAAGCTTGAAAAGAATATGGATAGAAATAAGATAAAAATCATTTTGCATTCGGACACAGTAAATCATGCTGCAGTTATGAATACTTGCCGTTTAAATCCGAAGGCCGAAATCTAGCTAATAATCGATCAAATTTCGGCGTTCCAAAATGGTGCATAGGTTTGCAGAATATATCTCAGCATTGTCACATTCTGTTAGTTGATTCGTGTACTACAATGTTTTAATAATAGGTTATCTCTCCGGGGGAAGATGTTGAAAAATCTGCATTATGATATGTTAAGAAACAAATTATGTTACGAACAGCAGTCTCTCCCTCTGAAAGGAATTTCTTAATATGTAACTCATGTTTCTGGTGTGCATCATTTCTTAATGGTAAGTATAGGTCCCTCAACGAATGCCCATGTTGCATGAATCCTAAGTTAGAATCAATGCCAATATCTTTAGATGAATTTACACATTAGATCGAAATCCACGCAAGGCAAGGAGTTTCAATAGGATTTTCGAATCGATAACCAATTATCCCGCGGGAAATTCCGGAATGGTGTTGGCCGAATTGCAGTAAATTAGAGTGAATCTGGGTAGGTCGATATAAACAAATGTGGTCAATCGATGCTATATTTTATTTAAGTATCAGGGGAAAACACAATTTACATTTCCCATAGTGGAATGGTTTTCTACAGTAATTATTTTTACATTCATAAATAACCGCACATTGCAAAAAGAACTGGAACTGGTGGTAACATGCAAGAAGAACCTGCATCCTGTTAATAATATAGCTGGGTCATGTATATAATACTTGTAAGTTACTTTTTAGTAACATTGTTCATTTTTGGAAAAAATAAATAGAGATAGTAGATATAAGATATAAGCAGTGTTAGCGGTTGACCTTAAAATTCCACCACACGAATCAGATTTGCTTTTCTCCCCAGCGGATCTTTATTCCTTCTTTCGAACTCTTTCTACCTCTTTAATTACTTCAATTATGTATTGTGATATGTCGTCCTCACTCAAAGAAGAGCTGATTCCTGTATCCTGTACCATGTCATCCTGTTTAGCTTTGGGTGCGGCGACGACCTTTTTTCGGATTTGCTGTTCCGTTTGAGCTGCTCCTATGCTGTCAAGGAACTTGTAAGATTCTTGAATGGTAATATCTTTTATAGATTGGCGCAACTTAGAATCTTGTGACAGGGATACCGCTGAGGAATAGATGCCGATTAGAACCAAGTACGATGATAATCCCATAACAGAAGTTGTAATAATTCCGAATGGCGGATAGGGTGTGTTTATTAACAAACTTGCTTGGTTAGAAGTAAACAATAAAACTAAACCATATGCAGAGATCTTCAAATAATTTCTAACATCTTCACTTTGTCGTACTTTTTTGGAAATATTCCAAAAAGCAACTCCGAAGAGAATGCCCCCAACTGGTTTACTAAAGGTAAAGAGCAACATGAATAGAAGCGTCGTCGAAACAGTACCAAATTGAAGAAGTGTTGGATAAACACTGAGCAAAGGTAGTAAAAATTGGGTAGAATAGTAAATGAGCGGTATGCTTACAATGATCCAATACCTTTTTCTCCCGACCTGCTCCAAGAATGCAAGGATCTGTTCCATTCTGTCTATACGTTTCATTCGGTATCGAACTAATTTTGTTTACCGTTGTACTAAGCTTACAGGGCACTCGAAATCTCCTCTTTAAACCAATCTATATTTCCTTATGTATATGAACCCAATTGATTAATGGGCCCAAGGGGGTTTGAACCCCTGGCCGACCGGTTATGAGCCGGTCGCTCTTCCAGGCTGAGCTATGGGCCCGCAAATAAAAAGACGACAAAGTACACCGTATAAAGGTTTTGAGGAGAGAAAGTGTACGAGTTGTTGCTTGCTATTCTCCTTTGTCCAAGGCGAGTTAGGTAACAATTAGGTAAAATAAAGCAGTTAGGTTGGTAAGTAGGTAATTAAATAATAGACTGAGGGCTAGCAATATTGACCAATGTATTTTTCATATATAGAATCTAACAAATGATTCTGTGCTTCCAGAGATTTGACCTCGGCTTCAAGAACAAGACTGGCTGCGGATGCAGAAGTGTCCTTGAGAATACTCATCCATAATCCAGCATGTCTAATATCTGCCTCTTCATGAATTTCAAAGTAGCGAGTAGAATTGATATTGTCCAACCCGTAGTACTCTTTCAAACCCTGTATCTTCGAACTACTAATTTTGGGCAACTCCTTTTCATAACCATACATTGTCGAGGCAGCTTCTTCCAGGGACTTTTTAGTCAAAGAGTCCAAGCTTGAGACAGCTTCTATAGTCTTTGATGTTGGAGTATACTCAACCAACACATGCTTTGAAACTCCGAGTGAACCTGCAAACTTAATCCAAGGTTCGACGTGATCTGATTCTTCCTTAATATTTTGAATCAGTTCGCGTCGGAGAAACGAGCTATCAGCATGATCGTAAATATTCTTTACAAATCCCGGCACAGCCTTTACTAAATAAAAATATTCCTTGACGTAACCACGGAGATGATCTATAGTCAGATTACCCCCTGACCACATGCGGTAGAATGGATGTTTAAGTAAGCTTCTTTTCTCTATTTCGAGGTCTAGTCGTTCCAACAACGTAGTCATGTCAGAATGTAAGGTGACTGCGGTAAGGTAAAAACCTTCTGAATCTATCCAATAGAAATCTGATAGTTCTGATGAGAAAGTACTTCAGTGTTTAGATATCTCACCCAAATCTGTATATTTAGACTTCATTTGACAAGAAAAGATTTTATGTAATGTGACTTCCAAGAACCTTCACTAGGGCTCCGGTGGTGTAGTAGCTGAAATGGATAAAGCTGCACAGTCCGGTCAAGCATTGTGGCCTTTCGAGTCGCAGATCCCGGGTTCAAATCCCGGCCGGAGCAAGAGCGGTAACCATCGACCTTTTTATAGGCACAAAATCCCAACTGCGTTGTGAAAGCATTAATATTCTCTGTACTTCAAGACATTAAGGGCAAGAGCGGAGCTGGACAGAAGAAATACAGAAGTCAATCCTTTGACAGAATTATTTAGCCAATATCTGTCTAAGATAGACAAGGCCCTTATTCAAGAATTAGATCTCTATTCGTGGTCAGAATTTTATGCTCCTTTGAGATATGCGTGCGACGGTGGAAAACGAATTCGTCCATTAATCCTTCTATTATCAGCAGAGAGCATAGAATCAAGAAGCGAATACCAACAAAATATTTCCGAAAACGACAGTGCATTTATGGCCGCTTCTGCAATCGAGCTTCTCCATACCGAGTCTGTGATACACGATGATATTATTGACAAAGAAAGTATTCGTCGTGGCAAACCTTCATTTCACATAAAATATGGATATAATAACAGTATTTTAACCGCAGACTTCGTTTTAGGAATAATTCTGAATATTGGATCGAGGCTACAAAATCCATGCGTATCTGTAGAATTGTCTAGGGCTGCTCTCAAGATGAGCGAAGGCGAAGTGATGGAGATAAAATTGAGTAAGAATTCTAAGATTGATGAGGACGATTACATTAAAGTGCTCGAACACAAGACAGCTTCTCTCTTCGAAGCTTCTGCAAAGATAGGGGCAATATTATCTGAAGGAGTCGAGGATGAAATTCATGCGATGGCAATGTTTGGTAGCCTACTAGGGATTGCATACCAGATTCATGACGATCTAATGGATTGGAACAATGAAGATAGACTTTTTAATCTCTTGGTGAAGAGAAATGGTCACTCCAGAGAATTTGTCGATCGCATGGAAGACCTCTACTTCTCTTATTCGGCCAAGGCCAAAAATGAATTACGCAAGGTCGCGGACAGCACATCAAAGAGACATTTAGAACGCTTGACCGACTTATCTTCCCTCAACTTATAACGAATCCTATATAATTCTTGATTATATTTGGTTTCTTATACAGGTATGGGCGTTTGATTATTTTGATGTAGGTCCAATATTGTATAAACCTTTAGCAATATACGCGTACATATCGTAACAAAACACAAAGTATCTAGTTCTCTAACATTATCATAATAATTTACAATGTATAGGCATGTCTGCTTCAGATAACTTGTACGTTATGCCAGTACATTTTTGATTTATGCCTGTAATTTCTGAGACACGGTGTGTTTTGCTTGCCTGGAATAAAGTCGCTACTGACTGAGGCTTAGAAAGATGCGACGAAGAAATGTTAGAGAAAATAGGTCCAATACTTCCGAAATGAGGAACGGCCTTCGAAGCAAACTCCAAAATAGGCGCATACCAAACCCCAAAGCCCACCATAAATATTACTGCGAATATCAAAACTGCAGTCATTGCCCTAGGCTCTTTAACTCTTGACATGTCAGGTCCTTGCTCCATATACATCTTCTTTATTATCCACGCATAGTAGGCAAGTGAAAGTGCACTATTAAGAAGACCTGCGATGGCCAAATAAGGGCCCCATGACACGATTGAACCACTATTTATAGCTGCTCCAAACACCGTCAATTTGCTCCAAAAGCCGACGAGAGGCGGAACCCCAGCAAGCGAGAGTAAGGAGATTGACAATGCAATAGCAGTGATCGGCATGCGATAACCCAAACCCTTGTATCTTTCGAGGCTGTAACTTGCCAAAGCCGTAGCAACTGCAGCGGCTGCTATGAATCCCGCAGACTTCATTACCGCATGGCTGATTATATAAAATAATGATCCTGCCAAAGCCTGATTGGAATAAGGAGCCAACGCAAAGCCTATGAGGATATAGCCTGCCTGAGCAATACTGGAATAAGCAAGAATTCGTGGCACGCTTTTCTGAACCAAGGCTGCAAGGTTGCCCAGAGTCATGGTAAATATCGCTATTACGCCCAACGCAATTGTCCAGTCAGGATGCAACACGAACATTCCGAGAACTATTACACGCAATGCTGCAGCGAACCCAGCTTTTTTGGTCCCAGCAGCCAGAAGAGCACCTATTGTAGTTGGTGCACCTTCATAGGCATCAGGAAGCCACATATGAAATGGTACCAGGCCTATCTTGAATCCGAAACCTGCAATAAATAATCCTATTGACACCAATCCTACAGGAACAAGGTCCTTCTGAAGGTGCGCTAGTCCGTAAATGGTACCACCTATGTTGGTAGTACCAGTAACTCCGTAAGCAAAGCCTATGGCAAATACTAAGATGGCAGAAGACAGTGCGCCAAACATAAAGTACTTTATTGCTGCTTCATTCGAAATTGGATCACGTTTGGAGAATGCAGCGAGAGCGTATGTTGGTAGAGACATCAACTCCCAGGCTACAAAAAGCATTACCAGATCAGTCGAATAAGCAATAAGCACCATCCCGATGCTAGATAATAAAATCAAAGAATAGTATGCGGCAGGATTACTTCTACCTCTCATGTAATTCCACGAGGACGCAGTCACCATTATCGAAACTATTAAAAGTGCGACAGCAAAAAAAGCGCCAAAGAGGTCATCTGATAAGACCCCTGGTCCAAATGCAGCAGCTGAACTCACTTCGCCTGATAGCACTCGGAATATAACTATCCCTATGGTTAGAATCAGTCCACCAAGAGCAATAGCACAATAAAGCTTGTTATTTGAGCCTCTTTCCTTTTTCAGTGCATCGATGACTGGAATACCGAGTCCAACTACACCTAACACAACTGTTAGTAAAAGCGGTGTAGACAAAAAATCAACCATTCCACACAGCCTCTCTAAAGAAAGAGCAGCATTACAATAATCATAATGCCGGCTCCGAATACGAACAGGTATGTTTGAGTTATTCCAGTTTGAGCAGATTTGACCACCTTAGAAAAAGATGTCATTGAGAATTCAAACGCGTAGTTTATTCCTTCCATTATGGTCGATTCAAAGTATCTCCAAATCAAGCGATATATTGCTATTGGGCCTATGACAGTACCCCAATAAAGAGCTGAATTTAGGTACCATCTATTGTACAGGAACCTCCATATCCAACTTGTGACCTTGTTGTAGGAAACGATTCTAGGATCTATTTTTCCAGAGATGTAGCACATGTACCCCAAAAATCCTCCAGCCGCAAACGCCCCGAAGGAAGCTGCTGCAGCAGCTGGGTTTAAGCCAAGAAATAGCTTCGGCGCCGGCTGTATTTTCACGATACCCGTAGTAGTTAAGGGGTTATGAAGCAGTGAAATTTGTTTTTGTTCAGTAATTCCAAAGTAAGTGGAAAGATAATTTGCAAAAATGTGCTGGAGCTGTGCGCCAAATGCAAATCCAACTACTCCAATAGCGATGGTTGCCACCGAAAGAACCGCAAAGGGGACCCACACAACTCGACTGACTTCGTGGGGATGCTGTCCAGATCCTTCTAGCTGTTCAAGGTATTCGCTCTTTTTACCGAAGAATGTCATCCCAATCATTCTAAAAGAATAAAATGCAGTCATTACGGCGACTACTACGGCCATTATGAAAAGTGGCAATGCGTGAACGTAGCCTGAGCCTAGAACAGCTGCAAATATTGCATCCTTGCTCCAAAACCCAAGAGTGATCAGAGGCGCAGCTGCCAGGGATAAGGCTGCAAGAAGCATAAAGATGTAAGTTTTTCTCATGTATTTTCTCATCCCCCCCATGTCAGTCATGAATCTAGAACCCACAACATGTAGCAATGCGCCAGCTCCCATGAATAATGCGGCTTTGAACATCGCATGACTTATCAATTGAAAGAAGCCCGCAGTGTAGCCGTCAGCGAAGTTAGTTGACAATCCCGCTATACCAATGGCCATCATCATGTATCCTATCTGAGAGCCGGTAGAATAGGCAAGGACTTTTTTGATTTCCGGGTTAACGATGGCCTGTGATGCCAACAGGAAGGCAGTGAAAGCCCCTACCCACGCTACTACTTCAAAGAATTGTGTCATGCCAAATGCAGCGATCGCGAAAAACAAGGGGGCGATCCTTGCTACTAAAAAGACACCTGCCTTGACCATAGTGGCGGCGTGAATTAATGCTGATACAGAAGCTGGCCCTGTCATAGCTTCGAGCAGCCATTCATTGAAGGGAAATTGGGCAGATTTACCGATTGCGCCGCCAAAAAGCAGAATGGCAGCGGGAACAAGCAGATTCTGATGGGCCATCTGTACTGCCCAGCCCTGATTTTGAAGCAGTTCCTTGAAGCCGAAAGTGCCTGAATAAGCAAAAATCAAGAACATTCCTGCAAGCATCATAGTATCCCCGGCCTTCGTCATCAAAAATGCCTTTGTACCAGAGTGCGAAGGAGAAGCCCACATAGCTATTCCTGCAGCCTTGTGCCCTTCTTTTCCCACGAAATCTTTTTTTCTGTCATTATACCAAAAGCCGACTAGAGCGTATGACGCAAGTCCTACACCCTCCCAACCGAAAAAGAGCATAAGCAAATTGTCTGACAGGACGACCAGCTGCATAGAGCCGATGAAAAAGAGCATAAAGAACCAGTACCTCGTAAGATCACTTTCACCGTGCATATAACCAGTCGAGTACACAAAAATTAAGAATGATATCCAAGCTACCAAATTTGCCATTATGACAGAAAGCGGATCCGCTAATACGCCAGCCTTCAAGTGCAGGATGGAAATCCAAGTTACTTGACTATGAACCTCACTATTGGATAGTGCTAAAGGTATCAACGTGGTAGCAGATACTGCACTCGCAAGGGCAAATCCGACTGCGGTATAGTCTCTTATTCTAATTCCCGTGCGAGCTACAGCTGCAATTATAGCAGCTCCTACAAACGGTATAATCCATACTAGCCAAACATTTACTGCTATCCCGCCTAGCCCTATTATTTCCGCCATTTTTCAACTCCTCTGATAGAATACTGTCATTCCTTCAGCGACCTCCATTGTTACTGACTTTCGCAATAGCTACAAGATGATATGCCGCATTGTCGTTCAATCGATCGCCAGATTTGAACATTATGCTTTTAGCAAGGGGAACTGTAACGCCTGATGGGCCAGAGGACGGTATTGGGACCACCCCAGGCGAGTTATGGAGCATTCCTTGTACGTATGTAGTTATTGCTGTTAGCAAGGGATCTGGATACACTCCTATGATTAGTGACAAGCCGGCAAGCGCTGCCATAGTTATTATAATAAACCTGTTAGAATCTCTGACTTTAACCAATTCCTGCGGCAGTCTTCCGAAGAAGATACGCTTGTACATCCATAGCAAATATGCTGAAGACAGCACTGTAGTTAACAGACCAAACCCGAACAATGCAACCCTGAGTGAATTTTGATCATGAATTCCTGTTTGCAAGACGCCAGTAAACATGATCCATTCTGACATGAAACCACTCGTAGGTGGAATTCCGAAAAGTGTCAGGAGCCCGATCATTCCAATCACGGCAGTGTACGGCATTTTACCGGCTAGTCCGCCAAGCTTTGACAAGCTATATGTTCCTGTTTGAAAGCTTAATGAACCTGCCATCATGAAAAGAATCGCTTTCCCAAGGCCGCTTGTCACATACAGGAGCGTTGCTCCTGTCACTCCAAGAACACTTCCTGAACCTAGTCCAAATAAAATATAACCCATATTGCTCATAGTAGAATAGGCAAGTATCTTACGTATGTCATCTTGCATCAATGCCATCGCACCACCATAAATCATTGTTGCCAGACCCCAAATATTGAGATAGATGCTATATTGGGCGTAATTTCCGCTCAAGAGGTCCAACCATATACGTAAAATACCATAGGTACCAATGCCTATCAACACTATCGCTACCGGGATAGGCGCATTTGCTTGAGATGACGGGACCCATGCGTGAAGCAAAAAGCCTCCTATTTTTACTCCAAGACCCATTACGATGGCAAAAATAATTATGTGAATCCACTGAAGGGGTATTTGACCCACGTGCGCTCTTACTGTACTATAATCGAAGCCTCCTGCAAAGAATCCGATTGACAGAAGACCTAACAAGAGTATTACAGAACCTGCATGAGTCCAGAAGAAGAACATCATTCCAGTTCTCTGCCTTGCCCCGTAACCAAAAAAAGAAATCAAGAAAAACGGAGGCAGCAGGACCAATTCAAAAAAGATGTAGAATTCTATTAAGTTAGTTGCAAGGACCATACCAAGGGTTCCCATTGCAAACACCAAAAAAAAAGCAAAGAAAATCCCTAGTCTAGAGTTTACGTAGCGTTGTTGTTCGATATTGACAGTTGTAAGATATTTGCTCTCTGCCCAAGAAACATCAGAAGATTCGATCGGCTTCGCTTGATCCGGTCCAAGCTTGTAGCTTTGATCTCGGCTTGTGCTTTCATCCTGCGATCTGAAGCGACTCAGTGCATCTTGAATTATCTTGCGATTGATATACGGTTTTGAATAAATCACTAGAACCGTGAACCAAATGTAATTGATTATCGCAAAAGGCAAACTTAATCCATCTAATCTAAGCCCAAAATTCCCGAACTGGCCCCAGGCATAGCTTTCGCTGTAAACAAAGCGCCCCCCGTACAGCATGAAAGCCGGAACAAAAAGCAGAATTGTCGATACAAGCAGAACTCCAAAGGAAAACCAAGTCACTGCATTCAAACCAGCTCTTCTGCCTAGAAAATATGAAACCGGCGATAATAAAAGGGGTATAAAGGTTGCTGCAAGTAGGAAATATGACTCTGTCATCCTTGTTATACCTATCCTTTCATACTCCTATATTCTTCTACATCTATCTCTTTGTATAATCTATATGCAATTATTATAATTCCAAGGCCAACAGCTACTTCTGCAGCGGCTATGGCTATAGAAAATAAAGCGAACATCTGACCTTGGGCATTATGCAGATTTCTAGAGAAAGCAACCAAATTTAGGTTAGCTGCATTCGCAATAATTTCTATAGAAAATATCATGCGTATGGCGTTACGCTTGACGACTAGGCCATATATACCAATGGAAAACAAAGCGATGGCCACGGCGACAAAGTCAATCAGCTCGTTCATGTTGTGGTTCTATATCCTCCCTTCTTGCGAGGGCCAGCGCCCCTACTACTGATGCGGCTAATGTGAGACCCAATAATACCAAAACGGGGGCATAATATGTTACCATCTCTTTACCTATCGAGGCAACGTCTATAGCTGGATAATTGAACTTTGTAAAGGCGGGGTTGCCAAGACCAGAAGCTAGTAAGATAGCTCCTATCCCTCCCATAAATACCAGAAGAAGTAATATCCCGGCAATCTTCCTTTTACGATCCTCCTTCATTGAAAAAAGAGCCTGAGTACGTACAAGCATGACTGTAAAAATCACCAACACCGCCACAGCTCCGACATATACTGTAATTTGAAACATCGCCACAAATGGTGAATCCAACAGCAAAAAAAAACCTGCTATTCCTAGCATAGAGACTGCTAGTGCTATAGCACCATATACGAGCTCTCGCGTTTCAAGAGCAACAATCGCAGAGCCAACAGTCATTATCCCAATGCCAATGAAGAGAGCATCAGGCATGATGTGTGGCCCCGTGATCCTCGATTTTGATCTCGACATCTCCGGCATATCTGGGCTTTATGGCCAACTGTCCTGGAGTGTAGATCAGGTGTTCTTTGGTATAAGCAGCAAGCTCATAGTCATTGGTCATGAACAAGGCGTAAAAGGGGCATGCGTCTACGCAGAGACCGCAAAAAACACATTTGCCGTAGTCAATCTGAGGCATGATGCCCTTCTTGTTATGTTTCCACTGCTCATCGACCTTGACCATACCAATGGCTTCCGCAATCCCCTCGCACGTGATTGCACATAGCTGGCATCCAGTACATTTATCATGATTAAGTATGTGTCTCCCTCTCAAACCAGCAATTCCAACTGCTCGTTTTGGATCAAATTGATAGCCGTCGCCGACGAACTTAAGTTTCTGTTCAGGATACCGGAGAGTAAATCTTTTCATTATAAGGTGTTTTGAACCTGATTCTATCGCCTTGATGAACCCGGAAGCGGTCGTCGTTGGAGCACTTGATTTGGGAGGCAAAGAAGGAGAGTGAGGAGACGCCGAGGAGGAACTCAATGTATCGAGAGCGAACCTCCTGGTCCCAATACACCGGCGTATATCAGCGCTAAAGCCACGAACATGTTTACAAAAGCCAATACTATCAACTTGTACCATCCAGTGTGGAGTAATATATCTATTCTAATTCTTGGACTAATACCACGCGGTAGTATCATTAACATGATAACTATTACAGTTTTAACTAGAAACCAGAAGATAGCATTTACCGTGAGGTAGTTATAAAAACCCTGAAGAGTTACCATTTTCTCTATCGTACTAGCATTAGAAGGTCCCAGCTGAGGCGGGAAAATCTGTGGGCCATGCCATCCACCGAGGAATAAAATCACAAATAATGCGGCGAGGGCATAAACCTTAAGATATGATCCCAACTGAATCAGACCATATATCATTCCAGAAGTTTCAGTTAGCCAGCCGGCAACTATCTCACTCTCTGCTTCCGGAAGATCAAAGGGTACTCTTTCCAGTTCAGCCAGCGAAGAGATGAAGAATACGAACGCACTAACTGGGAGGAAGAGTATGAACCAAAATGTATGCTGAGATTGTGCAATCTGTGTAAGGTTAAGTGAACCAGCCAGAATAACGACTGACAGTGCTGACAGAATAAAGGGAATTTCAAAGGCTATCATTTGATGTAGCGCCCGTAAGCCACCAATGAAAGGATATTTGCTATTACTTGCCCATGAGAATAAAAGAGCAATCAATGGAAAGAAGCCCAGGATTGCAAAAACAGCGATTAATCCTACACTTGAACCTGAAACTACCCACCCAGGAGCCACAGGAATTAGAGCGACAACCGCCGCTGCGGTAGCTACAAAGGCAACAGGCGTAGCCCAAAAAATCGGCTTGTCTGCGCCTGAAGGCACAAGTATTTCCTTAGAAATGACCTTTAAACCGTCAGCGGCTAACTGGAGTATGCCTTCACCCACTCCCCACACACCTGCGTAGAAAGGACCTATTCTCAGCTGCATTTTTGCTAAAAATTTACGCTCAACAAAAATCGTCGCAGCAGCTATGATAGCCGCAAAAATAAATCCAGGAAAGACTATGACCCTAAATGGAGTTTGGTGCATGTAAAACTTTAGTATAGGCAAAGTTCGACTCGGGTCTACTATCATGGAGAGAAAAAGATAAGGTGTTAGTACTTGTCCATTCACAGGCGGAAGAGGTACATAAAATAAGATAACAAAAATGAGAGGAAGAACAACTAGTGTGAGTATCGCAACAATAATTAAAATGATCCATATTAAACTCGCAAGGAAGTTCCCAAATCTAAATTCTTGGGGAAGAGTGGCCATAATATCATCTATCAGCCTCCACAGGCCAATAGTTCAATGCCCAATAGATAACGGGCATATCACCCATCTTTGCGCCGACCAGTAGATGAGGTAGAGCAAGCATGTTCCTAAATGAACCCACAGATATCTTCACCCTATAAGGCTTTGGGGTACCATCACTTATGATATAGTATCCCAAAGCCCCTCTACCGGATTCCACTCTTCTATACGCTTCGCCTGGTGGCCCTCTGGGATTAGCTTGGAGCTTCGCTCGTACCTCTCCAGACTCAGGCATCTTGTCAAGCAGCTGTCTTACGATATGGCAAGACTCCCTCATATCTAGGAATGGCACGTACGCCCTTGCAAAAGAGTCGGCAGTCTGCATGTATTGTACTTTAAAATCAATCTCGTCGTAAACATCATAAGGTTCTGCTTTCCTTATATCATATGGAACTCCTGATGCGCGAAGAACTGAGCCAGTTACGCCTAGGTTTATGGCGTCTTCTTTAGTCAATATTCCAACACCCTCTGTTCTTTGTCGTACTAGCGGGTTATTGTAAAAGATATCTTCATATTCTTTTAGTCTTCTTTCATAATAAGCTATTTGTCTAAGACATTTATCCTTGAATCCGTTTGGTATATCATTGCGAACACCGCCTGGTATGTTGAATGCATGAGTCACTCGCGCACCAGTCAATGCTTCCATGAGATCAATGAATAGCTCACGATCGCCTGTCGGCCACATGAACATAGTAGAATGCCCTAAAAATATCCCATAAATGGCCAGCCAATACAAAGTATAAATCTGGCGGTTTAACTCAGACGCAATAGCTCTTATGAATTGGCCTCGTCTTGGAACCTGAACCCCCGTTAGCTCTTCAACGGCTAAACTGTAAGAATAGGTGATATTAGTGGAGTCATGAATTACTGGTCGTTCTAAGTGAGGGATATTTTGTATGAAATTACGGTATTCGCACATCTTTTCTTCTCCTCGATGCACATATCCCGGATCAGGGTCGCAATGGACGATATAATCGCCATCAAGCTTTACCACAAATCGAAAGTGGCCTGAACCTGGATGCTGAGGTCCAACGCTTAGAGTCATCAGTCGGTCATCCTCCGATTCTTTCACAATTTGGATACCCATTTTCTGAGACTCTTTAATTCGCTCTTCTAGATCAGGCATATCGTTTCTCCGCCTTACCGTCCCTTTATCCTGAACTCCTTTCTTAGTGGAGGAATATCTGCCCAGTCTTCAGGCAAAAGGAAGCGTTCGTTTCTTGGATGACCTTCAAAATATATCCCAAGCATCTCGAAAATTTCGCGTTCGTGATACTCGACACTTTTGAATATACCAATCAACGACGGAAGGGTTGGGTCATCGCGATTTGTTCTGGTAGCAACAGAAATTATTTGTCCAGCTAAATCTTGTCTAGTGTAAGAGCCGAGATGATAAATCACCTCAACTTGATTATCCTTGGGAAAATCTGTCCCAGTCACAGATTCAGCATGATCGAATCCCAGCCTATCCCGAAGATAAGTCGCTACTCTTATAATGTTCGAAGGCTCTACTGCGATTTTAATGCGCAAATGTTTGATAAAAATAATCTGAGCGAGTTGACCGAACTTGACCAATATTTCGCCAGCAATCCCCTTCTCAAATAACACCGGGTCTTGTTCAGAGGTCATGGTTGGTTTGGATGAGGGCACTGGCTTATCGACCGCATCGGAAGGTTGACTTTTGGTAGAAGAACCATAAGAAGACGAAATCAGACCTTGTCTTGTGCCGTAAACTGGCAAAAATAAAGGCCTGGGGTTTGTATTATTGATACCTACGACAATCATAGAATATATTTCATACAAATCGTGCAAATGGCTCATACTATTTGATCTTTGACACCTTAATCTTTTCTTGCAATAGCATAGTACCTTGGATCAAAGTCTCTGGTCTAGGTGGGCAGCCTGGCACATACACATCGACTGGTATTATACCATCCACACCGGGCAGTACGTTATACGAATCAACATAAAGACCTCCGGTTATTGCGCACGCTCCCATCGCAATCACGTATTTCGGATCAGGCATTTGATCATAAACCATCCTTAACCTTGGAGCCATTTTTCTTGTAACCGTTCCTTGGACTACAATCAGGTCGCACTGCCTCAATGATCCAAATGCTTCTATTATTCCAAATCTTTCAACATCATATCTAGGGCCAGAAGCTGCTCCAAATTCTACACTACAACACGCGGTCTCAAGATGAACAGGCCACAGAGACCAAATTCGCCCCCAGTTGATCGCATAACCTAACGGTTTGTCCAAAGCTTTAACCAAAACGTCGCCTAGCTTGCCGACCATAATATTAAAATGCGTAGGGTTTATCAGATCTTTAAGCACTGGGATCCCTCGTTATAATTTTGAACTATTCGATATTTAATACTTGTTGGTAACCCAGTTCGTTTTACCATATGCCTTTCTTTCCGGACAAGTACAAAGCATAACCCATTGCAGAAAACATAACCCCTAAAAATGCCATAACTGGAAGGGTTGCCGCGCGAGGAATAGAGAATAATGAAACACCCCAAAGATAAAGAAAAATTGCCATTACATCGAATACTACGAACATCAAAATGTATGCATAATACTGCATCATAAAGTGAGAACGGCCCTCTCCGAGCGGCACCTGGCCACATTCAACTGGCAGAAACTTCATCGGAGTATACCTTCGTCTGGGAGAAAGCAGTCTTGATAAGAATAACGATATGCCTCCGGCCAAGACACCGAAACCGAGCATATATAATATGGGTGAAAATTCTGTTACCGTTTCCCCAGGCAAAACAGCTTTTGCTCTTCGGTGAAAGATATAAACCTTTCCTAAACCTATTTAATTAGTCCTAATAGTTGTCGATAAGCTGCCTTAGGATGGTTTAGGCCGAATTTTACAAGCTTGCAGATCCCAAACTCAGCTTTAATAAAATCAACGAATTCGTCTATGGACATTTCCTTCAGAATATTGATCTCGGAATTCCACTGTTCATCAGAGAGACCAATCCATCTACTTTGAATTCTTTGTGCAGAAGCCATAGATGCTTGATTTTTTTGTTTCCATATCCGTTCGTAACTAACGAGTATGTCTTTATTGCAATTTTGACTAACATATTTCACAGCAATCTTGCCAGCAATCCTTCCATATTCAATCGCGTACCTTATTCCCTCTAACACCAATGGGTTAGACTGACCGGCACTGTCCCCTACTAGAACCAGCCTGTCGTAAACAAATGGAACTCTTGGACCCTCATTCGGGATAAAGCCACGGTGCAATTCAATAGGTTGGATTTTTCCAAACTGATTCAACGGATGCGGTCTACTCATCAGAATCTGATCTAATTTTCGAACGGGATCTGACCGTGATTCAGGCCTACCAACTCCCACGCCTATACGTGCTCTGCGTTTTGACACAGGAAAAACCCAAGCATACCCTGCGTCAGAATATTTTGAGCCAACCATTAACACCCATGTGTCAAGATCGAGATTCTCGCAATAGCATTCGTACTCTGCGCCCATCCCGTATCTTCTCCACTTCTTGACCAAGCCCATAGACCTTGCAATACAGGAATTAAAGCCGCTGGCGTCCACGATAGCTCTACATTCTAGTTCTATTTCGCCTATAGGGGTATTTGATCTTAACCTGCATGTTTTCCGTCCGGGTGGAATCGAAGCATTTGTTACCTTGCTGCTTACCATTATCTCCGCTCCGGCATCGGCTGCTAACATTGCTAGATGCTGATAGGTGCTGCGAACATCCAAAACACAGGCTCTTGGTTCGACTCCCTCAATCGTAACTGAGTTAGTGTCTGATATAAAGGAAAAATTCCTTAAAGGATTATAAAGATCGTTGCCCACGCCTAACTTCTCGATCTCATCAATCCATGTGACCCCACTAGTTCTGACATTTTGTCCGATGCCATCATCTTTCTCTAATAAAATTACTCTCCCACCTGCTTTCGCAGCTCCAAAAGCAGCTGAGAGACCAGCCGGCCCTCCACCAACAATGGCAATATCGTAGAGCACCAAATTACCTAATCGTGGTTCTAAAATCAAGACATCCCATATATAACATCGGTCCCCTAATCGACCTCACAGACCGTTAGACCTCAAATATTTGAGGATATACAATTTATACTATGAGTGGTGTTTGCAATACCATGAATAAGGACGGAAATCAATATCTTACTAAAAAACTGGGGCAGGGAGATCTGGCCCCAGATTTTAGCCTGACCGATTCACTTGGCAATGTTGTTAAACTTTCGGATTTTAGGGATAAGAAGAGCGTAGTAATCTACTTCTATCCTAAAGACTTCACTCCAGGTTGTACTGCGGAAGCGAATGAATTCACAAGGGACTATGAAAAGTTCAGACAAGCGGATATAGAAATAATAGGGATTAGTCCAGATAACGCTGAATCACATTTAAAGTTCAGAATAAAAATGGAAATTCCCTATTTACTCGCTGCAGATCCAGCTAATGAGTTATCTAAGGGATACGGTGTATACGGCCCCAAAAGCTTCATGGGAAAAGAATATTTTGGCGTAACAAGATCTACATTTTTGGTCGGAAAAGATGGAAAAATTTTAAAGATTTTTACCAAAGTCAAGCCCGGCGGTCACAGTCAAGAGGTGCTCGAATCTTTTCAGTAACAAATTTCATATGAAACACACTTTGGACAAGTGCGGGAGATGGGATTTGAACCCACGAACCCCTAAGGGATAAGAGCCTCAGTCTTACGCCTTTGGCCAAGCTGGGCGACTCCCGCTATACTTTACATTATGGTTTTTGACCACTAATTTGAATATTAGGATTCTGGAGTCAATTCAGTGTATCCGTGGAAGATAGAATTCAAGCTACCTTAAGGAAAAATTGGCTATAAATGCATGTAAGAACTAACGTCAAAATTATTATGAGGAACGACACTAGAGGGTATTTATAACACTTTGGATACTTCAATTTTTGATGTTAGTGCCTGTGAGATGTTTCACCTGCGGGAAACTACTTGGAGACAAGTATTTAGAATATAGTAGCAGGGTAAAAGCAGGTGAGGACCCCTCTAAAGTAAGTGATTCTCTCAATGTTAAGCGCTACTGCTGCAGAAGAATGTTGGTCTCAACGGTTGAGACAATCTATCAAATAATTCCGTATTATGAAGCTTTGAGGCGGAGAATGTCAGAGATACAGTCAGAAACTGAATAAACGTAAGCTTTGCCAACCATTTCAAGTCTCAGAAGCAGGCTCGTTTATGACAGCAGAGGTTCCAAAGCTTTAGAATTTGATGTAATAACAGATAAAAGATTTTTAGGTAGAGCTTGCGCTCCATCTGGAGCTAGCGTTGGAAGACATGAGGCCCAAAGCTTTCCTGGGAATAGTCCTGAAAAGGCCCTCGAGGCTATAAAATCTAACGAAAATAGATTTATTGGTATAGACGCAAGCAATCAAAAAGAAGTTTTTGATGTTCTAAGATCTATTGACAATACAGAAACGTATTCCATTATCGGGGGTGCGGTTGCGTATGCAATTAGTATTGCATCAATTGACGCCGCATCGAGGGCTTTAGATATTCCGTTGTTTAAGTTACTAAAGCCTAAAGGACCATATAGATATCCATACCCGCTAGGCAATATTCTAGGAGGTGGAGCCCACGCGGGGCCTGGAACTCCAGACATACAAGAAATCCTTGTGTGTCCGATCGGTGCTAGAAATATTGCTGAGGCATTAGATATGAATTTTCAAGTCCACAAAAAAGTTCGGTCAGTCATTGAAGATCTTGATCCGAATTTTACATATGGTAGAGGAGATGAAGGAGGATGGGCACCTCGAATAAATAATGATCGTGCGCTAGAGATCGCTGAGCTTGCAGTAGAAAATAGTGGTTATAATTTGGGAACTGATATATCTTTAGGAGTTGATTTTGCCAGTTCTTCACTTTGGGATGATGCAAAGCAAATCTACAATTATAGAAGACAAGGCAGAGTGCGTGATAAGGAAGAACAAATGAATTATGTTAACGAGCTTATAAAACGGTACAATCTCATATTTGCTGAAGATCCGGTCAATGAAGAGGATTTTGAAGGAGCCTCAAAAATTACTAGGGAAAACAAACAATGCCTTGTTACTGGGGACGACATGTTGGTTACGAACCCTTCCCGTGCGAAGTTGGCTGCTCGGTATGGCGCCTGTAGTGGTGCAATTTTGAAAGTCAACCAAGCTGGTAGCCTCCACCAAGCCTTGAATTTTGCTAACTCGTGTTCTGCGTACGGAATCAAAATTATCTCGTCCCACAGATCAGGAGAATCTGTAGATTCTCACCTTTCTCACATAGCAATCGCGACGGATTCAAAAATGCTGAAGGCTGGCATTGTGGGCGGAGAAAGAGTCTCAAAATTAAATGAGCTCATCAGATTGGCGGAGCATGGTTTAATAGATGGCATGGCTGAACTTTTCTCTACAAAATGAGTGACGAGGAAAAAAAATCCTCAAATATCGAGAACAACGAAGCTGAGGCTGACCTCAGTAGTGAAGATTCGAACGTCAATAAAGGAACTGAACAAAATGATGACAGTATTAGTTTAGCCTCGTCTCAGCCGGTGGAGGAACAGCTGGTGGAAAAAGAAGATTCTCAAACATACTTACCAGAAGGTGACAACCTAGAAAAAATGATCCTTTCGACAGGCATTCGCGTAGGAACGCCTGTGAAAACCAAATACATGACACCATTTATTGTGCGAGCTAACCCTGAAGGCCTTTACATACTAGACATTAGCAAGACTCTCTCTCGAATTGACGTAGCAGCGAAGTTTATTGGCCGGTCATCGATTTCAAAAGTTGCTGTTACTTCGGCTAGAGAGTATGGGAAGACTCCGGTTGAGAAATTTTGTGAACTCACAGGTGCGACACGCATGCTTGGACGTTTCATGCCGGGCACTTTCACTAATCCTTCATTACCAAAATATATGGAGCCTGAAATAGTGATCGTCACAGATCCTCAAGCTGATCAGCAAGCTGTCATAGAAGCGACTAGGGCTGGAGTACCGGTAATTGCGATATCAAATAGTGATAATGTTACCTCGAAAGTAGATCTTATTATTCCGGCTAATAATAGAGGCAGAAAAGCACTTGCAACTGTTTATTGGTTACTGGCTAGAGAAGTCTTGAAGAAGCAAGGATCGATTCAACGAGATAGCGAAATGAAAATGTCAATTGATGATTTCGAAACGAAATTAGTAGAGGAAATTCCTTGACCAATCGGAATAGAAGGTTACCAGCCGTTGCTGGAGTCTTCTATCCATCGGATAAGAATGAGCTTTGCCATCTCTTAGAGCTTTCATTTAAAGATGAGCAATTCGGGCCTGGTGAGATACTACCCAACAGCCAGAGTAGCACTAAAAGAATCTTTGGGATAATTTCTCCACACGCTGGCTACATTTATTCTGGAGCCGTGGCAGCAAATGCCTATTACAAGATATCTAACTCCAGCTTTGAAAGTGTGATTATGATAGGTCCTAATCATTATGGGATCGGAGCAAGGCTGGCGACTGTAAATAGCGGAGATTGGGAAACTCCTCTTGGAACGGTGGGAATAGATTCAGATCTTGCTAACTCTATCTCCGAAGATGCAGGTATCCTTGATCTTGACGAGGTGGCCCATAGTAGAGATCATTGTCTTGAGGTACAGCTTCCTTTTCTTCAATATATCAAAACAAGCCAGTTCAAAATAGTACCAATAATAATGATAATGCAAGACCTTGATACAGCATCAAAACTTGGCGACTCAATAGCTAGAGTCAACAAATCAAATGGCGCGATGCTTATTGCTTCATCTGATTTTACCCACTATGAACCAAATAAAGATGCTCACATGAAAGATTCCGAATTGATAGAATCCATACTTGCTTTGGATGTCACTGAATTCTATGCCACTTTGGAGCGGCTGAGTGTTACTGCATGTGGTTACGGTGCAATAGCATCTGTCATGATTTCGGCAAAGGCACTCGGAGCAACCAAAGGACAGCTGTTAAGATATGCGACGAGTGGGGATATAAGAGGAGATACTAGAAGTGTAGTTGGATACGCCTCAATTATTTTCATATGAGGATAAGAAGGAGTTCTGCACAAGCTTCTGCTCCCGGCAAAGTTGTATTGTTTGGGGAACATTTTGTAGTTTATGATAGCCCTGCCATCTTGGCGGCCATAGATAAACGTATACATGCACAAGTTCAGGTAAAAAGCGGAAAAGAGATAACTATAGTTTCGGACCACAAATTAGTCGGTTCAGCTAGAATTCAACGCCTTTTTAAACTGGAAAATGGCCTGATATCGAAGCAGGTGCTGGAACCATTGAGAGAGTGTGCTATGGCCGTCCTATCTGCTCGAGGTTACAAGGTTGGGCTGGATATAAGGCTAAATTCTAGCTTTCCGTTAGGTGTGGGATTAGGGTCTTCAGCTGCATGTTGCGTAGCAATCACAGCTGCGGTGGATTCGCTGTTCCATCAGCCTCGAAAGAATTGGGTGTGCAAAAAAGCCACCGAGGCAGAACGTCGAATACATAACGACTCCTCTGGAGCCGATTGCAGTATCTGCACCTATGGGGGTATAATGTACTTTACTAAAAAAAATGGCTTCAAAAGGATTCGAGTAAAGGAGGACTTGCCATTGGGCTTGCTTAACACGCGAGATAGGCATTCAACTGGGGAATTGGTGTCATTTGTCAAAAATTACAGGGACACTAATCATCAAGCTTTTAAAGTGTTAGCTGGCTTTTCAAAAATTGTAACCAAGAAGGCCATAAATGCAATCAAAAATAGTGACTATCGGATGGTTGGAAGTTTAATGAATCAAAATCAGGCATTACTCCAAGAAATAGGAGTTTCGAATAGAAAGATCCAAAGAATTATTGATCTCTGCTTAGAGAATGGGGCATGGGGAGCAAAACTGACCGGTGCAGGCGGTGGAGGATGTGTGATTAGCTTGTTCCCTCCAAATAAGGGTTCAACATTCTTCAATTGGATTAGGAATAATTTGAACACATATGAGCCCTTACCTTCAAAGGTCGATTTTAAGGGAGTGCTTCTTTTTTGATGCATAACCTCATTTCAAAGCGGGAAGCCGGTGGAAGGAAGAAGGATTCTGACCTCATTTTGATAAAATTGGGGGGCTCCGTGATAACGCATAAAGAGAAGCCTCTTTCACCTAACACAGCGTGTATCAGGGAACTTTCCCGTGTCATTGCTTCTGTGAATAGGCCATTGATAGTTGTTCACGGGGGTGGGTCATTTGGACACTATTGGTCCATCAAATACGGGATGCATACAAAACCTGCTAAATATGACCTAAAAGGAATCTCAGTTGTTCACGAGTCCATGATTGCACTCAACCATTGCTTAGTCAAAACATTGATTGAAGAGGGGGCTAAACCGTATTCAGTTATGCCTTCTGTATTCACGCAAGGTTTCAAGCCTATTATAGCTAGGATTGATGAACTTAACACCATCGCACAAGGAGGTGTAGTGCCTGTAACATTCGGAGATATAGTTCACATTGCAGAACAAACTTATTCTATTTTGTCAGGTGATGCCTTGATGACAACTTTGGCACAGATATTACTACCAGCAAAAGTGATCTTTTTAGTCAATGTAGATGGTGTGTACAAGGACATTCATACCCGAGAAATTATTCAGGAACTAAGCCACGACACATACAAATCGGAAGCATTTTCAAAAACTGCTTTGGATGTAACTGGCGGGATGAGAAGAAAGATCGTGGAGGGCTTAAAGATAGCAGCATCTGGCACTGATGTCGCGTTAGTAAATGGACTGAAGTCGCAACGGGTTTTGAATGCATTAAATTGGAACGATATTGAAGGGACAATAATTAGGCATAAAGAGAGGAGTAGTTAGAAATTGTCAAATTCTCCAGTCAATCCTGTGGATCTAGATGTTATCAAGAGGCGCAAAAAAGAAGGGATCGACATACCATTGCATCACAATGTACAAGCTAAAACAACTTCCACTCGTTTGGAAGACGTTAAATTTGTTCATAACGCTTTGCCCGAGCTCGACTTTGATGATATTGCAACCTCGACAAATTTCCTCGGTCACGATTTTTCGGCGCCTATAATCATAGACTCTATGACTGGTGGGACTCCTGACGCGAGCCAGATTAACTCCAGGTTGGGAGAGTTGGCAGAGAGGCATCGATTAGGGATGGGTCTGGGTAGTCAGAGAGCAGGACTTTGCAGTGAAGATCTTGCTGAAACCTATGCAGTAGCAAGAAAGCACGCTCCAAATGCATTTCTTATTGCTAATATAGGTGCGGCCCAGCTTGCTAAGGGATTTTCATTGGAAGATACAAACAAAATATTGAGTATGATTAGAGCGAATGCACTTGTGGTTCATCTAAACCCCCTGCAAGAGCTTGTTCAACCTGAGGGGGAGCCAAAATACAGGGGAGTATTGAATAAGATTTCAGAACTAGCGAGCAACCTGGCTGTACCTTTAATCGTAAAGGAAGTTGGATCTGGTATTTCTAGAGAAGTTGCAGAGAGACTTGCATTAGCTGGAGTATCTGCAATTAATGTGGCGGGAGCTGGTGGAACCAGTTGGGCGGGTGTAGAGAAATTACGAGCAGAACATCAAAAACACAAAATAAAAATCAGATTAGGAGAGTTGTTTTGGGATTGGGGTATTCCAACTGCTGCTAGTATAATTGAAGTAAAAAGTGGCGCTCCAAAGGTCAAGCTTATTGCGTCAGGCGGTTTACGCAACGGATTAGAAGTTGCCAAGTGCCTAGCGTTAGGTGCAGATATGTGTGCATTGGCATATCCCTTCCTACGTAGGGCCGCGGAATCACAACAAGCATTATCCGAATTCACCGACATGATAATACAGGAACTCAAAAGCACTATGTTTTTAGTGGGGGCCAAGAGTATAAAAGAGTTAAAGAGTTCAAGGTATATATTGACGGGCTATCTAGCAGATGGAACTAGTAGCAGCCGATGAATGCGATCGATATTAAAGACGAGCTAGAGGCTAATGCCTCCAACGTGAACGAATACATTCTTTCATCTTTAAAAGGCGATCCGGTTGATCTATATCGTGCCGCATCGCATTATCTATTAAGCGGTGGTAAGCGACTACGCCCTTTTATCTTGATCAAGGCAGGCGAACTATTCGGTGGCAACGTTAAAACGTCCATACCCGCTGCAGCAGCAGTGGAGCTTATACACAATTTTTCACTCATCCATGATGACATAATGGATAACGATGATATGCGTCACAATGTTCAGACTGTGCACAAAAATTATGGCATGCCTCTAGCAATTTTGGCAGGTGATATTCTATTTTCAAAGGCATTTGAAATGCTGGCTGTTGATGGCAAAGCCAAAGGTATTCCAGAAAAATCAATCTGCGAAATGATAGCCAGACTTTCTATAGCATGTATTCAAGTGTGCGAAGGTCAGGCGATTGATGTGCACATGGCATCTACGAATAAAGAATCTCATTTTGATTCTCCAAAGTACATAGACATGATTACGAAAAAAACGGCTTCGCTATTCGAACTTTCGTGTGTTATGGGCGTATTATCGGCACCGAATTCTAAACCAGTTGATGTAGAGACGTTATCCCGATTTGGAAGAAATATCGGTATTGCCTTTCAACTAGTGGATGATTTGATAGGTATTACTGGGGATCCTAGTCGTACTGGCAAATCAGTCGGGAATGATCTTAGGGAAGGTAAAAAAACATACCCAATACTTTTGGCCTTGCGATGCGCAAATGGCGAGAACAGAAGCAAGATTCTCAGAATATTTGGAAGCAAAGATGCCTCGATTGATGACTTAAAGCAAGCTGTGGCTGCCATTTCCACTATAGGAATAGACAGGAAAATTAGAACGACGGCCCGAGCCCATATACAAAGGGCCATCAGCACCCTAGCTGTGTATGATGATTCTGCAGCAAAACTTGCACTTGAATCTTCCGCCTCCTTTATTGTCGAAAGGAGTTTATGATCTCATGTCGAATTCATATCCCTCTTCTACAGACGAAGACGTTGGTAGTATAATTCAGGATATCGTATTGAGGAATGCCCTCCTATATGGGGGCAAAGCCAGAAGTGACAACGTTATATCCAAAGTTATTGCTCGGCGCCCAGATCTACGCGATCAGATAAGATTTCTCATTCCTCAAATCAGAAGAACAGTTGAAGAGATAAATCAGCTAACTTTAGCCGAGCAGAAGGACCTGTTCGCCCGGACCACGACTGATGTACCCAAAATTAGCAAAAAAAATGAGAAACTTCGCATTCTGCCGGCTCTCCCTGACGCGCAAATGGAAAAGGTGGTCACAAGATTCCCCCCAGAACCAAATGGCTACCCTCACATAGGTCACGCAAAAGCCGCAATTATCGACGAAGAGTATGCACGTCTATATAATGGAAAATTAATTTTGCGCTTCGACGACACCAATCCACTCAAAGAAAAAATAGAATATTACACATCCATCATCGAAGGTCTGGATTGGCTCGGCGTAAAGCCAGATGTGGTGAAAAACACCTCTGATGACATCAGGTTGCTGCTTGAATATGGCAAGAAATTAGTAAGTATTGGCGGTGCATACGTTTGCAGTTGTTCCCAGACCAAGATACGAGAATCGAGAGTTAAAGGCATTCCATGTGAATGCAGGTCAGATTCTGCCCAGTCTGAAGACAGGCTCAGAGCATTTTTCAATGGGTCATTCGAACCCAATGAGGCCGTCATCAGGTTCAAAGGCAATATAGCTGATGCAAACACAGCTATGAGAGACCCAACCCTCTTTAGAATAATTGATGCGCACCATCCTAAATTAGGCAACATAAATAGAGTATGGCCCACTTATGATTTTGCAGCGCCGCTGGAAGACAGTTTGGATGGCGTTACTCATGCGCTCAGGACCAAAGAGTATGAATTGCGGAATGAGCTTTACTATGCGATACTTGATCGGCTTCATATCAGGAGGCCGATCGTTTTGGAATTTTCAAGATTACAATTTGAAGGTATGCCCGTTTCAAAACGCAAAATCGTTCCCTTGATTAAAACTGGCCTAGTTCAGGGTTGGGCCGACCCTCGACTACCAACGCTTGAAGCTTTGAAGAGGAGAGGCTTCATGGCCCAAGCTATCCGTAAATTTGTGCTGTCATTAGGTTTGACGTTGTCTGAAACCACGCCACCATTTGAATCGCTCGAAGCCTTAAACAGAAAAATAATAGACCCTTTAAGTATTAGGCTATTTTTCGTCAGGAATCCAACTATCTTAATGGTCAGAAATGCCTATTCGAAAGAAGTAATTTTGAATAACCACCCTAGTCTAGATTTAGGCCGAAGGAGGGTAGTTGTATCTGATATCTTTTACATCGATCATGATGATGCAACTAGTACGAGAGTAGGAGACGAGATTAGGCTAATGGAATTGTACAATGTTCTGATAACAGACGCGGAGGTTCCAGTTCAGCTTAGTGGATTGGAAACTAGTAGTGTTAATGCTTCTGTGAAAAAAGAAAGAGGGTTTATTGCCGAGCGTACGGGGGACGCCATCAATCATAATCTGCGTAAGGTACAGTGGGTAGCAAAAAATGATGCTATGGCATACAGGGTATTAGTACCAAAGCGACTTTACATAGGAGAGATTTATAATAGGAACAGTCTGGAAAGTTGTCAAGGGTACGCAGAATCTCATATAGCATCGCTAAATAAGGGTACGTTAGTACAGCTTGTTAGGTTCGGCTTCTGTAGCATAGATAATCACAATACCGCCATATTCACGCACAGGTAGTCTATCAAAGGAAATAATGAAATGAAATGAAAATTGCAAGAATCAGGAATGCTAGTCGACTAGAGACCTATGCTTTAATATCGGAGGATGGAAAGAGATTGATCACTAGGCACGAGATTCAAGAACAGACTGGCATACCCATACCAATTAGTATAAAGGAATTTATGTTCAAGGGTTGGATGGAAGAGGTAAAACTACATCAAGAAAGGCTCAAGTACTCTCATTTAGTAGAGGATATAGAATTGTTGGTTCCATTACCGAATCCACCAAAAATAATTTGTCTTGCGTTTAATTATTATGATCATGCAAAAGATGCAGGATTGACACCGTCAGATGAGCCAGTGATATTCATGAAACCGAGGACAACACTAAACTCTCCGCATAGCAATATTATCTGCCCATTATTCGTAAAACGGCTGGATTATGAGGCAGAAATTGCAGCAATAATAGGCAGAAATATAAAAAATGTTTCATTGGACCAATCTAAAGACTCCATTTTTGGCTACATGATTATGCACGATGTTTCTGCGAGAGATATCCAGTTCAAAGATAAGCAGTTCACCAGGGCTAAGGGCATAGACACATTCGCCCCTTGTGGTCCATGGATTACAACTAAAGATGAAATTTATGATCCACAGAATCTAGAAATTATCACTAAGGTGAATGGGGAAATAAGGCAGAAGTCCTCGAGTGGAAACATGGTGCTTCCGATTCACAAAATAATCTCAAGCTTGAGTAGCGTGATAACGATGGAAGAAGGAGACATAATCTCTACAGGTACACCGGCAGGAGTTGCCATGTCTATGAAAGAACCAAAATATTTGAAAGATGGAGACGTAGTGGAGATATCTATTGAATGTCTAGGTACAATTAGAAATAAAGTCGTTTTTCGATAACTATTTAAAAAAGGCACATTGGCATAAGGATACCAAAAGAAAGGTTTGGCACCTGGTAAATGGACTATTCACCCCAAGACTTCAACGTAGTTCCTGAGGAGAATTGAAAATTGTTGATCCGTCGTTTAACTTGCTAACTTTTTGAATTGTTCCCGTTACATCGATTTAATCTAACTATCTCATCCTCTAGCAGCCTCGCATAGTATTCATAACATTCAACTAACTTGCCTCGTACATTTGCTATTTGCATAGATGCATTCAATGCATCCAGACATGTTTCGAGCGATCTTTCCGATGCAAAATTACCCATCGCTTTGTTAAATATGGCAAGCATCTTTCGTTGCTCAGAGCTTTGTTCGTTAATCGTTTGAGTAAGCTCGTCTATAGTCCCAGATCCAGACAGCATATTTTTATCCTTGAACCAATGAGTCATATTTCTATCAGTAGAGCATCAGTGGAAATTAAGATTGCTATCCGTAGTACCGATCTTACTTGCTATTGTGCTAAAGCATGTAAACGAAACGATCCATAGAGAGAACGCAGGAGTTATTGCAAAAAATAAATTAATTTATAAGCAACGCAGTTGAAACCGATAAGAGTTAGATGGTAGTCGATAACAAAGGCAGAGTCACATTTGTCCGAGTTCTGAAAGAAGACCTCTCCATTATCCGGGTATCGCCGCTGGATGGACAGCAGATTCCTGACTTTAAAGCTGGTCAATTTGTTACCTTGGGTAGTTTCGTCGGGAATGAGAAAAAGATTATTCGCAGGGCCTATTCGATCGCATCCCCTCCACATCAAAAAAAATACTTCGAGTTGCTGATAAGATGGGTTCGAAAGCCGTTGCCAGGTCGTTTGACCACAGAACTATTTAACAAGATTGAGGGGGAGGATGTGATATGGGTAAAACCGGTAGGTATGTTCACTATTAATGAGAAAATGCACGATGGCACACCTGATAATAGAAGGTTAGTCTTAATGGGAGGTGGAACTGGACTTGCACCATTTATCTCGTTTTCCTTGCATCTGAAGAAAATTCAAAGTCATCGTGAAATAGTTGTCTTACATGGAGCGAGCTACGTAGACGAACTCAGCTACAAGGAGCTATTGACCGAACTAGAAGAGGAAAGCCTGGACACGGGCAGAGATAAGTGGAATTTTAGATACAGAGCAAGCATCAGCAGACCCCAGGAATGGTTCAATCGGTCATGGGGTGGCCAGAAAGGACGTGTAGAATCGTTTCTGAAACTAGATTCTGATAGAGATCTTTCAGTTCTTGAGGATTTGGTTGGAGAAAAGATAACCCCAGAAAATACTTCCTTTTATGTTTGTGGTTGGCAAGGGACAGTTGACGGTGCATTGCACTACTTAGTGCCCAAGGGCTTCGTGACTGAGCGCAATAAGAGAAAAGATGGAAGTTTCGATATAAAATTTGAATCATACGGATAATATCTACAGATAATACCCATAGAAATTCGGAGATTGTCATAGGTGTGGTTGGATTAGCTCGGATGATTGTTCATTCGAGGCCTTATACTTATATCACCGGAATCTTGGAGCTAGCCTATGAAATTTGAATTTGAAGAGTTCTCTGCAATCGAGGATGTATTCATGTATCTTGTTTCAGTTGCACCATACATGAAACAGGTTTTGCCCGTGAGCTCATACAAAGGCTATGTGTTTTCAATCGTACCTCTGAGTCCGCTTTCAGGGGATGTGTTGATGATGGTGTATACTAAAGGTAACATCGAACCGGGTATGCTGGAGTTTGACATATCCACCAAGAAATATAAATCAGTAACTGCAGTCGAGAGGGCCGACAAGAACTACTTTATTATCTTGTCTCCTCGCCGAGCAAGTGTCGCTGATGAGGCAATCGCACAATTGGAGTCCAACAAGAAATAATCTTTACATCTGCTGAAAACTCATCTAATTAAAAATCTATAGCAAGACTGCGTGAGAAGCATTACGTCATAATATATGCTAAATGACTTGTTTGAGAGTAGCAAAATTGACCGAGCGACATTCTCTGTTCTCAATTAACCAATATACCAAACCAATTCCCACAAGTGATTCATTTCGGTAAGATGGTCATAGATCATAAACGAGGCATAGGTGACGTAGTAACTGATCGCTTTCTGGCATAAATGTCAACAATTTCTTCAGGGGTTTTGCCATTGAACAAGGTCTTAGATAGACCTCTGAGGTATTTCATGATCCCCCAAGTTCCAGCCTTGATCAAAAGTGCCATAAATATTTTCATCGCAGGACCATATGTCTTATTTCTAATGATTATTGGTATAATATCGTTGATAACCCATAAGTTGTGTTGCCAACACTTCCAGAACAGCGTGAATTGTGCTTCGTTTAGATTTCCAAAGTGCATAGAATTCTTTTCTGAAAAGTCTTGGTAGAGCAGGGGTGCCACTAGTCCCCTCATATTCATCTGACGAAAATCTTCAATCAAGTCAATAGTGTACTGGGTTTCATCTGTTGTCTCATCAGGCCAACCTATTATGAGGGTCAAAGCTGGAAACCAATGATTCTGATTTAGGATCTTCGCTCCTTCCCTAACTACTGCACCCCACTCTTCAGGCCTGTATGGTTTTGTCTTTATTCCAAGGTGTTTCTTTACCATTCGGGGAGCAACAGTTTCAACTCCTAAGTTAGTAGCAAGCCATCTTCCGTTGTTATCCATGTTGTTGACCTGGGAAAGATGCTTTATGAGGTCAGGTGAAGAAGCCACAGCAGAAAGAGTCATGTGCGTAGTTCCTATGAAATTTGCGCCCACCTCTTTCAGGCCTTTCCATAGACCCAAAATCACGTCAGCGTTAGGAACAAAATCACGGTTATCACAACCGTAAAGGAGCATTTCGTCTGATTGTAACCAAATCGAATCGAAACCGTATTTGAGATTTATTTTGGCTTCTGCTTTTAATCTCTCTAGCGGTATATCTTTCTTAGAACGCTTGTTAACATCACAAAAATCGCAGCCCCTTCCGCAGCCACGCATTGCCTCAATCAGCGAATTAATCGTAGGTCCACGGATCATTGGAATATTCTCAATATTTCTTACGAAGGTATGTAATAATTCTGGCGCATCTCCAGATTCCAGATCATGAAACAAGTCAAGTGCAAGTTCATCTGCTTCACCTATAACCACAGTATCGATCCCATGGATCTTCATCCTCTCAGGTTTCGCTAATTCCCAAGCACCATTTCCGCCAGCTACCACTTTAAAGTTATATTTCTTCTTAAGTTGTATAATTGATGCACACATTTTTTTAAATTTCATTGCTACGTAGGACAGAGTTTCTGGTGACATTGTGGTTGTGACAGGAGCCATCCCAAGAGGATCCATAACATTAATCCCAACAACCTTCGTCTCAGGTCCAATACACTTGTCGAGCATTTCAGGGTGTGCAAGGAAGATATTTTCCCGATTATACTCTTTCAATAATGCTCCTTCTATTCTTCGTAAGCCACATTGGGCAACCTTGACGCCTCCTGTGGATTTGTCAGTTTCAACACTTGGACAAAATAACTTGTCAAAGACAAACTCTGGTACTAACTCATAAGGTCCACATGCGATGAAGCCATAGAGGAAATTTCCCCTGTAATTGGTCATCAAACTTCTGTCTGCTGTTAACACTATGCGCTTTCCAGAAACCATATACTTTCTTACCCATAGCTCGTCCAACCATAGGTATAAATCTATTACTAAAAGGAAGCTAGCTCTAGAATTAGCAAAAAATGTGCCGGGTGGCGCTCACAAAAGGGTGAATCAATACAGTCCTTTGCGATGACCGCTTACAAGAATAGATATTAATTGTCTGTGGTTAAGAAGTGACAAGGCATCAGAGTAAGTCACCCATTTGAAACCCGCATGTTCCTTCGAAATCGTTATAGCTCTGCCAGAGCTTATTGCATAATAAAAGGTGACTTCCTTATTGGATTTCATTCCATCTGATCTGAAAAAGGAATACCGGATTCGCCCTATGTATGATTGAACCTCTATATTATCAATCCCAGTTTCTTCAGAGACCTCTCTCTTTAATGTTTCAATTTCAGTCTCACCTTTTTCTTTATGTCCTTGTGGAAAGCCCCAAAATCCTCTTCTATTCCTCAACAGTAGAAACTCTGCCGCATCTGAGAAGTTAGTAGCAGCGTCCGGTATAGGCGATTGATATTTTATTACAGCTCCGATGGACCGCTCAAGAGTCACTCCGTGTACCAATAGTCAAGTGAACCCCCCTTAATTATATGATATTGGTAATTCTGATCGAGGTAAAATGTGTTACAGTGGAGCAAAAAGAGGATCACCACTTCCTTTTCATAATTAATAGGCTTAGAACCTGCATTGGAGCCCTACGTTTTCCTTCGATCCGCGAATTACTATTATCATATTTGTAATTTTTTTAAAGGTATTAATACCAAACAATTGGATTGTTGGAATGTTCTGGGGCCGGTCGTCTAGTCTGGTAGGATACGGCATTGGCATTGCCGAGGCCGTGGGTTCGAATCCCACCCGGTCCACGTATCACTTGCCAGATTACAGCCCAAGTGATGCAGCTAGACTCGGATTCCTTATACCTGCTAACTCATCTAGCTGAGAAGTATTCCACGATTTCGATAGCGACCTTGCCCTTGTATAGAATTTGATATACTTTAAAAATTGATTCCGAATAAGAATCGTATCCTATCTTGATTATTTTTCTGAATGTTTCCAACTCAAAGTCTGCTATAATGTTACCAATGCCTCTCTGCTTTCGTCTGACTTTGTCTACGAATTTCTTGGGCAAGTTCCTTACCAAAAAGTACGACCTTGCCGTGAGTAGGGTTTTTCCGTCTTTCTTACTTATTATATAAGCCTCACGAGAAATAATTTCTCGGTTTTCTGTCTGTCTTAACACTTTTACAGTCGTTTCTGTGCCCATCAAAATACTCAGTATCTGCTCAACGGTTCCGCTCTCAGCTAGTAAAATTTTTTTTGTAACAGAAAGTTTAAGATTCGACTTCTCCTCAAGCTCAGATATCTTCTGCATCATATGAGTTCCAAAATCCCTCACCATGACGGAAACGACCACCACTAGAAGCTTCATCCGCCGTTTTGAATTAAGCGTACGTTAAAAAAAAACTCAAAGTGAAACCCTAACCCAAATCGAGATAAGCCCAACCGCAACTGTCCCAAAGCTAATTACTTTAAGATAAACTTCGAATTTTTTCGATTTAGACTCGATCGCTTCCTTTCTTAATTCTTTGTATTGTCTAGATATTTTTATGTGTATATAGCTAGTTATACCTGTGAGAGTGGAGAGGATGATTGGAAGGATTCCTATAGTATTTGTCTGCATGACATACCCTGCTAGCACCGGAAGAATACCCCACGAAAAAATAAAACAAACATTGTTGTGTAGCCTTCCTCTAAACAATTCAAGGTTATATGCGAAAACGAAAAAGCCTTCTAAGATTCCGACGACCAAGAGGTTTGGGACAAGAAAGATTATGTAGTATGCAGCGATAGAGTATGCCGCCATTAATCCGAGTATTAACATCAGCCACAAATCCTTCGAACTGAAATACTTCCCCCAGGGCTTCTTTTTTGAACCAAGATTGTCAGCAGCATGAGCAGAAATTCCCAAAGCAAGTCCGTATATAATTGACAGGGCAGCGACTCTGTCCCACGAGATTACGGGTGCCAACATAGACCCAAGTATCGTAAATGAGATACACATACTGGTATATGGCAAAAACAGGAGACCAATGAAAACTCGAAATTTTAGGGAACCAAATTTTGGTACAAACCATTCATTCAAACGAGTATCTTCATTCATAGCTTTTGACCAATAACGATTGCAGATGTCTGCATCGTGTAAAATTTAATAACAATATTGCTAAATCCGCTAGTCCTTAGTGCCTCTAACGTTTGGTTAATCCAATTGCTGGATTTTATAACACGGTCCAAATCTTGAAATACTTGTGTCCATGGTATTACTCCCCTAGCAACTAATCTTAGCAGGCCAAAATAAAAATTCCAAAGATTCCGAACTATCCAACCAGATGGATAAGAAAAGTCGTGGAAAACCACTAGGCCTCTCCTCTTAAGAACACGCCAACACTCCTTTACAACAAAGTCCGCGTTAACATATTTTGACATATAAGAGGAAGTAATCGAGTCAAATGTCTCCGCTCGGTACGGCAGGAGTTCTGCAGTACCGTTAGTCAACAGACCACTTATACACTTCTTTTTCGCAAGTTGTAAGTAATGAAAAGCCAAATCAAGGCAGACCACATATCTTGGTCCCCCAATCTCATTGAATTCACGCTCGATCATACCTGATAATATTCCAGTACCGCTAGCAAGATCAAGATTTCTGCAGGAATGCGAAAGATGTGGAGCAGAGAAGCCATGTAATTGAAAATCCGAACGGGCTGGTTTTGAATTAATAATATCTATAATCTGCTTTTTCCAAAAACGATCTCTACCGAACGTAGCGACATTCACAACTCTGTCATAACTGGGAGCATTGGTCGGGGTAAAGAACGCAATTGCTCTTTGATATCCTTCGTGCAGCTTAAACATCATTGCCCCTGTATTTATGATATACGATCTTTTAAATATTGAAAGGTATACATGAAGCCCTCAGTAAAAATGAATAGTACTTGTATTTTGTGAACTGGCAAAGAGACATTTCAATTCAAGAAATAGATGGAAGAAGAGTCGTTCTGAAGAGAAACAAAGCTACTAAGAAATTCCATGAATACCTTTTAGCGGCTACATATTGCCTGGTCTCAGTATTGTGCATACATCCTTCAGGGCCTCCGCCTGCAGGAAAATTAGCCTCATACAATGAAGGAAATTCTATGAGGAACTATCTGAAGAATCTAGGAATTCCAACCCCAATTCTCATCTCTATAACAGAACACGCTATAATTGAGGAATTTATCGAGGGCGGCAACCTGTATACCGCGTTCGCAGATGGTTACAAGAATAGAAATGTTGTCAGGTCCCTTGCATTTCAAGCTGGATGCATAACTGGAAAGCTTCATAATGGCGGTTATGTATTCACTGACAACAAATCTCAGAATTACTTGGTAAAGTTCGACAACACTCTTGTGAGGACTGATCTGGCGTTTGTTCATAAAACGAATTCCACTTTTGCCCAGAGTATGGATATTGCCTCGTTTCTTGCCAGTGTGATAGATCTCAAAGTGGCTAGTTATAAATCGATAGAACAACGATTTCGAGATGGCTACATATCAGAAGTTAACCGAGATTTCCCCTTTCTGTGGATACTCTTACGCAATATAATTTCATTAGGATTTGCAGCCGATCAGTCAGCCATGCTAGAAAACCTGACCAAGGGGTAAGTAACATCACAAAAGATAATTTTGGGAATATTAAATCGGTGGTAATTCGGTCTTTTTATCAAAACCCCCAGAGCCAAATTTACAGTAAAAGCATTGGTCAGATTGCATGTAAGGTATTTTCTGAATGACCACCGCACGAATTTTTAATGCAATTCTTGTCATTAACCTATATTTAAATGGCATTGCGGGGACAACTTCATTAAAGTAAACTTCATAGTGGTCAGGGCAGAGTTTAAGGGTAACTTGTGCCCTCTGCCTTGCATCTGGGTTTACATCACGATTGTTGTTGCTAATTGTCTTGGTAATATTAATCTGCTCGCGAATGTATTCGTGTTTAGGGCATGGACAATCCTTTCCCCCAGGATGCTTATAGGCAGGAGTATTTTTCCAATCAAAATCTGGAAAATCCTTCTCGAAATCCTCCATCTACTGACTCTTGATTTACTAGAATCTCATGTCATATAAACATGTATAATCAATTAACTACAAGAAAAGGCCCACTGCAGAGTGCCATACCACTATTCCCAATTTTTATTCTGTCTAAAATGAGAAAAAATATATCTTTGATAATATAATGAACCCTACTCGACGTGGAACTGGACCAGCATAGTAAAAGTGAAGGAGGAACGGGGGTTGGGGCTACTGCCACCACAGCGGCCACATCTGCCGCAACCGATAGCAGGCCTCGAAGAAATGCAGAGCGTGATCAGCATCATACTTCTGCCTTGGATTCGAATCTTACAACACTCCTCGACTTCAAGAAAACACTGATAGATGAACAGAAGAAGGGAGAGGAACGGATTCAAGAGATAAACATGAACATAGAGTCTGCTAAGAAGCAAATAGATGACGATAGAGTCCAGTTAGAAGAGCTGAGGGTTAAGCTCAAGGAAACAAATGAGCAAAAAGACACAGAGCTGACTCGTTATACAGAAGCGAAGAACACTCTCATAGAGGCAAGAAACAGGATGAAATCCCTAGAAGAGAAGAGCGGGTCTACAGCAGCATCTAGATCACGCAAGGAAAGGTACGATATATCAAAGTTAACGAGGAGCCTCGATCAAATCGAGCATGATATTCAAACAAAGAAATTGTCTAAAGAAGAGGAGCGCAAATTAGTTGCCAGATCTAAGGAAGTTGCTACGAGATTGCATTCATTAAAGGCTATGCACAAGAAGGAAGACGACTATCGTAACGTGTCATCTCAGTATGAGCTGTTAAGAAATAAGATGAATAAAATTTTTGATCAACGGTCAGAGGTTGGTAACAAAATCGGCGATCTAAAGGTTAATCTTGATTCGCTTTTGAATCTTCGGGAGAGTCTGTACCAGGATAGGAGAGCAGTGATTCGCGCCGTCAGAGAAGCTAAAGCAAAATTGGATATGGTCGAAACGCAGCTAAATGCAATACAATTTAGAAAGTCACGACAGCAGGCTGCGGAGAGTAGACAGAAAAGACAACCGCACCAGCGTCGCCAGCCTCGAGACAATGAAGAACGGCGGGAAAGTATCCAGGAACGAGCCAAGAGGAATAAAGAAAACCAAGAAAGATGGAATATTATGAAGGAAGCAGCAGTAAAGAAGATGTCGAGTGGTGAGAAATTAACCTTTGATGAGATGAGACTAATTTACGGAGAGGGAGGTTCACTAGATTAGCAGCTATTCCAAGTAATAATTGGCTTGATATGAGCTGCAACGTTTTCTGTAGATCAGTATTTTTGGGGTTCATGCGGCAATGTTTCCAAAATCCATTCTAATGAACTCAAGCCAGCCATGATTCATAATGAACCTTTGCATCACGCAAGTGATTCGGCATCACAACAATAGGCGAAAGTCAATAAGAGTGCTCGTCGATCTTGTGGGATTTCAGTTCTTTGAGGGTCGCAAACATAACTTCGCATTTTTCACATTTCCACTGATTTGCTCTCGCTTCTTTATAACTAATATATGTGGCTTCCTTGCTCTCATATCGTTTTGTTTTGAAGTTATAGAGGGAATGATTATAATTCACTTTATATTTTAGCTTATCTAGGTCTATCACTTTATAATGTTTAGAATTGCGTATGATCTTAAAAATCAGTATGTTGGTTCTATAAATAATATTATTTCATAAAAAATTTCTAAACCTTGGTCAATTATGGAGCAACTAAAAAATGTTATGGTGTAAGAGTCAAATTGGGCCATTGACAAACCAAAGCAGTTAGTATTATCCACCTACTAAACTCATAGCTACTTATTCCAAAGCCTGATGCTAGCTTTCGTACGAAGCTAGCATCGTTACTTAGAGGGCGCTAAATATTCCACAGAAAGAGCCTGAGTCGATTTAATGATGAATGAATATTAAATCTAGCCTCCTTTACGTTCTATTGCATGACCGATCCCGGAGCCAAGCGGTTATTTTGGTTCATATTCGCAGGCTCCCGAGGGGGGGCAAATCGAATGAAAATAATAGATTTGCTAAAGACAAAACCCTATAACATTAACCAACTCTCTCAGAGTCTTGGGCTAGATTATAAAGCAATAAAACATCACATTTCTGTTCTGCAGAGGAATAATTTAGTTACTAAAGTTGGAGAAAAATACGGGATATTGTACTTCATTTCAACTTACCTACAATCTAACATTGATGTACTAGATGATATAAAATCTAGGATTAGATACAATTAATTCATTGAATCATCCTGATAGGCCAGACCGTTTCGGTTATTCCAAGACTCTAGTTTCCTCTTCGGCGTGAGTCCTCCGGTAATGATTGTCAGCTTCCAATTTCGTCAGGAATTCCTTGCCACAATCCACACATCGAAATGTACCAGATTCATATTCAGACAAGCTCAGTCACCATTTGTGTGTAATATCCCCCGACAAATATTAACCATGGTAAATTCTCCCAACTGAATCTAGGACGCACATTTCACGAAGCCGTATCTTCCGGCTTCATCTTCCCTCTTTCTCTATGTACTAAGGGGATCACCTTTTCTGTAACTATACTATCGAAGTTATTTTCTTCAATGTCAAGAGTAATAAGTAAAAAGTAATCGTTGTTAATGTGGAGGGTAACTCGGATAAGCTTTTCATATTTGCCCAGAGCATAGATTAATGGACCAGTTTTAGGTTCGAATTTTACTCTGGTTTTATGTCTAGTCACAGTCAGATGAGCATATTCTTCGTTTTCTTCATCTGACATGATAGGATGCAATCCTTCTCTGTGCTCCGTGTTTAGTAGTACCCCATATTTGTTGGCAATACCTACCCATCTGATAGACTTGTCTAGATTAAGTACTTCTCTGGTAAATGCATAGATGAACTCATAGGCCACCATGCAATAATATTCGATAATATACTTACTTAAAGGTATATTAATAAGCTTGACCGTCTACCTTAAAGTAAGGTAGATCAAGTAAGGTAGATAGTTTCGCTTGGAATTAGACGCCCATTTTTACGTTCTACCAAATGCAAAAAATTAAAAAATCCCCTCTTGTATATTCAATATGTGCAAATTTGTGTTATGTGCAATGATTCCTTCGATCTTCAAACATTGACTTTGGAACAAAAAATAATTGAAGATGGCGATTTTTGTAATAAGTGCTGGACTAAGCTGATGGAAATCGAGTGACAAAAAGATAAAATCTCATAACAAGAAAACCGAATGCTTTGTAAATTAATTACCAAACATTATTTAATACAAATGGTGAAGATGAATTCTCTAACAATGGACGAATGTAGCTCTGTCGATGCTATACTAGCATCACCTCATAGAAAATTGGTAGTTGCGAACAAAGATATCGACATCAGTGTCAATGACACTAATATCATATTCATTTTGATGGCTCAAGAATCTCGAGGCTCTGCCGGCGGGAGAGCAGGAGGCTCTGGCAACCGTAGGATTAACAAAGTTGTCGCCTTCTCGTGCTCCAAAGCGGGTTGCATCAAGTTCTTTGAGAGCCTCGACATTAAACTGATAGACCAGTTCGAAGTACCATACTCCGCGGTGGCTTTAGATGTCAAGTTATCAACCGGCACAGTGGTCGTAGTTCAAGGACTAGTAGATCCAGGTCTCGTGCAAAATTACCAAGAATTAATAAATCATATGAAAAGTGAATAATTTATCCAAACTATATGTCCCAGGATGACCAGGATTCTAGAAAAATGGACAACGGTGATGAACCAGAGATTCATGGAGACATTCAAAAACTTGCAGAAGCGATTGAAGACTTGATTTATATGGAAGTAATTAGATTTAAAGATTCAGACACTAAATATAGCAAAAATAAGGTAGTACTGTCAACACCTTTTGCACTAATCTTGTCCAATGTGATTTCGAGCATGAATCTAAGGCGAGATAATGAGGGAGATGGGTTGAAATCCATGTATTTCTCTCTTCTGATCTATATGAACGAGCATCTCAAAATGCCGAAACGCCTAACTATGGCTTTAGGAAATGACCTAGAAAAACATCGTGATGAAATGGAATCTAGCGAACTAATTTCGAATTACGTGAAAGTTTTGCATAATATATTCTCAACAACGAAGCAAGAAATGTGAATAAAGTATCTTAGTTAATCCTAGTTGATAACTAACTACACTGACCAAAAGAACCAATTTTATTGCAACATATGGCGAAATAGTTGTTCTCAATCAACTCGTGCTATATAAAACGTCTTAATCATCTTTCTTTATCCTCTATCACACAATTCATGCCTTAGAATGCGAATGCGAATGATACTCGATCAAAGTTATCCTCATAGGCAAATGTTTGACATGATAAAAATTCCTTGATTATTTCAGAGTGTAAGGCATAGACGCCAAGCTGTACTTCTAGTAATTGCACTGTAATTTTTGATGTGTCATGCATCGATTGAAGATTACCGAGAAAAAGAACTCATCTGCATTAGACTACTAGGTCAAATTCAATCAATGCATGATCAGGTGTGGCTTAACGTCTTTCTCACTTCTAGTAAATCTATCAAATCAGTAAATATTTCACTTGCCTTGAATACTGGGAAAATAAATCGCGAATTTGCCATTGGTGTCATTAAAATTCATGGATTTAACTTAGTGGACTAGCTGAGTGAAAGATCATTGTTAACCGGTTCTAGGTGAAGATTAAGAACAGCCATGTTAGATTACTCACAGAAGACTTCAGTAAATTCTCGATTTACTTCAAATAACTTTAATAGATGAAATGATTGTGATAGTCTAATTGACTTACAATCGATTTTAAGAGCAGACCTTGAACGCAAAACTAACGTTAAATGGGAATTAAAGCAAATCGAAATTTTGAGAACCGCGCACATCATAATTTGGATTTAAATTAGGAATTAATTCAGCGGACTTTTCATTTAACATTAGATTCTCGCAACAGCTTCCATCAGCTT
>JBPYDP010000018.1:0-3274 GCA_051985775.1 Candidatus Nitrosopolaris sp. | reverse complement strand
TCAAAAAAGTCAGCCAGCTCTTTATCGTCAATGAGGACCTGAGCCACATGGTTCGAAAGCCCGTATACTCTAAGTAATCGAGTTTTTCTTTCATGTGGAAGTTCAGGCATTTTTGCCTTTAGCGAAGATATATAATCGTCTCCTAGAACAATTGTTGGGATGTCTGGTTCAGGAAAGTATCGATAATCCTCTTCTTCTTCCTTTTTCCTAGACTGCTTAGTTATACTTCTTGCATCATCCCAATGACGAGTTTCTGACTTGATTTCAATATCACGTATTGACATTGTTTTTTGTCTCGTTATCTCATAGCGTAGTGCCTTTTCGACATCTCTAAATGAGCCAACATTCTTGATTTCAACTCTATTTCCGCCTTCTAGAGAAACGTTTGCGTCACATCTTACCGAACCATCAAGTCTTGTATCACAAACACCCAAATGCTCGATAATTGATATTATTTTGTTCAAAAACATACGTACATCTTTTGGTTCAGAAAAATCAGGCTCTGTTACAATCTCTACTAAAGATACACCTGCTCTATTGTAGTCTATAAGCGTATCAAGATTACTATTTCCGTAAACGAGTCTTCCGGGATCCTCTTCCAGCTGAACTCTCTTAATTTTTGAACTCTTGACTCCATATTCGACTTTTCCTTCGACACCTATACTGGTGGACCCATATGCGTTATACTGTGTTATTTGGAAATTTTTTGGTAGATCAGGGTAAAAATAATTCTTTCGATAAAACATGATTGCGCTAGGAATTTTACACCCTAAAGCAATCGAGATCATGCAAGCATAGTTTACTGCCCTTTGATTTAGTAGTGGAAGAGTCCCGGGAAGGCCAGAACAAATAGGGCAGATGTTTGTATTGGGTGATAATCCTCGATAATCACACCGGCACGAACAAAATAATTTACTCTGAAGTCCCGTCAACTGACAATGGAGTTCAAGACCAATCTTTATTTCCAATTATATCCTAGGACTCCCATGAATGTCAATTGTACTTTCGAAAGATGACGCAACATCAAAAAGGGTTTGCTCTCCCATTTCATCGGCCATTATTTGCAAGCCTATAGGAAAACCATCGTTAAAACCTATAGGTATTGATATTGCAGGTATACCAGCCAGGTTAGCAACAACGGTATCGATATCTATCTGATACATCTTCAATGGATCATCAATCTTTTCACCGACTTTAAGCGGCAATATAGGCATTGTAGGGGATATCAAAACATCGTATTTTTCAAACAGTGATTTAATTTCTTGCTTTATCATTTCCCTTGCTTTTTGAGCTTTTAGATAATATTTCCCGTAATATCCAGCTGAAAGAACATACGAACCAATGATAATACGTCTTTTAACTTCTTCGCCAAAATTATTGCGAACCTTTGTAAAATATGTGTTCCATTCATACCCCTCAGGATTGGAGTCAAATCCATAGCGAATATTGTCATATCGTGATAGGTTACTAGTTGCTTCAGCCATGGCTATCGTATAGTATGATGCGAGAGCATATTGAACTGATTTAAGTGAGGTTTCCTCGCATTTACAATCTAATCCTACGAACAAATCCATAGCTGAATAGATGCATTTTGAAACAACGGGGTCAGCGCCTTCAACAAGTTCCTTTACTACTCCAACCCGAATATTCCTCTTGTTATGCAGACTGTATTTTGGTGTCTGGCCAGTTGCATCAGTTGTTGGTACTGATTTCCTTGTCGTCTGATCGTTTGCATCTTCGCCTGCTATCGCATTCATGATCATCATTACATCAGTGACGGTTCTACCGACAGTTCCAATCTGCTCTAAACTATTAGAATAAGAAATTAGACCATATCGACTGACGCATCCATACGTAGGTTTCAAACCCACTACTGAACAAAAACTAGCTGGACACCTTACAGATCCACCCGTATCGGAACCTAATGATATGGCGCATTCGAACGCCGCCACACTTGCTGCACTCCCACCAGAGGAGCCACCTGCAACATAATTAATATTCCATGGATTCCGCGTAGGTCCAAATCTACTAAACTCCGTGGTAGAGCCCATCGCAAATTCATCGAGATTTAGCTTTCCAACGATAACGGCATCATTTTCTTTCAATTTTTTAATCACAGTAGCATCGTATGGAGGAATATATTCCTCAAGCATTCTCGAAGCGCAAGTGGTTTTCAAATTCTTGGTGCATATGTTGTCCTTAACACCAATCGCGACACCTCCAAGCCCACCAATTCTCTCTCCGCGTTGTATTCTATTATCTATAGAGCGTGCCTTTTCTATCGCACCATCACTATCGACAGTCACAAAGGCGTTGATTTTGACATCAATCTTTTCTATTCGTTCTAGGATCTGCGATATATAATCTACGGCAGAAAAGTCGCGATTCCTAATCCCTGAAGCAACCTGTTCCGCGTTAAGGTAGTATAGACTATTTTCCAATTATACCATCTTTGGTCCTTTTACAAAGCCGTCCTTTCTATTTTTGAAAAATCCTAACAGATCTCCTTCGAACATCTGTATATTATCCTCTCTTAGTTCAGAAACCTTTTTCACTGAACTGGCCGGCTCAGTTCCAACCAATGATATACTATCTAGGTTGTCAAAATACCTAATTATTTCATCGATTTGAGATACATACCTATCCAGATCCTTGTCTGTTAGTTCGAGTCTCGAAAGCCAGCCAAGGTGTTTTATCTCATCTTTTGAAACCATGTTGAATACTTCCTTTAGGGAGTTAACCTGTCTATATCTCGCGGGTACAGAATTGTATCTCGGATGTTATCAATCCTCGCAATAGCCATCATCAAACGTTCAAGACCGACTCCAAATCCAGCATGGGGGGGCATTCCATAGTCAAATACTTTTAGATGATAATCAAAAGCCTGCGTATTTAATCCCTGTTTTTTCATTCTTTCTAATAATTCATCTTTCCTGTTTATTCTTGTGCTGCCAGAAGATATTTCTAACGAACCGTACATTAGATCAAAAGACTCAGAGACTCTTTCGGATTCAGCAACTGACTTTGGCTTCACATAAAAAGGTTTTGTAGAAGTAGGCCAATCTGTAATAAAATAAAAGCCATTCATCCTTTCATCTGGCAAATTTCTCATTGTCTGGGGCGAGAGATCATCTCCCCATGTAATGCGCTCTCCGCTTTCTTGCAACAGTTCTATAAGATCTGAGTAAGAATATTTAGGAAACGGTAACTCGATATTTAGCGATTCAAAGTCAAGATAAGCAAGATCATTTTGGTTCTTCTCTTTAACTGAATC
>JBPYDP010000017.1:0-2777 GCA_051985775.1 Candidatus Nitrosopolaris sp. | reverse complement strand
AAATGGGAAAGGCAATAAAAGAAGCTAGATCTGAAGTTGAAAAATGTGCATGGGCAATAGAGTATTTTGCTGATAATGGTAAGGAATTTTCAAATGATGAGATAATCAATACAGATGCTAGAAAAAGTTTCGTGACATTTCAACCCATAGGTGTAATAGGAAGCATAATGCCATGGAATTTTCCATATTGGCAAGCGCTTAGATTTGCGCTCCATCATTGATGATCGGAAACACAATTGTCTTAAAGCCTGCTAGCGCAACGATGCAGTGTGGTTTAGAAATACAAAACACTTTTGCTAATATCGGATTACCTGACGGAGTCTTTCAATCATTAACGGGAGATTCAAGTGTTGCAGAGAATCTTGTAGATTCGGAAGATGTTAATGCTGTAACATTTACAGGTAGCGTTTCTGCTGGTGCTAAAGTCGCACAAAGAGCTACTTCTCAGATAAAGAAATGTGTTCTAGAGCTTGGTGGAAGTGATCCTTTCATAGCATGTGATGATGCAGATATTGAAAAAGCGACCGATGGCGCAGTTAAAGGTAGATTCATTAATTGCGGTCAGAGCTGTATTGCGTCCAAAACGGTTTATTGTAGAAAAGAAGATTTCAAAGGAATTTATCGAGAAATTTGTACATTACGTAGCTTCAGTCACTACCGAAGAGTATAGATCCTATAATGCTATATTGAGACAATATATTCTCACTATTTTATGATAGATAAAGTTTTGTTCTACATAGCAGATAATATGAGACACTGGCTCTATGAGGTTGATTGGAAACTCCGATAGCTGAAATTGCCGATAATTATGTTTTCGTCGAGATGACGCTTTGGGGCTACACCATCAACCTATGACACACCATCTACCAATTCCCTTAACCAAAACTGTTGATGGAATATCATTTAAGTTCAGTTCTAAAACCCCGGTGACCACTGGGATCTTCCAAAATTGTGGAAACGACCCTTGCCACATCGCTAGGGGAAATTGGAAATTCGAGCCGAGCCAAATGGAAATCTAATTGTCCCATCCTTGGCGATTGATGAGGCCGCGATGCTGGAGAAGAAAGGTTCTATGAAGATATGTTTGACATGGCTACTTAGAAAATATGACGCATACTACAAGCATCAAGATCCAGTATAATTACTACTTACTATAACTTACTGTTTCCTCACTTCGAAAACAGTTCCATCACCTTTTGCCGCTAGCGCTCCGAGCCAAAGAATATGGGGATTGCTCCCGTCAGGATGAAGCTTGAACATCTGGTCGTAGAGCTCTCTTGCGGTCTTTGATGATTCAGCTAGCCTTTCGAAGTCACGAACGTACTATCTTGTCTCCTCGATGATCCTAGGATCGTCATCCGTCCCAGGTCGCTTGTGCCCGGCTATTACAGCCCGTGGATTGAGCGACTCTATCTTGTTGAGGGCAGAGATCCACTCCTTGCGTTTCTGTGGAGTTGTGGATGCTCCCAGAAACATGTGAGTGCCATTGAAGGCTGCATCTCCTGCGACAGCAAATCCGATCGATGGGACGTACAGACATGTGGCATCTTGCCAATCGGTGTGACCAAGTTCGACAGCTCTTAATTCATTTCCTTCGAGATCAATTGTATTCCTCTCTAGCTCTTCTGCAACCACGAGTTGATTTGGTATCTCACCAGGAAAAAATGCGTTCCAGCTTCATTCTGTTTGGTCGCAGATGTTGGGTCATCATTGAGTGGAAGCATTCTCGTTGATTCTTCCTTCGATTCAGTGTTCGTAGTTCTATCTTCTTCTTCATCATCAAATCCGCTTTGGTTGGCTTCAGAGTTGGTGCCAGTCCTGGTACTACGGTCAGGCACCTTACTGTCAGTGTTACTCTGCGAAATTTGATTTCCCTTTGTACTAACGACTAATTCTGGTTGTTGTACTCCTGAAAGATGGTTTTGTTGGCTTTCAGTCTTGGTATATTTTCGTTTATACTCTCGCGGCAAACATTCTTCGATCCATCCTTCACTGATTTTGCCCTCCTGAATTTTGTCTTTCAGGATCTCCTTAATCTTTTTGCAGATCTTAGCCTGGTCTTCAACATGCTCCTCATCCAACTGCCTTGCCGTCTCGAGGATCAATTCTTTTGTTTTTGTGAGGCCTAAGTGCATTTGTTCGATAGCAATCCTAAGGTTTCTTGCAGTACTTTTGACATTTTCTGGAAGTGAATCAATAGTTTCATCTTTCGACGCTTTCGACCATTTAGAGTCTTGTGATTTTTGATTACTTAGAACCATTTTCATTCACACCTAAGGATTCATTTTTTCTACGACAAGTCTACCGCTATCAATTCGGCACTTCACGAAGTCTCCTATAAGGAGTAAACGAAATAATGCTGGAAGAATACCAAAGATATCTTCGGATAAGAACAAGGAGAGGATTAAAGGGATAATATCAAAGTCTCCTAGAACCTTTGGATATCTAAAGAATACCTGGAGTATTCGTCTTTTGGCAACATATCTTACTACAATTCTAGGAATGAATGTCAGTCCAATGCAGACACGGAGAACTTACTAGGATCTTATAAAAAGCTAGTTTACGGGGTAATGGTGCTGACGCAATAGACGCAGTAGGAGGATATTTTTCATCATGCATTGTTAATTTCGTAAATCCAGGACAACTATAGTTGGTCTGGGAACTTTGTCAATCTTATATGACAGATTTTATTCATAGATCATCGTAGCCTGTAGTACAGTACAGTTCTAACAGAGGCTGCGGGAATATGGCTACGACTCTTCCACAAGTATTAGTCG
>JBPYDP010000016.1:0-21115 GCA_051985775.1 Candidatus Nitrosopolaris sp. | reverse complement strand
CAACATATTCTTATATACTGGCTTAGCCAATTCAAAGAGAAGTAGATTATTACATATGGGCTGCACCCAACAAATGAGGACGTCAGCATTTGTATCTCGCAGAAACGCCAATCCCAAGTTGGATTTCGATTATGATACTTTTTGTTTCCCATCATACAATGAACACCAATATCCAGTCACTCTTGAAGTCAAGCCTTGCGATATGATAATATTGAACTGTTTTGACAAATGTTAGCGAAGCGAGAACATGCTCGATACCAGCCCTGATTCAAACAATACTGCTACTAATGTCAATGTGTCTGTTTCGATTGCAGACATAAATGTTCAATTTAGTGGTACTCCCGAGTCTGTGCTAACAACAGTGATTGGATTTATAACTAAGCAGATACCCACGGTTAACCTAGCCAGAAAGATCTCACTGAATTACTCTGTCACGGAGCTCATCGATTTGTTTTCCAACTTTATAAAAATAACTCCGGAAGGCCCGAGAGTAATCATGGAGCAACAAGAATCTGGAACTAAGAAACTATCAGATAAAGAAATCGTGGCGCTCCACTTAGTAGCCACAAAGATTGCCAAGGACCTTGACAAACTGTCGGACAAAGGGTTGCGTTTATCTGAGATTCAATCGGCAACAGCTTTGAATCCAAAGTCCGTTAGTTCAAGGCTATCAGAGTTGGTCAAGATTGGACACGTGATACGAGATAACGCATCCGACACAAATGAATCCGCCACGTATAAAATAACAACTACTGGTAGTCACTGGTTAAAATCTGTGCTAGCGAAGAAATCAAAGTGACATTTAACCTACTTTGAGGTTTCAAGCGGCGGCCTCTTCTGTATGTATTGATAGTTTCTCATTGTGCCCTTTCTAGCTAGGATATTTTCCCTTACCATATCTGTTAGAGAGTGAGAGACGGCGGTCCTATCGTAGTTAAAGCCCCGCCTAGACATCTCCTCATGGACTTCTCCAAGATGTTTTTCTGTGCCGAAATACTCTTCGGACCAAAGGCTCTCTAGAAGGCCCCTGCATGTCATCCCCGCCCTTTGTGGTAACCTGGTATGAAGATTTGCTGAATTTGTCAACGGCTTTCCAGTAACAGAAATTGAATTAATCTGATTAGTCAACGTATCGATTCGTTCTTTGAGTTCTGCAACCTTAGCATTCAGATCGGAATTAACGATAATTGAGGTATCCATACCTGAAAGCACATTTTCTACTACTTCCTTCACTTTTTGTTCGGCACAGGTGATTTCTACTTCCCAATCGTGATGTTTTAACTTTATTTTAGCTTCTGAATGCGTCGATTCTCCCATTCAATTACTTTAAACGAAGAAATTTTCTATCACATAAACCTGTTGCTGATCAATTGCATCATGGGCATGTTGCACAACATTAATAACCTACGATGTTATATTGTTGAACAACATGAATATGCAATTAAATTCAGAGTTCAACTGGACTGACATCCGTTGGGCGCTAAGTGAATCTTTAGGGGGGACTCAATTAGCTAATCTGGGTGGTGTTCTAAATGGGAAAAAAATTATTTTCACCTGTTTTAAAAGGAATCAAGTTCCTATAGGTGGATGGGGAATTAACTCGGACCGAGAAATACCTATAAAAACTATCACACCTCTCAAGGAGACATCCTTAGTAGCAGCAGTCGACTCTACCAGTATCAGCCTAGCTGAAACTGAAGACGGTGTACTTTATGCAGCCAAGTGTGGAATCGCATTCGCAGTAAACGGTGGTTCCACCATGCATCTCAAAATCGGGCCAATATTGTTTTATTTGAATGAACAAACTATCAAAGCTTCTGAACTCGATCATAGGCTGGCAAGGTTAATTATATCCGATCAGGAATCGGCTGGTAGGATGATTAGATTGCAATTTGAAAGATCTGTCCAAATCAAATTGTCAAACCAATTATTTAGATCCATCATCGTAATAGATGGGGCATTGAGAGGGTCACCCTTCGAGACCATAAATCAAGACATGGCAGCATTGTCAGAAACATGCTCGGTTCGCAACAATATTTTGATTGGATTAAGCAAGAATACCTCGATAAGGGCCTTAAGCAGAATATCAATGCCTCTAGCGAAAGCCAAAGGATCTGTCTATTCAGATATTGGAATTATTATTCAAAGCTTGATTAGAAGTTCGATAGGAAAAAATCTTCTAGTAAAACTTGGAGATGATCTAGGACCGGTATTGCGAGCAGACATACTTTCCCCTAACGAAAATATGGAAGCCTCTTTAGGCAAATTTATAGCAAACGATTCGATGGCTGGAGGATATCCTGAGACCTTGAGACTAGCGCATCATATTTGCACATTTACAAACACTGAGATTAATTGTTTAAGAAGCTACGTCATGAATAATTATGATCTGGAGGAACTAGAATCAGAAGATATTCGTAAGACATTGCTGGGCTCGATCCCGGCATGAAAGTCTTAACAAAAAACAGCAATGAACTAGTGATATTGGCAATGAAGGGCGATGCTATTCACAAAGGCGACTACTTGTTAATCGAAGATAACTCTCTAAATAGAAAAATGGTTGCACAGGTATATGACGAGGAATATCTTTCTTCCCAGTCACTCGTAGAAGATATTGTTCGGGATGAGATAATAACCGCCTCAAGCACTGAAAACTCGCATGATCCTCTCAATATCGCTAGAATGTCAAATCTGATCAGGGACGCCAGGATTTTCCTAACCAAGATGCGAGGAACTATAGATACAAACGGCAAGATATCTGCAGACATAACATGGATACCATCTAGAGTCAATTCCAATTTAAGTCGCCTAACCAGTGCAAAATTAAGCGGTTATTTGGGTAGATCAGGACTCTTGCCGATCAAAATGGGTAGAACAAGAGGAGACAAAGAATGCTTTGAGATTTACGCAGAGGACCTTGATGGCAAGCTGAACATACTTACTGGTAAGAAAGAATCAGGTAAATCCCACCTTGCCAAGATTCTTATTAGCTCCCTCTTACGGTACGGGGCCTTTTTAATCGTCTTTGATCTAAACGATGAATACGGGGGCATTTCAGAGAATTGTGATGGAACACCCTCCTCCCTTGCAAAACAAGTAAAAATCCTAAAATTTGATGGTGGTTTAAATTTCTCTCTCAGATACTGCGGAAAATCAGCTCTATCAAACATGCTAAGAAATGCTCTTGAAACCCCAACTGCATCTTTGCGTGAATTTTTTAGGATCTGGGATTGGCTCGAGAATAGGGATAATTTAAAAATAGAAGCATTTGGCAAAGCCATCAGCACGTGGAATGCCAATGAGTTAGTGCGCGATGCGTTGATATCGAGATTCCATGTGATACAGGCATCTCGTATATTCCAAGAAAATGACTCAGCTGGATTTAGATTCGAGGATCATTTCTCAAATCAAAAAGTTGGGTCTGCTATTGTGATAAGCATGGGCAGAATGGTCCCGATAGTTAGACGAATGGTAGTAGAACTAGTTTTGAACAAACTAGTTGAGCTATTGGAAAAGGATAAAATTCCTCCCGTCTTTCTTTTTGCCGAAGAAGCACATATGTATCTCCGCGAAACGTATTGGGAAGACATTATAACTAGAATGAGACATTTCGGAATTTACCCCACTTTTATAACCAACCAACCGGATGCCATTGGTGATGGGATTTATCGACAGGCGGACAATATATTTCTGTTCAATTTCACTAGCGATCCGGACTTGGACAAGATTTCAAAAGTGTCCTTAGCTGATAGTGAAACAATAAGGTCATTAGTCAAGACATTGCCTCATCGTTGTTGCCTGACGATCGGTAAGGTCGTTTCTGATCTACCTATCGTGTTAGAAATAGCACCATTAGAGACAATTGCACTGGGTCAAACGAAGAGGTTTTTTAAAACTTGACCTATTGGTTTATCTTTGAAGAGTGCTATGTAATAGCTTCCGCACCGTGTCTTTTTGTCCCTATATCCACTGCATCGGCCACTGGAGAAATGAAAATCTTACCATCTCCAGCTGAACCTGTGCTCACAGTATTTAATATCGTATTCACCACTTTCTCGACATCAATATCATCAACTACCGTGAGTACGTTAGCTCTAACCGAAAACTCGGAAACGTATCTTGCTGTCCCTCTGCTACTCTCTACCATCGGCTTAGGACCTTTTCCGCGGCCCCTCGACTCGAATATCGTACATCCACCAACTCCTGCTTTTTTGAGGGCATCGTTCAATTCTATGACTTTTTCGTTACTTATAATGGCTTCCACCCGTTTCATATTTTGCAATGTAAGATGTAATAATAAAAGTTTTTGTTCAAACTAGGCCTAATTAGCAATTTCTACATGTAGCATGGCAGTATACCGACCGCTATCAGATATCCCCCGACGCACAATCGTTTGATGGAGGCTGGCTTCTATTAAAAACAGATAAGTAATCCAGCCACATTCAAACTTATGTTGGATAGTTCAGGATATTACGCGATTTTAGGCGTATCTGAACAGGCAACATATCCTGAGCTAAAGAGAGCGTATAGGCATCTGGCTAGGAAATATCACCCAGACAGAAACAGATCATCCCACGCCGAGATTATGATAAAGAAGATCAATGCTGCTTTTGAAGTTCTTTCAGACAAGGATAAGAGAGCTGAATATGATAAGGCTGACTTTAGCGAGGTTAGGTCGGAAGATCGCACCAGTTATAATGTGGACGAGGGGGTACACAAATCCTACGTCTACAATCAGGGCCAAAATAGGAATTCTAGACGATACGAGTCTCAATGGCAGGAACATAAAACGAAATCCCCTGATGTACCTGTGCCGATTTCCGGGAACTTGGATCTTCCCAAAGGTCGCTTTCACATAACGATTGAACCTTCGCTTTGCCTAGCATTCGGCAGTTGTGAAATACTAGCCCCAAAAGTTTTCGTAGTAGAAAAAAATAAGAGGATAAATCCGAAAGCACGAATAGAGTCTGAAACGGGAGCGAAATTTGAATCAATTTTAGCTGCTGCTCAGACTTGCCCCACAAAAGCAATTAAAATTGTCGATAGGTATACTGGCGAGCAAATCTATCCGTAGTTATAGCGACCATCTTCGGTAAACATAGGATATGCAAGTTCGTTTGTTCACAAATAAGCTAACAACAAGTTAAGTGAGTCAAGAGCAAAGCTGTTTTTTTGACTGTAAATAATCATGAATATGACAAATTTTCTAGAGAACCATTTGGTGTATCCTATGGTTCTTTGGTCTAACCTTTGGTAAGTATTTATCTGTGTTTACTGCTGCTAATTCTATGGCACCAAGAGCAAAATCAAAAGCGAAGAGAAGAATTGAAGGACAGGCAAAAATAACTAAGAGAATACACGCAACTAACACGAAAATCTTTAATGAAGAGCGCAAACAAACTAAGCGATGGACGGCCAGCAAGAACGCTAGTAGACTAATATCATCCTTATGGTACAGGTCGGGTTGAGTTTCAGCTTAGACCACGGAATTATGAGAGCTAATTCAAGATATTGCCAAGGTGTATACCCTGACCATACATGCAAAACCGCATACCAGTAACTGTAAAATTTGGGCGTAAGTCCACATCTTCCTTTTCTCTCCCATGAGATCTAAGCTCCCTGAATCCACTAAAGTAGGATTTCTTAGATTGGTTAAACCTTTTGAACGGTCTACCGAAGACGTTATAAAAATAACAAGGGCGTTTGGCATCGCACTCAAAATCTATAATGGAGAATTCAGAGGCAAGCACTCCTTCGTGGATCCCTTCATCAATCATCCGCTAAAGGTGGCCTTGCTGATTACAGAGGAACTGAGAATATTTAATTCCGACCTAATATGTGCAGCTCTTCTTCACGATACATTAAATTCCTATGCAGATGTATTGAAGGAATTTGGGAGTCCTATCACTGATATACTTCGAGTCTCAACTATGCCCTCAGTTAATAAGGATGAGCGCGAAAAAATGCTTAGTGAATATTTTAATAATCTATCAAATAGTTCATTGTCGACGCGATACCTAGTCCTAGCAGACAGGTTGGAAAATGTCCGAGCATTGAAAAACACACCCCACAAACACAAGATTTCACGGTATAGGGAAGAAACTGAGAAATATATAATTCCCCTGGCACAAAAAACTGATGAAAATATTGTTCTTAAGTTGTCAATTGCACTTTATGAACTGAGATAAATAAATGAAGGCAGCATGCATTGTTCCCTCATCTTGATGACAGATAATTTTTGGTAAAAAAAGTGTGATTGATTCCATGTACCTATTGTAGAAAATCTGAAAAAGTTCTATTCGATGTATACCAGATCAAGTAATCTCAATCTCTTTGCCTTTGTCAAAAACTCCTCGTGATCTTAATCTCAGGTTGAAACTGCCTATATTTTCCCAAGTTTCTTGACATATTTTTTATATGCTTCTAAGTAGGATTTCTTGTCTCCAATGTCTACAAATCCCGATTTTATCCTAAAGCCTCTCACTAGTCTGTTTTGTTCTAGAGCCCTTCTCACAGCGTCATCCATTCCGAATGCACTAGACTTGGGCACTAGTTTGAGGAATTCTGGCTCCATGATATAGCAACCAGTGTTAATTAATCCACTCACCTCTGGTTTTTCTTTCCAACTAATGACTTGATTTTTCTGTCTGTTCTTTTGTCTTCGTCCTTCTCCTTGTCTTTCCGGTTCTGTGACCCATGTTCCAGCTTTTCCATCTTCGATGTCTATAAATCCGTAGCGAAGTTTAGTTTTATACTCGAGAAGTGCCATGGATATAAAAGCTCTCGACTCCCTATGTTCACGAATCATTTTGTCGAGTTCAAACGCATAGACGGCGTCGCCATATAAACAAATAAAGGTATCGTCCAGAAATTTCTCGGCTGTCTTCAGTTGTCCTGCTGTAGCAAGTGGCCTTTCTGACCTTGCATACTCTATTCTGATTCCGAATCGTCCACCATCTTCGAAATAGTCTTCGATCGTTCTATGTAAATAGCTCACGCACATTATAATATGGTTTATTTTCTCATTTCTGCCACCATTCTTCTTGTTATTGTTTGTTCCCGTCACCCACTCGATTATATGCTCGAGCAACGGCTTATTGCCCAAAGGCAGCATCGGTTTAGGGATAAAAAACGTGTACGGTTGTAATCTCGTTCCCAGACCCCCGGCCAAAATAACAGCTTTCATATCTAAGCCCTGCCCACCAATAGCTGACATTGATGGGAGATATAAATAGCAGCTGGTACTAGTATGGTAAACAAGTAGGCAGGCATGTTCCTTATCTCTTTTTGAATTCTTGACTAAAAAATATCCGCTTGATTTTCTCTTTTGTATCAGTATGTATTTATGTCGTATTTAAGAGCCCATCCCTATGAACAGCGGGATACGAGAGGAAGCCAAAAAGAACAAAGAAAAATGTATTCGAATACTTGCGTTATCTCCAAATATACGATTTGTCGGCAAAATGAACAGTTTTGGAAGAACGCTTGCGGGGCAGCTTCGTAAGGATGTAGTACCATTATTTAGGCCTGACGAAGCTCGAAATGAGAATTTTATCGAAGCAACTCGCAATCAACTACGGAAAGCCTTTGAGTCATCAATCGGCAAAACGACTTACACGCTTACCGAAAATGAAAGGGTCAAAATCCTTACCTTCCCTCATGAGACTTACTTTTACTACATCACCCTGGATAAGAATACAACAATGATGGATGTCTACAAAATTATTAATTCATTGCTGGAAGTAACAAAGGACAGCTAACGCTAGACGAAGTTAGTCAAAATTCTTTCAATCCATACTTCTGACAATAGAACGTACTGACTAGACGTTCGAATAACTACTGCATCAAGGATCCGGTATGAGCACTAGTTTTTCGAGTAGACACCAAGTTTTTGCCGAAACTCTTTATCATTTGCGATAGATGGATGATGGGGGTCAACGAGTATCACCTCGTACCATAGGTATCTACCATCTTTATGGAGGTAATAAGTACCAAGACTCTCCATATTTGGAAAGCGTTTGAGAACTCTGCGTTCAGCAACGCGTCGCATGCTCACTCCCTGTTTAATGTGGACAACACCCAGATGCTTAGGCCTTCTACCAGCGACGGGTCTTTGCTTTCTCATGCCTCCTCTCCCCACTCTTGCCCTAACCAGTATAATGCCTTGTTTTGCTTTATAGCCCAATCTGTGTGCTTTATCCAATCTGGATGGCCTCCCTATCCTATGTATCGCTTGTTCGCTCCTCCAATGTATTGCCTTAGACTTCAATTCATCGTCGTTGAATTTCCACAGGTTATTCCACGTTGCAGCCATATAGCCACGCATAGAGATCTCAAATTAATGACCCTTAATATCTGTATACAAGCATGAAGAAGGAATTGTACCTTCGCCTAATTTTCCAATAATTCTAGCTAAGTGATTATATGAGATATCTCAAAGAAGGCTAGAATGGCAATAATTGTGGATCCAACACTAAATATTTGCTGAGCCCGACTGGTGTTCGTGCATTATTTGGATTACCTTTTCTGCGATCACAGTAGAAGCAAGCTCTTGTGACTCTTTTGTCTGAGATCCAATATGTGGAGTACATATAACATTCGGCAGCTCTACTAGGTTTTTGTTAATTGGTGGTTCGATCTCAAATACATCTAAGGCTGCCCCTGCAATCTTATTTGTCTTTAGAGCGTAGTATAATGCATTTTCATCGATTACCGCTCCTCGAGAGGTATTTACTATGTACGTTGTCGGTTTCATTTTTGCAAATAGATCTTTGCTGAGCATATGCCTAGTTTCAGATGTAAGAGGCACGTGGCAGGAAATGAAATCTGCACTTTCCACCAAAGTGTTGAGATCGGTCTTTATTAGACCTACCTCCCTAACATAATCTGCATCTATGGGGTAAATGTCATATCCTATGACATTCATCCGCAATGCTCGTGCAAGACGACCTAAATTCCTACCTATATGACCTACACCTATGAGGCCGATATATTTGCCTCTTAATTCCATACCCATCAAGTCATTTTTTATCCAATTGCCATTCTTAAGTTCCTTATCTGCACGAGTGATACTTCTAGCAAGGGATATCATACAGCCTATAACGAGTTCAGCTACAGCATTGATCGCAGCCTCAGAAGAATTGATCACTTTGATACCTTTATCTTCTGCACTTTTAATATCTATGTTATCTAGGCCTACGCCTACTCGAGCGATTATTTTTGCTTTGAGTGCTGCTGCTACAGCATCTTTATTAATTCTAGTTCTACTTCTGACAATAATGATATCATAATCTTTAATTTTGGAATTTAATTCGTTTGAATCAATATCTGGATAGTAGTCTACCGTCAATCCCGCCCTATTCATTGTAGCCACTCCAGCAGGATCTATAGGGTCACAGATTATGACCTTACCGGTTACCCTCACAGGGTTCGGGAGTTTCACCTACTTATATAACTATTACTTGTGACCATCCAACACACAAAAATATTATATCTGTTGCGCAAATAGCGTACCTACTGCTGTTGGATGAATTACTTAGGCTAACTAATATTAGGAAGTATTTTCCGGTAAGGAGAAGTCTTAAAGAAATATTCGCCAACACGGTTCAGTCCTATATAAGAGCAGTAGATGAAGTAAGCTTGACATTAAAACGAGGAAAGACACTAGTAATTGCTGGAGAATCTGGGTCAGGTAAAAGTACTCTTGCGCGAATTATCCTTCGGGTAATTGATCCTGATTCAGGGTCTATAATATTTGATAAAGAAGAAGTTACAAAATACCCAGGTAAGAAGTTAAAGACATTTCGTACAAATGTGCAAATGATACACCAGGATCCCTATACCTCACTAGATCCTCGAATGAAGGTATTGGACATAGTGATGGAGCCTTTGAATATTCAAGCCAAAAATAAGACAAAGCGAGAGAAGATAGAGGAAGCATACCGATCCCTCGAGGAAGTTCGATTGGAACCGGTGGTAGATGTGGGTGAGAAATTTCCTAACATGTTATCTGGGGGTCAAAGACAAAGGGTCTCAATAGCTAGATCGCTCGTACTTAGGCCGAAATTGATCGTGGCAGATGAGCCTGTGTCAATGCTCGATGTTTCTGTAAGAGCTGAGATACTACAGCTAATGAAGAACCTGAAAGATAGACTCGGACTTTCATACCTTTACATCACACATGATCTGTCCACGGCAAGATATATTGGAGATGAAATAGGGATAATGTATTCGGGGAAAATAGTCGAAGATGGTCCGATTGAACAAGTTCTATTAAATCCACTACACCCATACACACAGGCATTACTTGATGCTATTTCAGAGCCTGAGGCAAATAACTTGGGAAAGGATAAGATAATCCGCGTCAAGGATGTCGAGAGAAAGGATAAGCCTCAAACTGGTTGTAGATTTATCCATAGATGTCTGTATTCAAGGGACATATGCAAAAGTAATCCTCAAAGAGGTGGTGAGGAAGAAAACCACTATGTCTCTTGCTTCATTTACCCATGCTAGTCAATTCATATCCTGGTGTGTTCACATCCAAACGATCAAATTATTATCATAAGAAAAAATCAAATTTAGTGTTTTACCTGAATCGCTCTCGCCTCAAACCCCTACTTCGTTAGTCGGGAGTTTGTTTGAAGGTTTGTATCGTATGACTTGTGATACCCCGCTTCTGGAATAAACTCCGTATATCAACCCCGCCTGAGCAACAGTCGCATCCTTTAAAGTAACCATAATCATCTGATTCTCCTTAGATCTTTGCAATAATACTTTAGAAAGTTTCTCTGTATTCTGAGCATCAAGGTGAGCATCGACTTCGTCCAACAAATAGAACGGAGATGGTTTGAGTGACTGGAGTGCCAGAAGAAAAATAATTGCAGCCATTGTCTTTTCCCCGCCAGATAATGCTGTAGACTCACGTCCTGGCTTGCCTTGAAATTGAACCATTAACATTATGCCTTCTGGAAATTCCTCTTCTTTGTACTCAGCCTCGAGCCAAGCAGATCCACCAGTTACTTCCATGAAGGTCTGCCTCAAATTTTTGTCAACCTTTTCGAGGGCTTCTGTGAAAACTGTCTTCTTTTCAGTAGCGATCTCTTCAATAAACCGCACTATTGAATGACGTTCCTCTTCCAACAGATTTCTCTTTTCAGACATCCCTTTATAACCTTCGATTACTTCTACATAGACTTCGTCTGCGCGCTGATTGATTCGAGTCTTCAGCGCTTCCGACTCAACTGTAAGCATATTCAGTATCTCGTCAACATCAAAGGAATCCAACAAGTTTTCATATCCAAATAGCCGCAGATTATTACGGAGAGCAAATTCCTCCGACTCTAAATTAGATATATCTTTTTTCATTAACGCAATTTCCTTTTCAATAGAACCATGTTCCTTCGATAATTTTTTTTCAGAATCTTGAAGTGTTTTTATTTTCTGTTCATACGATCGTAACCCACGAACCGAAGTTCCAGCGGAGATTATAACTTGTTGCTCACGATCCCTTTCAGTTTGGAGCATGGATTCAGTTGAAAGCAAGTCAATTTTCAAGTTCTCAACATAGCGGGTGCCTTCTTTCTGTTCCAATTCGAGGGCCTGAAAACTCTCTTCAAGGCTTTTTATTCGATCCAATCCCAGCCCGATCTCATTTTTCAGAACGTTGGAAGTGGTAAGAGCTTCCTGCAGGGCAAGATTGCAAGCATCCAACGAAGTTAGAACCTGACCTCTCTTTGCATTGATACTTTCTAACTGACTTTTCACTGATACATCTCCAAGCGCACCTGCTTTTTTAGAAACGCTCTCGATAGAAAGCCTGACAATAGACAACAGTCTACGTAGTTTCCCTACTCGAGTTATCAGGGAATCGTATTGCGACTGAAGGCTAGCACGTTCTTTTGTAGACAGTTCAAAATTTTGCTCACCGTCTTGAACCAGGCTACAGAGGCTCGAAATTTGCATATTCAAATTATTCATCATTTTTTCCAATTCGAATTTTTCATGCTCTAACAGATCTGCTTTTATTCCAATCTGCTTCTGCTCGTTATCTTTCTTATTAATTAATTCCTTTAATGTGGTAAGCGACTTTCTCAATATGGCTATCGAATCACTCAGAAGGAGCGTATGAGTAAGGTCAGATATTTTGGATCCAAAGTCTGCCGATATAGATGATCCCAGTGGTTCGAAAAGCTCCCCTTCAAAGGTGACTGCTTTGTAGCCTTCTCTAGATAGAAGATAAGCAGTAGTCGGATTCTTTACGAGAAGTGTGTTCCCAAAAAGAAAATCAGATAATTCTTTGTAATCAGATTTTGCGAAGTCGGCTAGCCGACCTATAACAGAAGTATTAGTATGTGGAACATAAGACCTTCTAACTTTTCGAATTAAATCTAATGGGATTACTTTAAGGCGTGGAAATTTATTCCTTTTAGCGAATGCGGCGATCGATATCATTGACATGACATTGTCAACCACGAAGGCCTTCATCCATTCCGAGGTTGCCGCCAGGATAGGCCTATCATAACTATCGTCCCAAGTCACAAGTTTATAGACTAGGCCCTCAATTCCGAACTCCTTTCGCTTTTTCATCAGCTCAGCTATCGCAATATCTTCCGACATTGCATTTTTTATCGTGGCAGCCTTTATCTCATAATTAGTCGTAAAATCATCAGCCGTTGACAAAATATTGATCGCACCCTCCAGATTATTCTGGAGGGTAGATTTGATTTTCTTGAGTTTATCAATTCTTTCGTTCACACTATCTAATCTAATTTTTATACTCTCTATTGTGGCAGACAGGCTACCTAGGTTTTGCTTGTTTCTTGTAACGTCCGAAAATAGGTCGAATTTCGCCGAGTCTGTTGATCCGAGGGTATCAACCAGTATTGCTACTTTCTCCTCTAGTCGTGCCAACGAAATGTCCACAAGATTTTTAACATGGCTAAGGCGAGTTAGCTGACCGTCTAGCTTGCGTCGAACAATAACATAGCTATCAGCGCTAGCAGAAAGTTTGTCTATTTGGGAATCTGTTTCGGCAAGGTTGGATTTTAGTATAGATAGGTTTCCATATAGCTTCTCAATAGATCGTTCCTTTTCAGATAGCTCGGCTTGCAAACTTTCTACCTTACTGTTGATATTTTGCTTGTCAGATTCAATCGAAACATAACGCAATTGAATTTGATCCAACTTTTGGTTTGTTTCTTTTATAAGTGCTCTTTTTCTCTCAGAATCGTAAACTAGACGAGATACGGCGCCCGCGATACCTGCTTTGGTTGTTGAAGCGACATCTGCCTCCTGGATAAGATTTAACTTTTCCGAGGCCAGCTTTTCAAGCTCTGAATTAACTTCTTCGAGCTTGACTTCTAACCCCTCTAAACTCACCGTGTTTGAATTTAAAAGCTCAAGCCTCGATTGCAATTTGCCTCTCGCAGTCCTTACGTCATTGGAGATCTTCACAGCTCTGAATCTCTGCAGGTCAAACTCCAATTGTCTGTACCTCAGCTGGTCATTCCGTTCCTCCTCCAAACTATCAATTCGCTTTCGGATTTCGTCAATCCTAGCCATGGCAATATCAAGACGACGGTCAGATTCTTCGAGCTGTTTGATTGCCTCATTTTTTTTATCATCGAAATATGATAGTCCTATTATGTCTTCGATAATTTTTCTCCGATCTTCAGAATCCAACTCAGAAATACGGGTTATCATTCCCTGTTGAATGATATTTAGTTTGTGTGAGGTCGCAAGGATGATTTCTAATAACTCAGTGAGGGTGCCTTTTGGGACTCTTTTTTTGTTAAGATAATATTGACTCTCACCAGTTTGTCCTTCCATCTCTCTTGTTAAAACAACAGAGTCTGAATCTACCGGAATCCCTCTATCGGTATTATCGAAGAACAAACTAGTCCGAATCAGTCTTGTTGAACTATCTTGACTATCATGAAATAGTGATTGGAACTTATCCACTCGCAGCACTTTTGGACTTGTTTCACCAATAGCGAACATTATAGCGTCTAAAATGTTGCTCTTTCCAGATCCATTGGGACCAGTTATTGCTACAAGTCCTTTTTCAAAGTTTATTACTGTATTTTTGAATCCGAATGACTTGAAGCCGAAAACCTCGAGTTTTTTAATATGGACCAATAGTGACAAGTATGGAGATTGTTCATCTAATTATATGTTATAAAAAAAATCCTCCCGTCTTGAACTTTATTCCTGCTCACCCTTAAAATTTCTTAATACGATATACCTCCATAATCATTTATGGACTTCAGCGCCCTCTACTTTTCTTTTGAAAATGAGTATAGTTGGTTTCTCTTGCATAAACTCTGGATAGGAACGGTCTGATTTGAAATATACCTTAGATTTGTTCGAATCGATCAGAAACCCAGTTTGAGACGCGACCTCCTTTAACTGTTCACAATAGTTCGGATTCCCTTCGGAAACTGTAAGGACTTGTAGAGTACCGGTTTTTGTCAATTTTGATAAAAGCAGTACGAACATATCCTTGAAAAAGAGCTTCTCTTTATCGCTATCTATTGGATCAAGGTCCTGAAATAGTGTTAGGAGAAAATTATCAATCGACTTGTCAGGAATGTATGGAAGAAGTTTTTGTGAATCCCCCCAGAAAGGACGGGCGTTTGGAGGATCTAAATCTGAAAATGTTGATTTTGCCTTTAGCACTTCGAGCTGATCTTTGCCAATCGAGATAAAATATTCTGCCCAATTGGAGATCGCAATATCCCTCAATATCTCGCTATTCCTCATCTGCACTTCAACATTAACCTTTATGTATGATTTTCTAGCGATACCAACTGTCCTTACAAGCTGAGTAGAGGGATTACCCTCATGGAAGAAATTATATATCATAATCCATCTCTGCCTAAAAATATCTGGGAACTGTCGATCCCGGATCAACTCCTTAAAAGTTTCATTTTCAGAGAAGTCTGAAAAGAATGCATCAGTCCTGGACACTGCTTCTACCCTTGGTAGATATAGCTCATCGTACAAACTGCTTACTCTATCCCAGGCTCTGATCGGATCTGAGCTCATATAGGTCACAGAAAGATCTGAAAGCCATAGAATTTCACTAATCAGCTCTATTTTCCCCAAATCCTGATTTTTATCTTTCAGCTCTGATAAAAGTTCAGAGAACCTCTCTTGAGAATGTATTTGTTTAGAATATGGAAAATCGGTATGCCATATCAATGCTTCCACAATTTTGCTTTCGATTGGTCTTTCCTTTTGAGAATCTAGATTTTCAGGATGAGTTGTCGTTAATTCTGCCGCTGGAGACATTGCCGTATTGTATTCTCGAAAGTATTCTTCAAACTGGAGTCCGTTCATTGTAAAGTACGCGTCGTGTATTCTTGTGGTGCATATCTCTTTAATAGTTCTAGTGACCTTTGGGCCCTTTGGCTCCTTGATCTCCCTGTTATCCAAAAAAGCATATGCTTGTGATGGATCATAATCATGCAAGAGTGCTGCAATAAGTATCAGTTCATAATCCCTTGACCCAAACGTATGTTTATGAAATTCCTTTGGCATCATCATTAAACTCAAATAACTTACCTCTAGACTATGATGGAGATTATGGTATTCGCTTGAGCCCTCTCCGATACCTTGTTTAGTGTACGCATTCTTAAGAAATCCTAGGAGCGTATGCAAATTTGCTATTCTGGCCTTTGAAAGCCCCTTAATCGCCCCCAGCTCAATCAATGCCACAGTGAGCTCTTCATCTTGTAAATTTGCAAGGTTTTCATTTGCATCACGAATTATTCGTTTTCTTCTGCCGGGAAGATGTCTGATTATCTGTCTATATACAAGTCTAAGAGGCAAACTCTTGTTGAAGTATATACCAAGAGCAGTGGTTGGCCAAGGGTATCGAACTCTTGGACTTTCACGTTCTATTATCTCAAACGCAACCCTCACCAGATTTTGGTTGAGCTCAGCAATAAGAGAATTCAACTTAGCATTATCAATGTTTAACCGTTCCTTGTGTTCAAAAAATCTCACACGTTCCGTGTTCATTACAGACCATTGGGGAATCTTGACCCTGAAACTATGGCAAGTTCTCGATCCGCGAGTAAAAAAGGAGCCACCACTGCCCTTTTTTGACTCTTTGTAAGTAACTGCTACATTTCTCCGCCCCGATGAAAAGGGCAATTCGATATCCTTTACAACTTGCAGGACCACTTCTTTATTTGTAGCCTGTAGTCCGAGTAAGATATGCCAATACTTACCTTTGTCCAACCAGTTTGGGGCATGGGTACCTTTGTCCCAAAAGTCTATCGGTCCTAAAGGAACATAGCCCTCGTCGTATTCTTTGGTTTCGTCGTTGAAAGAATGATATTCGTATTCACCTATACCCGGATCCAGCTTTCGGGCAAGGCTCCTTGCTTCATTTACTAGATTGGCTGATTTAGAAAATTCTTGATAGGCCATTACCCCCCATATACTACCTAAGGAGCTTAGTAATGTAAATACGCCAGCCTCGATGTCGATTTGATGAACCAGTAAATATTTTGGAACAAGAGGAATGCCAAACCATCCTGTTGACAACATTCCTGTAAAAGCAAGCGTTATGGACAGCCATCGAGCTAAATCGTTATAAAATAAGCTAAAGGATCTAGAAACACCACGTGTGCTGTTTGCACGATCAATCATGAAGATCCATCTCCCCTATACGTACTACGTTTATGGATTGGAAAGGGCAATGGAATTTTATATATCATTTAGGGGCTATTTCAAAGATTGTCAGGTTCCTTGACATTATGAGGCGGCAGTCTGGCTTGTTCAACTAAGGTTGATGCTGTTGACTTCAATTTTCTATAAGAAGCATCTTTAGGTATGAGCCTATGATAATTTATTAAATATTTCAGTAACCTTTGCAAATAGCTTCGAGTAACTGTTCCCATGATTCATTCTTGCCTGTGCCCCATCCCTCGAAGCAGACCACTTCCTCGAGTCGCATCCTTCCTAGCCACCCAGCTGTTTCAAGATCGGGTTTATCCGCGAATTCACTCACGTATCCCAAGCACAAGTATGCGATAGGTCTAACCAAAGATGGAAGTGAAAGTATTTTCTGAAGGTCGTCATTCGCAAGAATACTCACCCAACCAATTCCTACTCCTTCGGCTCTAGCCGCCAGCCAAAGGTTTTGAATTGCACAACAAACACTATAAACTCCAGTTTCAGCGATCGAAGTTCTGCCTAAAACAAATGGCCCAAATCTCGTCGGGTCATATGTGACACAGATATTAATATCTGATTCCAATATTCCCTCAAGTTTAAGCGATGTATACAATCTCTGTTTAGTTTTGTCGCCTTCAAGCATATAGATAGATTTTTCTCTCTCTCTTGTGAAGGAATCTTTTACCCGCTGCCTAATCTCCTTATCTTTTATTAAGATGAAATTCCAAGGTTGGGAGAACCCTACTGATGGGGCATGATGTGCTGCATGAAGTATCCTAGCAAGGACTTCAGCCGGAATCTCTTTCCTTATAAAATGTGTACGAATATCACGCCTAGAAAATATTGCTTTATATAATCCGTCTTTTTCACAACCTGAAAAAGAGTGGTCATCAGGCACAATTGGAGTTATTCAATCCCCCAGTATTAGACTTATGGATCTTACTTTTCATCCGGTTCGTATATCTCGTGCATAGAATGAAGGATATTTTTTTGGGCTTTTGCGACATTCTCATAATATAAGTCTATTCCGGTAAAATTTCGCCCAAGGGAGGCACATACAATTCCTGTTGTTCCCCTTCCTGCAAAAGGATCTAGAATCCAATCTGTTTTTTCTGTTGTAAATTCAAGAATTCTAGTCACGAGGGCTTCTGGGAAAATTGCAAAGTGTTCATTCCCGTAATGTGCCTTGTTGGCTATTTCCCAGACATTGCCAGGATTCTTGCCTTTTGAATTACAAACTGCAAAAATTGGATAGTGTTTATGGTCCCCTATCCTTTTTCTAGTTGCATGCCGTTTGAACTTACGGTAACAAGTAGGACAATATTTGTCAGGATCGTATCCATATGCCTGAGATATCTCGCTAGTAGTAGGTAGCTCGTGAAATTCAGTGTTAGGTCTAGCTTTGTGGACAATGTTAAGTATCTCATTTATTCTCCGCTTGTTCTGGCTGTAGGGGGCATATTGTATCATGTGTCTAGGTGGTGTTTTGTTTCTTCCTTCTCTTGCCTCATTTCCGACTAATCTGATACGATCCAAATTCGTAAAACATTTTTCATTCTTCGACAAAAATAATATCATTTCATAGGCTTGCGAAAAGTTATCTTTTGAACTACTAGCTACATTGTTTTTTTTATACCAGATTATGTCTTCTCGAAAAGTGTAACCAGTTTGAACTAACCGCTGTGCCAACCTATGGGGTATCATTAGTTTTCCATACCTTCGACGAGTATCACCTATCACAATCCACAGGCTTCCATCATCCGTGAGAAGCTCTCTACAAATAGCGAATGTTTCAATGAGTTTAGCAATATATTCTTCGCCAGATTTTTCTTGGCCTATCTCTAACGGATTGTTACCATAATGTCTATGTCCATAATAAGGAGGAGACGTGATTATGAGGCGATATTTTCCCCTTTCACCGTGTTCTTCTAATAAACTACGCAACATATCATAGGCATTACCTAGAAGGACGTTAGAAGTGGTCATCTAGTTATACTACCCCTCATCATAATACCAGAATCCTAAACTTTTAATTAATTATTTGGCTTCATTAAGTTTAGTGTCAATACGATTCATAGAATTGAAATGGGTTAATAGTTCATGATTTATATGCTGAGAATGTTGAGATGTTGCGATTTGATAATCTGAGTGACATATGCGAATATATAACCTATCCAAACGAACCTCAAACACTCATGGGCCGGTGGTCCAGCCTGGTTAAGATACCGCCTTGACATGGCGGGGGTCGTTGGTTCAAATCCGACCCGGCCCAGTACAGGATTGGTGCTATTTGTGGATTCAATTTATATGTGGGAGTATGAATCCATTTGGATAATTGTCAAAAAGGAAAGGGGCAACGAAGCTCCCTGCAAATACAATGAGTGTTCACGAGCAGGACCCGTTGAGTGTTTTTGAATTTGCTCTCAACGCACCTGAGAGTAAGCGTCAGTATCCGCGAAGGTTAAAAGTATTTTTTGATTATCTGGAACTAAAGGGTGACCTGCAGCACCAAGCAAGAGAATTCGTAAAAATGGCCACAGATAATCCAAAGTGGTTTCAGGAATCCTTCATGAACTTTATTCTCTTTCAAAAAGAACGAGTAAATAGAAAGGAAATAACTGAAGGAACAATTGGCAATTACTACAAAGCAGTGAAATTGTTTTGTGAGATGAATTTTGATCAACCAATAATAAATTGGAAGAAAATATCCCGTGGAATGCCAAGGGCCAGGAAATTCGCATTGGACAGAATTCCCACTATTGAGGAGATTCGAAAATTATGCGAGTACCCCGACCGACGAATCAAAGCAATAGTTTACACAATGATTTCCTCTGGCATTCGAATAGGTGCTTTTGATTATCTAAAATGGAAGCACATTACTCCGATGCTTAATTCTGAGGGCAAGATTGTTGCCGCTCAGATGTTAATTTACCCTGGTGATCCTGAGGAGTATTACACTTTTTGCACTCCTGAAGCGTATAACGAGATTAAATCCTGGATGGATTACAGAGCAGAGGGTAGTGAAAAGATCTCTGGCGAATCGTGGGTTATGCGGGACGTCTGGCAAACGAGCGGGATGGATTATGGAGCAAAGTTCGGATTGGCGGAGAATCCGCAGAAACTAGAATCAGTAGCGGTCAAGAGAATTATAGAACGCGGATTATGGGAGCAGGGAATTAGGAAACCGTTGCCGGAGGGAGTTAAACATCACGAATGGAAAGCGGCCCATGGTTTCCGCAAGTACTTTAAAACGAAAGCGGAACAGTTTATGCTGCCACTGCACGTGGAAATGTTATTAGGACACGATACCGGTATCTCAAAGAATTATTATCGGCCAAGAATCCATGACCTTGTTCAAGATTACTCAAAAGCAGTAAATGCGCTGACCGTAAACCAGGACAAGATGCAGTTGCAAAAACAGGTCGAGAAGTTAAAACAAGAAACAAAAGAGAATGAATACATCATTAAAGGGAAATTGCAAGATAGCGAAGATGAAATTCGGAATCTAAGGGAGCAAATCCGATTAATGCAAGCATCTCAGAAAGAAATCCTTGAATGCTTAAAATATCCTGATAGATTGGCCGAGATATCACGACAAGAATAGAGATGATATCCACAATTAATTATAGTTGTCACGCATGACAGTTTTTCACGTTCGGCCCAATATTTTCATTAAGGGGCTGAGCGGCCCATTCTCACAAAGCTAAGTTTTATATCAAATAAGCTTTTGATTTTAAACAATGAAACCGATATATACAATAAAAACACCCCGCGCGAGGCTCAAGCTTATTGCTGTATCAGAGGAAAATTATTTCTCTGTGAGGGCACGCGGAAAGATGGGAAATTCGTTCAATGATGTGGTCACTGATTTGCTGAGATTAGGAGGTAAAAAGGAAACTGTATAACAAGAATCTATTGCAATCTGATTCACGAGTTAGAGCCCTGGATCAGATTGCAATAACTATCGAAACGAACCAGAGAGGTCGTCCCAACAATGAATAATAGCTTTACGGGGGAAATAAGAGTTTCGGAACCAAAAATTTTACCCTTAAAAAAATGTTGGTCAGTTGGTTATAAAACTGTTGTAGTAATCGATGACAATATCGTCCGCAATCTAGGAATCACTACTGACGATACATACGTGGAGGAACAAATCACTGCCGATGGAATTTTATTAAAAATCAGAAGAATAGGTGAAGGTGAATGATCGAGGTTGGAAATTCCTCAGATTCTAACCGTTTGCCATCTAATGACAATATAATTTCGGAGCTATTCGATGACCTACTATGGGCAAATAGTATTTGTGAGCAATGCGGACAGAACCATGGTTATCAACCCAACTTTGAAGGGGTAAAAACAAGTATGGACATAATCCCACAATTGATCGGCCGATGGTGCACTGAATGATGTGCGAAGAACAGAATGCAGG
>JBPYDP010000015.1:0-4840 GCA_051985775.1 Candidatus Nitrosopolaris sp. | reverse complement strand
CATCCCTCACCGTCGAGCGCGTTCTGGCAAGCCGCCTTCGCCACTGGTGGTCTTCAATGGATCAAAGGATTTTACCCCTACCCACTGAGTACCGCTTGCCTCTCCCGCCTCCTAGTCCTATAGTATCTTCCGCAGCCCATCCGTTGAGCGGCTGGATTTAACGGAAGACTTGAAGAACCGGCTACGGATGCTTTAAGCCCAATAATCGTCCCGACCACTCGGGGTGCTGGTATTACCGCGGCGGCTGACACCAGACTTGCCCACCCCTTAGTCTACACCATTTTTAGAGGTGTCAAAAGATCCCCTTAGCGGAAATCACTCAGAGTAACCCTGTCAGGCTTTCGCCCATTGCAGAGGTTTCGCGCCTGCTGCGCCCCATAGGGCCTGGGCCCTTGTCTCAGTGCCCATCTCCGGGCTCCTCCTCTCAGAGCCCGTACCGGTTACAGGTTTGGTGGGCCATTACCTCACCAACAGCCTGATCGGCCGCAGTCCAATCCAGGGGCCATATAGATTTGAGCCAAAATCCATTCCAGAAATTGTGACCTATCGCGGTTTATTCTCAGTTTCCCGAGGTTATCCACGTCCCCTGGGCATGTTGACTACGTGTTACTGAGCCGTTCGCTACGTATTGCTACGTCAACTCGCATGGCTTAGTCCCACTCTGATAGCAGTCGGGTCCGGCAGGATCAACCGGAGCCATTATTTTCTAAACTTAAAGAGTACGGCCGGACAACTTTTAGTATTGTGCGGATCATGTGACCAATGTCGGATACAATTTGTTTTTATTGAATCCCCATATTATGAGCGCAACTGGAGGTCAGTGAATCACAAGATGGCACCATGACCACTACTCATCACCAACGCCGCCTTATGGGTTGCGTTCTTGATAATAGTCAACAAATTCGAATATAAATCTTGTCTCGACTAATCAAAGAGGAATATATAATAAATTTATGAATCGATACTTTTAACAATGCGGGAATATACGATTGAGTCTGCATACAAGGACAAAACGCCGACTTCTAAAGCACTCTACACTAGAGGTACCAGGCTATTTGCTGGTGGAATTAACCATAATGTAAGGTTCTTTAAACCATACCCCTTTTTCGCCAAAAGAGCAAATGGCAAATCTATCTATGATGTAGATTCCAACAAATATGTAGATTATTGGATGGGACATTGGTCTCTAATACTAGGCCACTCGCCCAAGCCTGTGGTTCGGACATTATCGGATCAGATTAGAAGGGGAACTCTCTATGGAACACCAAATGACTGTTCCCTTGAACTTGCGGAATTGATTCAAAAGCTAATGCCTCGTGCTGAACTTATTCGCTTCTGTAGTACCGGCTCAGAAGCAACCATGTATGCAGTGAGACTCGCCAGGGCAAAGAGCCAGAGGCGCGTCATAGCCAAGGTTACTGGCGGATGGCACGGTTTTAATACTACGCTTATGAATAGCGTCAATTACCCCTTTCATTCGCCTGAGGGTTTAGGTCTCATTGCAGAAGAGGAACAATTTGTTGAAAGCCTACCATTTAATGATCTAGATTCGTCTTTGAAAATTCTTCAGTCGGTTATTGACGACGTAGCATGTATTCTACTCGAACCAGTACTGGGGGGAGCAGGTTGTATCCCACCAGATATTGATTATTTGCGAGGTTTGCATGAATTCGCACACAAAAACAATATTCTTCTCATATTCGATGAGATTGTAACGGGATTCAGACTATCGATAGGCGGAGCCATTCAGAAATACGGCCTCGATCCAGACATCTTTACACTAGGTAAAATTGCGGGCGGGGGATTGCCGATAGGAGTTGTTTGCGGCAGGAAGGATATAATGGCGCTTGCTGATCCTACTTCAAAAATCGAAAATCACCTTCGTTGTAATATTGGAGGAGGAACCTTCTCTTGCAATCCCGTGACCATGAAAGCAGGATTAGCGACCATAAAATTTCTTGATGAGAACAAACAAGCGATCTATACAAAGATTGATCGCCTGGGAGCTAAAGCTAGACTAGGACTGGCAAAAATATTTAAAGAATCTAATATTTGCGCCCATGTGACAGGTGAAGGATCTCTTTTTCTTACTCATTTCCTCAACGAAAAGGTAAAGGCAGTCAAGAACGCTACCGATGCTGCCCTTTCAAATAAAACATCACTTTACAGGTATCATTTCGGATTAATAGCCCATCATAAAATATTCTTTCTGCCAACAAAAATGGGTGCAATATCTTTTGCTCACACGGATGCTGACATCGATCGGCTCTTGGTTGCAACCAGAGCGATAGTGGATTCCGGTCTATTCTCTGTATAGCGGTGATGGCAAGGTAATTTTGAGGTCTTAAACTTGCAGTATTTATACTGAGCCATCTACCAGATAGTGGAGTTCGTCCTAATGTTGTCATTGAATGAAAGTCAGGCTGAAAAGAGAGACTACTCGGAGAATCGGGTTCCTTCTTATACTTCAAATGCCCCTCATGCTATCTCGCTTTACCAAGGAAATCTAGCCTACAAAAATTTGAGTGTATGGGTAGAAGAATATGGCTGCTCCTCCAGTCTAGGTGACTCTGAAGCCATTCGTGGGCTTTTGGAAAGAAACGGATATGGCCTCGGAAGGAGTGAAACTGAAAGTTCTCTGAATATCATCGTGACCTGCTCAGTTAAGGATACGACGGAGCACAGGATGCTTCACAGAATCAGTGAATTAATAAGTACTGGGAAGCCTCTGATAGTAGCAGGCTGCCTACCTAAGGCCAACAAAAAGTTGGTTGAGACAAGATTTCCTCAGGTTTCTCTCATGGGACCTCAATCCTTGGATAAGACCGTGGAAGTAGTTAGAAAGACGGTTGCAGGACAAAAAGCAATTGCCCTACAAGATTCAGATACAAATAAAATCGAGCTACCTAGGATTAGACTTAACCCAATAATAAGTATAATCGAGATTGCCAGCGGATGCGTCAGTTTCTGCACCTTCTGTCAGACAAAGCAAGCTAAGGGAAATTTACAAAGTCATCGAATAGGGGATATAACTAGACGTCTTAGAAACGATGTTCAAGAGGGATGTAAAGAAATTTGGCTATGCTCGACCGATAGCGGCTGCTATGGTAGAGACTTTGGTTCCGACCTTGTCGATCTTCTTGAGTCCTGTGCCACGATAAGCGGGGATTATAAGATCAGAATAGGCATGATGAATCCATTGTTTCTTCCTGCCTTGAACAAGAGGTTATTGAACATTCTTTGTGGTGATAATAAACTTTTCAAATTTTTACATATCCCATTCCAGAGTGGGAGCAATTCAATACTTCGAAAAATGAGGAGAGGACATAGCGCCAAGATCTTTGTTAACTCAGTGAAGGAACTAAGAGAAAAAATTCCGGAAGCCACTCTTGCAACTGATGTGATTGTGGGCTTCCCAACAGAAACAGATGAAGATTTTGATAGAACTCTTGAAGTTGTCATGAACACACAGCCTGATATCATTAATATCTCCAAATATGGTGCGAGGCCTGGGACAAAAGCAGCAGAATTAAAGAAATTGAGCTCTGAATTAATAAAAGAAAGGACAAAGAAAGTGCATTGTCTGGCTAATGAAATAGGATTGAAACGCAACGCACAATGGATGAAGTGGGAAGGCGAAATTATTGTCAATTCTAATGATATTAATGGTGTACAAGGAAGAAATTATGCCTATAAACCAGTTCATGTTATGTGCCACGACAATGGTTCTTTTCGATTGGGTGATAGGTTATTTGTGCGGATCGAAGGGATTACGAGCCATATATTAACTGGAAGAATTGTTAAGTAAATATGGCTCCGATTATATCTGTAAGGCCAGACTTTTGACGAGCACCAAAACTCTTAACTAATATTCTTGTCCTTTTGGTATGGATGATGTGGGGATGGGAGAAAATTTAGCTATCGTACATCCAGTCGTCGTTGTGGGTGTTGGAGGTACTGGCAGTAGGATAGCAGGAATTGCATGCAAAGAAGCAGATTCAGAATATATCATAATTAGTAATGACGTGAATGACATGATCGAAAGATATGCATTTATTCTGATCGACCCCAAGACCTGGGCTAACCCTTCCAGTTATAAATTAAGGTCCTTTGCCCAAGAATCTTCTAGGAAAATTAAAGAAGCGTTACGTGGATACGGCACCCTTATCATCGTAGCAAATTTGGCAGGCAGAGGCGGCAGTGCTATCGCTCCAGTCGTGTCTAGGCTTGCTAGAGAGGACCCTTCGAAAACTGTCGTGTCCGTGGTCATCATGCCATTTAGATTCGAAAAGGATCGTATCTTTCAAGCTGCCATCTCCCTCAAAAGAATACGCGATTCTTCTCACGCGACTATTGTATTGGATAATGATGCCTTCATAGAAGGCAATCCAGATCTTCCATTAGACCAATGCTACAAAATGGCGAACCAAGCTTTAGCCAATACGATTGGTCTGCTTTGTAGGGGTAATTATACTCAACAGGGCTCAAGCTTGCTATGTGGCAGTAACAGCACAGGTGGAGCAGAAGTAGCCACGGCTGATTCAGTTGCGATGCTGTTTCATAATGCCCATCCTGGTCCCGTTAAGAGCACCTTGTTATATGTCATTGGCGGGAAGAAGGTATCAGTAGGTATTTTGAACTCGATCGTTAACAATTTGAAGGAGATTTTTAAGGATGACAATATCCCTGGAGTTTCGATGGTAGCATCAGACGGTGATAAGTTGAGCGTTAATTTGCTAGCGTCGGTCGAAGACATTACTAGGTTTGATGATTATGATCCCCTTAGCCAAATAATCCCACACAAAAATATTCTCGATTGGGATGATCTGGATAGCTCTCC
>JBPYDP010000014.1:0-40021 GCA_051985775.1 Candidatus Nitrosopolaris sp. | reverse complement strand
TTTCGTCAAACTCACATCGTATTAATAATGCAAAGAGTCTTGGAATCTCGATGCATCCAGTAACAGAAATCGAGATAGCTGAAATAACGAAGGTTGTGGAAAATGCACATAGATATCTGCAAATAGCTTTCGCAGAGGAACTCTATCTTTATTGTCAAGAAAACAACATGAGCTTTCCAGAATTACGAGATGCTCTAAACACAAAATGGAATGTAAACATCCTTGAACCACGGGAAGGGATAGGAGGACACTGCCTACCAAAGGATACAAAAATGTTCTTACAATCATCTTCAAAGCACTTAAGAGGAACAATACTTACCGCTGCTATCCAGGCAGATCAGAATTATAAAAAATACAGACTCGCAAGAAGTAGCGCTAATGAGAATTTTATGCCTGGCCTACGTAATATCGAACTAAGTCACCGATGTTCATTATTTGAATGGCAAATCCGGAGGTCATTATTTTGAGTAAGGGCGAATCTGTGGTCGCTTTTGGCGCTCACCCAGATGACATAGAGATTGGAATGGGTGGAACTATTGCAAAGCTAAGTGCCTTGGGATATGATATAAAGTTGGTAGTTGCTACTTTACCAAATTTCATTAAAACAGATACTAAAGAGGAGAGGAGGAACGAGTCTATAATGTCGGCAAAAGTTATGGGTTGTAAGATTCCTGAGTTTCTTGATTTAGGTCCTGAACAAATTACGTTTGGTAGGCAGTTCGTCACATTAATCGATGGAATTATTAATCGACACAAGCCAAAGTTCGTATTCACTCAATGGATCGGAGATTCTCACCAAGACCACCAAGCACTTACCAGGGCAGTAATAGCGGCCGCGCGGGATACAAGCAATTTATTCATGTATGAAACAACCATCCCTGGAGGTCTAACGGAGAATGCATTTAGGCCGCAGCTGTATGTTGACACCAGCTCAACGCATGAGATAAAGACTAATGCACTCCATTGCTTCGATTCCCAAAAGATTCGATGTGGGCATCTGTGGATTGATGCTATAACTGGAAGATCAGCTTACAGGGGTTATCAGAATAACACAAAATACGCAGAGGCTTTTGAAGTGATTCGGTTATCGTTGTGGCATTAATGGGCAAATCCAAGGCCTAATAATTGTGATAATTTCGAAATATCGCGTGGGTTTATTAAAAATAGTCTGATACAAATGAATCGTTATCGCCTACGGAGCCTGAGCGCATTAGCTGTTCATAGGTCCGAAATGTAATGTAAACTTCGTTCCAATATCTCATGCAAACCAGTCTCTTGTATTCTTTCAATTTGATTTCCTCACCCAGTACTGAATTTCGATAGACAATATCAGGCTCATTTATTCCAGCCACTGATCGCATGGGACAAGTGGCGGAAAAGCGTGGATTTATCTCAAAAATTTTTAATCTCCCTTCGACAAGCTTTGCCTGTATATTGATAGCGCCTATTCCACCCAATTTCAGAGCTGTTTCCTCAGATGGTTTCCGAACCTCTTCGAAATCGTCAATGAATGCCTTATATGTTTGTCCGCCTTTGAGTGTTTTTTTGATGCAAACAGACGACATGATATACTCTCCATTCTTGTCAATCGTTATACCTGAAGTAAATTCGGCGTGATTATCATCCAAGTACTCTTGAAGGATGGCCCGCCAACCGGCTCTATGTATGTTAGAGATGGCTTGACCCATTTCGGGGTTTGAGCGTACGATATGAAAATTTAAAGAGCCATATCCTTCTCTGGGCTTTACTACGATAGGATATCCAAACTCCTTAGCAAATTCTTGTGCATTCTCTGGTAGTGTCGATGCGGCTACATCAAGGTTGTTTTCCTTCAGGAAAAGATAGGTTTTCCATTTATCTCGTGCGATATCCAAAACTTTCTTTGGGCTGACCAATACTTTAGCTTCAGTTTCAGTTTCGATTCTCTTACAAACCCTTCCTATTATTGGTATTTCTTCATCCGAACCTATGAAAATGGCATCCGTATTCTCCTCCCTAGCTAACTTTAAAAGACTTTCGACGTATCCGTCCGATGTGGCTGAGGGGAGCAGAAAACCTCTATGACATCTATACAGACCAGCTGCCTGTGCGTTCATGTCTGCACCTGTAATCCTGTATTTGACCACACCGTTATCTGACAAATTGGCAAGTTTAAGAGATTTTATTATCCCCTGGGCAACAATCCCCCCCACTGCTGTAACTAAAACCTTGGCATTAACCATAAGAGATACGAACCAGATATGATGTTGCCAAGTATCAATTCTTTCGCTAGGGCAACGTCACGGGAGCTGCTAAGCTATCGTTTCTAAGCAGATTGCGTCTCCATAACATCTCAGTATTGGTCATGCCAAAATTTACTGCATAATCTATAATAGATGATCTTGTCTCTAATGCATTTTTTACCTTCTCAGCTACCTGCAGAAGTCTACGAATCTCTCGCTGTTCAGTCTTTAATCTAAACAATTTATCTAATACCAACTGAATAGGTTCGCCATTTTTAACCCGTCGACCTCGGTCAGCTACGATAGGTTCGATTTTGCTTTTATATTCAGAATTTTCTCTCCTGAGATCCCGCGTGTAATCGGTGATTCCTAAATGGTTAGAGGCTGGAAGCCGTCTCAAAGCTTCTAACCTACCTATTCCGTTATAAACATCCTTGCCTGGCCAGATTAAAGTTAGCGGCATGTTGATATCCAATTCTCGAAAAACCATTGACCCTACTACTGTATAACCCAAGCTTCCGCCAGTTCCTGAGGCGTAACATGAAACCGATAACTCGCGGGCCAGCAATAATAGAATTGGGATAGCTCGGGGAGATAATCGATGAAGTATATCTTCTGGCAAGCTAATCTCATTGTTTTGTCCTAAGTCAACCCTTAGAACTGATTTACAAGACATGCAGGTGCCAACCAACATTAATGAATCTTTAGAGTCAGAGCGCAACTTAGTAGAAGCTTTACTACCGCAAGCACAATGTAGCCACAGCGGTGCATTCAAGTAGGATGTTGGACTGACTCCTGTGTTTATTCCTGCATGAAGGAACATGCTATAGGCCCTATTCAACGTATTGGAATACTTCGGAAAATTGGAAATTAGATATTTGAAACCATTTTCAAGAACAGGAGAAATCTCGGACAATCTCACAAACAACGTATCGTAACCCCACTCCATGTTTACTATTTGAGATATCAAGAAAGCGTTAAAGTCTGAATAACTCTTTGAAATTTTATATGATTCTTCTACCTTCTTCCAGAACAACTTAAAGTTATTCATGACTGTTATTTTATCAATACCAAAATGCTCGATCTCAAGCGAATTTCTGATCCAAGAATAAATCTGAATTTTCCAATGGTCAACCACTGCCCTCCCAGGAAGAGGCATGTTGCAAACTAGTTGCCACCTCTTCGATTCGTTAATAGGCATTCGCAGTTGCAACCTTCCGTCACCGTGTCGAGAACTAGGAAGCTCGGCTAAGCGTATGTATGCATCGTCCATGAAATCATGATCGACAAGTAAAAACAGATTAATGATTTTACTTGTCGGTTTACGCTGTTGAATTGCATTCAGTAAGGTTTGAAGCAGTATGATCTTTTTGAACACTCCGCCGTAAGCAAAAAGGTTTGGCTGATGAATAGATACAAAGATTCTGGCATCTGGATCGCTTAGTATTCTTAATTTATCCGTTACAGAAGGAGATGCAGTGTTCGCCTCACTGTGAAATTTACCAATATGGCGTTGTAAGGCACGGCGGTTATTTAACACAAGGTCACTTGTGGTGTTCCCAATCATCCTTTTCGAGACTTTCTCCACAGCCTCGGAAAGACTTTCTGGTATTGATGAAATGTAACTAGAGATTATAGGCCCTGGCACATTGTCGTATTTCTCAAAAACAGATCTGACCTTAAGGGAAGTACCAAGCGCTGCTGCTGACTTCGAGTCTCCCACTAACATATGCGGCTCCGAGGCCTATATAAATTACCATATAAAAATGAATCTAACGAGACCATTATTAATTGATCCTTCATAGCAGACTTCCATAATAAGAAATTATTAGCTTTGCGTAGGAAAAGGCGACAAGTAGATTATCAAAGCTGATTACATCAGAACATTTCGTAAGACTTACAACGAAGTCGCGTACCTTTGCTAGAGCAAAGCTAATCCGTCTCCTCATGTAGCTTCATCTCTCTAAATCCGTTTGGCGTTGGCAATTGACACCAAATCCGACACACTGCTGAACTGACCTACTTCATCTAGAGAATGAGCATCACTGCCCAAATGCATTTTTACTCCTTTGCGTATTAGGGCAGTAAGCCAGTTCACAGGAGGTCTTCGATATTTGGCATTAATTTCGACAATCTTGTTATATTTTGCCAGGAGAGCGGCAAGTTCTCCTACCTCCCGCTCTTCAATCTTGAAAGTAGATTCCGGTGCTAAATGTCCGATGACATCAACGGTGGGGTTTTCAATTGCTTTTTGGAGGGCATTAAGCCAAATGTCTTTCCTATGGTAGTTAGTATGAAAGCTTGCGATGACAAAATAATTTTTGGCGTAATGATCCGGACAGTCGATGGAGCCATCTGCAAGAATTTTTGCTTCAAAACCAGCTATCGTATTGATCGAGGTTTTTTGACTAATAGTATCTATTTCTTGCAAATATTGTTCTATCCAATCGGAGGATATCCTAACGTGTTCAGTGAATGCAACTGTTTCAAGATTCAGGTTTTCTGCCCGCCTCACTACATTCTCAATCGTAAGATCAAGTGCTGAATGATCGTTGTAAATAGAGTGAACATGATAATCTTCGGAGAGATTCACAGGCTCTGATTCTAATTTTAGTTTAGCCACTATTATTCACTGCAGACAGGCACAAATGCTTATAAGTTATATAGCTTGTACGACTTTAATTAGCTATCTCATTTGTCCAGGTTTATAACATCTACTGTGTTGGTTCCAGGTTCGGCAGGCCCGGCAGGCATAAACACAATCAAATCCTTAAGGATGGCTGGCTACAGAGGCAAGATCGTCGCAACTGATTCCAGTTCGTTGTCTGCAGGCTTTTTGATGGCAGATGTAAATGAAGTGATTCCAGAAGCTGATGACTACACGTTCATGGAAAAGTTATTCAAAATCATAAGGCTGCATAAGGTTAATGTCTTGATGCCATCATCTGGTTTTGACATTTATCGGTACAGTGAACACCGGAAGGAACTTGCAGAGCTGGGAGCTACTGCAATAGTAAGTGATAGAGACAAATTGGAGATCTGCCGTGATAAGATGTTAACGTTTCAGACTCTTTCAGAAAACTTCACACTTCCTTTCACTACTGCAGACTCAAACAAAATTTCTATGTTCCCAGTTCTCGCAAAACCTAGATTCGGAAAAGGTAGTAAAGGCATAGTAAAAATTGATGACGAGTCAGATTTGACATATATCATTTCAAAACGTGACGACCTCGTTTTCCAGGAATACTTACCAGGCACTGAATACACTATCGATGTACTTTCGGATTTGGTAGGCAAGCCTTTGATGGCAGTACCACGAATTAGAATGCAAACCAAGGCAGGAGTCTCTACAAAAGGCAAAGTTCTAAGTGATAAAGTGCTAGAGTCAGAATGCATGGAAATAGCAGAGCACATTGGGATTAAGGGTCCTTGTTGCATGCAAATGAAAGAATCTTCTGAAGGCAAGCTTAAACTTATAGAGGTCAATCCCAGGATGGGAGGTGGTACTATATTTTCAACTTTAGCTGGGGCAAACTTCCCCGCAATGCTTTTAGACCTAATCGAAGGAAGACAAATATCTATTCCGTCCATCTCAGATATAACTGTCATCAGGTATTTCGAAGAATTTGTTCTCAAACATGGGGGAGAAAAGATACATGTTGGAGCCAATTTACTATCGAAGACAGGTTTTCGGGCATAGATTTACCGCATGATATCACCTGAATATGGAAGATATTTATCAAATGGCACGGCCAATATCCGGTTATCTTCATCACGACAATACAAAAGCCGATGCTCATTCCTAGGATTACGACCAGGGCGTCCCATCTTCGTGCCTTGTTTCCACTTCTTTGAATCTTCAACCTGTTCAATTATCTTATAGAAAAAGACCTTATGTATTATGCATTTTGAAGCTTATATTCAGCAAATATGAAATTATAAGATTTAGATTCAACTGGTAGCTTGTCCTTGGAGGCTACCCAAAAACCACAAGCACCTTTTATCCGAAGTTATGAAAACAAGATCTAACAGTTTCAAGATGAGAAGCTGTTTTCAGAAAATATTATTCTCACCACAGTTTAGTCGATAATCAGATTAGCTTTATATTTTACCTTGCGCCCTTAGGGGAAACATGGGAAGGGTGGACAGGGGAATAAATTGCAGCGTTCAAGGTTGTGAAGAATCCGCCCAGCGCTCTATGAGCAGTAGCAAAGCACGAATGGCAACAGATATGGCCGTGAATTCTGGCAAACGCGTTTACCTCTGTAGAGCACACTACAAAGAATGGAAGAAATCTACTAAGGAAGACAGAGAAAACGAAAGGGCACGCTGGCAATAACACACGGTTAGCTATTGCGGGAATAACCTTTATTATTGCTCTTGGAATAAGTAACCTTCATCTTTTAAATGCGCCTCCTTCAACTCCACACAGATTTTGTAGAATATCATCCTGTTGCTAAAGAAATTGACCTAGCAGAGCAAGAAGTATCAAGGAAGAAGATACACCTTGACGAAATCGTAGTGACCCTAATTGCGGTCGAGAATGGAGATGACGAAAGTCTCGCTAGAGTAGCGGTTGATGAAATCGGAAAGTATCTTGCAAAGCTGAAAACAAACAGAATACTCATCTACCCATATGCTCATCTCTCATCCGATCTTGCACCTGCGGAAAGCGCACTTGCAGTTATAAAATCAATTGAGAATTTTGCTAAGGCTTCGGGGATAGAAGCCTATCGTGCACCATTCGGATGGACAAAGGGCTTTCAATTTAAGGTTAAAGGGCATCCATTAGCTGAAAACTTTAAGCACGTAAAGCATTCGATCGCCGGTAATGTGTCTGTAGCTTCCGTAGTCAGTGCTGGGCCAACTAGCTCTACAGAAAAGCTTTCAGTTGCACTTAATGAAGAGGAAACTTTGGAATCCACATGGTGGATTCTGGAGCCCAACGGGAAAATGTTTCCTGTTAACAACTACAATTTTAAATCTTCGGACAAAGGCTTACAAAATTTCGTAAATTATGAAACTACAAAACGTAAGGCCGTCGATGAGCAGCCCTCCCATATTAAATTGATGAAAAAGTTGGGGATTGCTGACTATGAACCTGGTTCGGATCTTGGGAATATGCGTTATTATCCAAAAGGTAAATTGATGAAGTCATTGATTGAACAATATGTAAGCCGAGAGGTTGCCAAATATGGTGGAATAGAAGTTGAAACGCCAGTAATGTATGATTCTAAACATCCGTCAATGGAGAGCTATTTCAATCGATTTCCTGCCCGTCAATATGGACTCACAAGCGATAACAATAAACAACTATTTTTAAGGTTTGCAGCATGTTTTGGACAATTTTTAATGGCAAAAGATTTCCTGCTTTCATACAAACACCTTCCATTGAGATTGTATGAGCTCACTAGATACAGCTTCAGACGAGAGAGGAGCGGAGAGCTATCGGGTTTGAGACGACTTCGGGCATTTAGCATGCCAGATTGTCATGCATTATGCGAAAACATGAATCAAGCGAAAGAGGAGTTATTAAGAAGATTTGATCTATCTTCCTCAGTCATCAACTCAATAGGTCTTTCTACATCAGAGACGCTTGAAATGGCAATTCGATTTACCCGCGAGTTTTATGATGAGAATCGGGAGTTTGTAACCAAGCTTGCCGGCAAATTCGGAAGACCCGTCTTGGTTGAGTTATGGAACAAAAGATTATTTTACTTCATTTTGAAGTGGGAATTCAATTTTCTCGATAGCACTGGGAAAGCTTCTGCACTTTCTACTGATCAAATCGATATTGAAAATGGCAAAAGATATGGTATCGAATTTGTGTCCGAAGACGGAAGCAAAAAAAATCCTATCATTCTGCATAACTCTCCAAGCGGCGCAGTTGAAAGAGTTATCTTTGCAATTCTAGAAAACGCTGCACAAACGGCAAGTAAGGGCGCGAAACCATCTATCCCCCTCTGGCTTGGACACACCCAGGTTAGGATTATTCCTGTCAGTACGCAGCATTTGGAGAAATGCAAGCTAACCTGGTCTGAACTCACATCACAAAATATCAGAACTGACATAGATGACAGAAATGAATCAGTTTCAACTAAGATCCGACAATCTGAGATTGAGTGGATTGATTATACACTTGTCGTGGGTGATAAGGAGCTGGAAACCGGAGTATTTGCTGTGCGTGATAGACATCAAGGACAACAAACTAAACTTACCATACCGCAGCTTGGTCATGAAATCCATTTACGAACAAAGGGAATGCCATATCTCCCGTTAAATTTACCAGTTTATCTGTCGAGTCGACCAATTATAATGGTGTAGAATGATGAAGGCGTTTTTTATCGTTAAGTTGCATCCAGATCCAGATCACGTAATTTCATAAATTGGTACAATAATGAGTTCTGCCAAAGATATTACTCATAACCCAACCCCATCATTGCACTTTGCGTGCAATGTAGAGAGGGACTAATAAGCCTATAATTCTGATGTTGCCACTAATCTAGAAGGTCACACTAGGAGCTGCCCTAGGTTCTAGCATGCAGCATGGAGAGCATACGAAACATGGTTTGAGAGGCCAACGTTGCTTCGCGATAATCATTATTCTTCAAGCCAACTTCTACCATATCAAACCCAATGATCTTTGCAGAATTGCATATACTATTGAGAATTAGGCTTACTTGGAAAGGATCCAGGCCGAAAGGCTCAGGCGTTCCAGTACATGGTACGTACGGAATATCGTAGACATCTATGTCAAACGATATGTAGATACTTGCATTTTTCGTGGCTTTTCGTAAAAAAGCCAACAGATTACCTGGTCTTTCGTGTATATCCCAAGCGTCAAAAGTCACAACTTGGTTTTGTTTGGATATCTCATTTTCTTGTTTGTCTGCTTGTCGTACTCCAATTTGGATTATGTTTTTCCCTGGGATAAGTCCATCATTCATTAAGTGATAGAATGGGGAGGTATGACACATTTTCAAGCCCTGAAATTCAGGTTTCATATCTCTGTGAGCGTCAAAGTGAAGTACTATTGGATTTCGACTGGAGAGAGCCTTAATCGAATAATATGAAAGTGTGTGTTCGCCTCCTATCATAACTGGTACCTTCTTCAATTCATGAATCATAGAAGTAACTATGTTTATTTTACTGCCTACACTATTCAATTTATGTGTAAAACTCAACCTGTCTCCCACTGAACCTTTCTTAGCAGATTCTGGAAGTTTCAAATCTCCTATATCGAAAATCTTTGCTCGTTCAGATATATCGAATCCTTTTTCAAACAGGAAGGTCTCAATCTGTTTTGCTGAAGTGACTCTAATTGCCTCTGGGCCCAGTTCTGCCCCCTTGCCAAAAGAGGTCGTCATCTCGAATGGAACACCATAGATGACAGCATTAGATTCCTCAAATGAAATTCCCATAGGTAGTTCAGCAAAGCTATATTTGCCACGAGTCGCTTCTGGTGAAATGAAGAGATTCGAAAGGGTATTTAAGTAATCCATAAAGTGTCTCCGAGCCATATTTTGCGTAAATGTAGCATTTTTTTATATCTTTTTATTTTTTGAATATCTTACAAACGATAATGGTCCTTTCTTGAAGTTCTGAATTCGAGTATTTCTTAATGTGATTTAGACGATTAGAAGAGGCCTGTAGATTGTAGCTAATCAATCGGCTCGATCAGGGCCTAAAATACGCACTTACGATTTAACTACATTCAAGGTAATTTACTCCATTCATATCCTCTTCAGATAACGCTAACTACCCCAGAACAAATCATCTAAATTCGATTGACGAGGCTTACCTAAAAGTGATTTAAACTGAAAATTTAGCGATGACAGGAGCTGGTCTAACGTTGCCTCCATGGCGTCAAGATATTTTTGAGTATCTATTTCCTGGGGCGATGCAAGTTCGAGTGGTTTAACCCCGTCGCCAGTCTTTGTTTTAACATAAGAAATAATATCGCCAGCCTTAAGGTCTCTCCCTACATCAACAAGCAACCGAGCAGCCTTGATATGTTGAGGCAAACCCTTGTAAACTGCTGATTTTGTATCCCTTCCATCCAGTGACACTCTATGTCCTGTCCCCACTGTTTTGCCATACTTTCCAGGAGACTTGTTAATCATCACGTTGAAAGTTAGATCCTCTAGTGGGATTGTTCTTTGTTCTAAATTATTCGCATTCTGTTGAATAATCTTCTTGATCATTTGCTTGGCATACTCGAAGTCGCTCTCAGAATTCACCTTGCTCAAAATGCTTAGAATCTCATAAAATGCCCTTCGAATGAACGGGGGCGTGTGAGACTTCTTACCAGTGAGTCCCTTTACATCGACAGTTCCGTCAACAAGTACGCCTAGATAATTCTTCTTGAGAGCACTGAACACCACGTATCGGTAATGCTTGTCTGTCTCTAGATCTACTCCGAGTGTTTTTCGAGCCCAAGCAGCTATCTCGTCGACTCTTTCATCCGAAGGATTTTTCAAGAATAGGGAGTCGGTGTCGCCGTAGATTACTTCAATGCCGATCTGTTTACATTTATCGATAGCGTCTGCCGTGGTACTTCTCCCAATGGTAGCAGTCGCGTCAGCAACAGGCAGGCAATATAATGGAAAGATCTCGGCGCCCATAACCCCATAAGCAGCGTTCAATATGACTTTGATTGCCTGGGAAACTACACCGTAAAGTTGCTGCTCATCTGGAGCCAACGATCTGTCTTTTGAAAGATACTTGTAATAATTGACTCGCAGATCTCGTAATGAACCAATTAATAGAGAAGTTATCCCTCTTTTGTCTTTGCATACCCAGTGTGTAGTATTCCGGATGTGCTGCTTTGGATCACCTTTACAAGTCGAATGGGGGCAATTGACTGTTTCATAAGACAAATTGTGGACTTTGATTATGCTCGGATATAGGCTTGCGAAATCTACTACAATGACATTAAAGTGAATACCCAACACTGGCTCCACCACCAGGCCACCGCGGTATTTCTTTTCCTTTATGATGGCACTTGTTGACGCGCTACCTTTCTCTTGCAATTCTGCTCGTCTAGGTATCAGGGCTCTGCGTCTGCGATGTTCAAAGTATAAGATCCCTCTTATCCACTGATTAACTCCGAATCGAGAAATATCCTCTAATGATAACTTACTTATTCTGCAAATTGCCACGAGGAGCTTCATCAACAGGTTATCATTGAATGTGGTTAAGCGCAAGGTTAGCTCAGCATCCTTCAAGCAGTACTCGGCTAGCATTTGCTTTGGCAGACTGCTTATATCGCCTTCAAATTCGAGTTTGGTATCATTAAGTAGTGCCTCACATACTGCCTTTAATGTAAATTCAGAATATTTGTGGCTAAAGGCATAAATCTGAAATGATTTATTCTGAAAAGTCCTAAAAAGGTCAATGTGTAGGCCTTTTTTGGTTTGGATTGCCTCGGCTTGGAGACCGCGCTTAATAAATGACTCTCTCTTTACGATAATTGGGTTTTCATCTTTTGAGATCGGCTGCCTGGCAAGAGGATCAATCCTTGGATCTTGTGATCTTGCATATAGATACGGAAGGTCAAAATCGTCACCATTGTAAGAAACAAGGATAGGATATGAATCAATAATTTCAAAGGCCTTTTTCATCAGGTCCTTTTCGGTCTTGCAGACCTCTACCTCTGGAATAAAAGAGACCTCAGAGTGATCCTTTAAGTCATCCAAGACAAGCACCTTTCTGAAACCATCGCTCGCAACAAATCCAACGGCTATGACCTTCCTATCATGATCTCGAGGTGTAGGCATTCTCCCCTCCTCGGACTCTACCTCGATATCGACTGAAAGCCTTTTCAGGTCAGGTATGGGTTGGTTGAGCAGATTCGCCCAGTCAGTCAAATATTGCTGATATTGATGGTTTTCAATCCCTCCACCTTCCTCTTTGATTTTGTCCCATAACAGACTTTTTAACTCTAGCTGAATCTTGTCTGAAATTTGATGTTCAAACGTATCAAGCTCCTCTCCTCTCCTAATATAATAAGCACCGGGAATCAATCCGGTATCGTAGAGGTAGTTTTCGTGGTATTTTATGTCGGCTTCCCAAGATGTGATTTTCTCCCTGATGCTATTTTCGGTACCACCGATTGAAAGTGGATCAGGAGCAATAATTTTGACTACATCTATCTCTTGATCTTTGATTAATTCGATTTTCCTTGTCTGTTCCAGGTTAAACCTCCTGTCAGATTCCAATACTTTCTTGAGGTCATCGAGATATTCAATTTTCGTATAGCAATACGGTTTATGATTTGTTCGATCTCGCCAGAAGCATATTGTATGTCGCCGAAGGTTGTAAAATTTTAAGTAGACTTTCTGTTCTTCACCCACGTAGATCGCCGAAAGCAGCATTGCCGGGCTATCTTCCGGCAATTCTTCTAAATCCCTGAAACTTTTATTCTTAGTTGGTCGAAAAGCTTCCACCTGAGTCAAGACTATATCAATTTTAAAATGATAATAAAAGCTTACGGCAATATTTGGATGAAATCTTTTTAAAAAGCAACATTGAGCATTGTTAAGATTATTTAATCAATGACTCATTTATTACATATTACTAAAAAAGATAACACAAGCGAGAATTCTGGATTAGACCTTTTCATGAGATTAAATATTTTATCCTTATTGATAAATTGCCTCGACTCGAGTTGATTTATATCCATTTTATCGGTTTAAACCGCTCTTCAATGCCGCTTCAAGATTTTCTGTTGCCTCAGGAAAACGTAAAGTTTCATAGCAATTCTCTTGTCCGATACGGCGTCAAAAAATATAAGGTACTAATAACGGACAAGAGAATAATCCTATTCGCACAAAGAGGACACTTTTTAAAAACAGATGATATTGTGAGTGAGAGACTAGATCGACTCCAAGGTTTAGAATATTCAGAAAAAGGTGTGTTTTTTAAGAATTCGAAAATCTCTATCATGGGGACTACAAGACTAGAAGTTATTGGACCATCCTCAGAACTTAGACCAATGTTTCACAATTTGCAGTCACTTGTCAATAAAGATGAAGATTGAGGAGTGCCTATACTATCGATGTGTTGTTTGCTAAGGGCTAATGGTATGCCGAGACCGGGAACTAAATTGGTTCATGCATTAGCAGATTTTTACAATTCATATCAAGATTGAAAACTCGCTTTCAGAATTATTGACATAATGTATGAGACCGATACACTACCTTTATTATTGCGACAATTTGAGATAAAGGTCAAGGACGTCGGATGCCTGATAGTAACCAACTCCTAGTTCGGCGCATTAGGGACGGAACTGTAATAGATCACATCGAATCGAGTCGTGCTATGCTTGTACTACGAGCACTCAACATTACAGGTAAGGAAGGCAATGTCGTTACTGTCGCTCTCAATGTACCAAGTAGCAAACATGAAAAGAAGGATATTATTAAGGTAGAGAACAGATTTTTGGAAAAGGACGAGACGAACAAGCTAGCCTTGATCGCTCCTCACGCGACGATTAATATAATTCGGGAATATAGGCTAGTGGAGAAACGGAAGATACAATTGCCAGATTCGATAGTAGGCATATTTGGATGTCCTAATTTGAACTGTGTCACAAATAGCGAAGATATTAGATCAACCATTGACATTATCGACAAATCAGAAATCGTGATGAAATGCAGGTACTGCGGTCGCGCACTCACTGTGAATGAGTTAGTTTTATGATTAGATAATATTTCCATTTTTTCTGCAAACATATTCGTTAATTCGGATAGTCTTTACCTCTCCAAAGGAGGTAGCCAAACTTTTTTGTCCTAAAATCAGCAAATCCGAATATCTAAATAGGACAGAGCAAAGGCAGATTGAAAAAAGATAGGGCTCAAATAATACCCACTCTCTACGTTTGAATCCTTTATTACTCTTGACACGGCTTAATTGCTTTAGGACATAGTTTAAAAGAAAAAATTGGCCAGGATCTTGCACATGCAGTTTAATTGAGTTGATTCTACAGATCAGTACAAATTCCCCAAGGAACGAAATCGAGTGTAGGGACAGGTGAATGGTCATTATAGGAGCTTGGTTCCCTGATTAGTTCTAATATCCTACCATCTATCCTCTTGGAAAGTGCTGTGAGACTTTTATAGTGACTTCCTTCCCAGTAGATCTTTCCACATCCCGAACATTGAAAGAATTGACTATAAGCATAGCAACAACGGATATCTTGTTTGAGATCGGATCTGGCTACCTCTATAGTCATACTATTGCATTCAGGACATCGAGGCCTTACATGCATGAAGGCACTTAATAGAGTTCCGTAACTTAAAAACGTTTGAGCTATATCCTCTAAGTCGCCCAATCCACGAAGTAAGGTGCCGCCAGCCCGCAATCTTACAGCTTTTCTGTACATGGTTCTATCACAGGTTAAAATGACTCTTTTCTGCTCAGTCCCTATTCTTATGATCTCAGCGTCTGATAGGTTGTCTCCGTACCATGTATCGAACCCGAAGAATCGGAGCTTTCTCGCCACACTTCCCAACATTGAGTCTACTATGAATGCAGGCTTTGGCTTAGCTAATAACTTATTCGCCCCTGCATTCTTCGCAAGAGAAGGTGCCATCTGAAAACTGCAATAAATCCGACCATTCCCCACACTCATCACAATACCCAGAGATCAGTCCCGCGGAACGACCAGTCTCCCCTCTTACTATGGCTGCTTTTTCGGAAATTACATCTACAAGATCTGGAGTGACAGCTATCACATCTGAGGCTGAGATAATGCCAACTAGTCTCTGTTTGTATACCACCCCAAGCCGTTTGATATTGTGCTGTCGAAGCATTCTAGCGGCTTCGGTTACTCCTTCCTCCCCCTCCACCATATGCAACTTTTGCATAATGTCAGCGGACCTTAAAGTACTCGGCTTAGAGTTGGTAACCACCGCATTTGAAACAATGTCCCAATCACTGACTATTCCAACCGGATTTTCCCCATCCATTATTACGATACTGCCAACTTTATAATCTCTCATTTTGATCGCAACTTCCATAACGTTATCGGTAAGAGCTGCTGAAACAACTGGACTATTCATGATGTCTCTAACAAGAACCCTTGTCGTCATGTTTGCATCCCTATGCTGTGTAGTTAGCTCTTTCTTCACCACGATAGTGAAATCATTTCTAGCTTAAATTACTTTGCTCATACGCCCACAGGCATGGCCTCTGATTCGCCTTTTTCAGTGAGGAGAATTTTTGCATGACCTGAAGGAATTGCTTTAGCTATGTCTGAAAGACTGAATAACTTCAAATATTCTGACAAACGTGTGTCTTGATTTGCTATATCGGGAGTTCCAATCGCTACTCTTACCAGTTCTGACTTTACCTTCTTAGCTAAGCTATTCGGCTCAAATCCCCCTGGAGCCAGCCTAGAAAAGATAATCGATCGTCTTTTTATCGCTGCAAAAGGTCCGCAGACGATCACGTAATGGGCTCTAAGTTTAGCGACTCCAATAGCTAAATTTATTTCGACCCCTTTTATGTAGTTGCGTTTACCTTCAACAACAAAAGAGCCTTTGGGGAGAAACTGACCAGCGGGGGCCCCTTTTTTTATTTGGTCCGGTTCAACCCAATAAGCGTCAGCGCTTGACAGCCCATCCTTCCATGCTCGGCTAAATGAGACAGTCGCCTGAGCCACTTCTTCCAGGCTGTGACCTATTTTGTCTGCTCGTTTTCCTCCCTTCAAGATAAAAAATGGTGACCCAAAAATTTCGGCGTGAAACACTAGGTCATTTTCTGTCAAATACTTGCGTATGATAGCAGAGTTCGATGTCGCGTCTCTCCCCCCAATCGATAGGAGCCCTTCACTAGTGATGAACCACCTATATCTTTCATACCATTCTTTTGAGGTCTGCTCGCTTAACACAATTTTGTTGTGGACTGCGCTAGCCATATTCTTCAGGTTATCTAATTGATTATACAGCTTTGTCTTAGCTGCGTCTAAAGAGTAGCATGCTTTCTCTAGTTCTTTGGCTCGTTGGAACAAAAGCGAAGAAATTTTTGCAAAGCTTGAATCACCAACAGGGACTCGTTCACCTAAAACCTCCAAATATTTCTTCCCCTTCACCAATACAATGTAAGCAGAATCGGCAGCGATGCTTTCCATAATTTGGCCGTTATCGAATTTTAGATTATCTCCATCTGTTGCAGCAGACATTAGTCTATTTGCTACGCTCCGAATAGAACTGGATTTGGAAATGACTTGTTCCTTTGCTCTGTTCTGCTCCTCGATGTCATGTTGAATAATCGCTATTTGCTCGTCAAATTCTGTAGTTTTCATGTGTCCAAGCCTCTCCAAAATTTCATTGCTAAGCACTTCGTCAATAGCGCACATATACGAGGTGGTCTTAGTTGTTTCAAGGATAGAATTCGCTTTCTCAGTCACTCCAGTAAATGCAATTAATGCGTCTTGGGCTTTTCCATTCGCATCTGTTATTAATATCGCCTTAAAGTTACCACTCGTAACCTTGGAAATTAAATCCAATATGCATTCATAAATTCGTGCCAGATCATTATCGGACAAGTGCCCAATATCTGAGGCAGATATCTCTGCTCTTTCAACTATCTTCTCCACGAATTTCTTCGGGATTGAGATATTTCTACCCAGCCAACGCAAAACGTCTAGATCTTTTAGCTCTGTCTTATCTCGCATCTGCTTTAATTTCTCTAAAGTGAGCTCCAATACGTCGGTACCTCTGGCTGGCGGAGGTCGATATTCATGACCTTTTCTCAGGATTCGATGTCTCACGTGAATCGGATTTAGAACTGCTTGGATTTGCATTCTTTCATCGCATAATATTATATTTCCGATACTAAAGAACTCAACAACAATTATAGCAATTCTGCCATCATGATGTCTAAATCTCATTGTTATAATTCGCTCGCTTCCGTACTGACTTATTTTTTCGATTCTAGCCCTCTCGATTTGGTGTCTGATGATCTTTAAGAGATCAATTTCTTCTACCTGTTTGAACTTGAATCTCGTGAGCCAAATTCCCTTCACGGATAACATAAGTGAGACTTCAGGCTCTACAGAATGTCGTAACTTTAACAGAAAAGTATCTCTGGTTATCCCAGCTATGTTACCAACATAGTAACCTGAACTGATCTTTTTACGAATTTCGTTTATTAAATATCTCAGCTCGATACCTGATAATTCCATGATGTATGTCAGTAAACCTACCACAAATATTAATCAAAAAATATAGTATCACCTAAAAATTGGCAGACCGCAAGAAATTAAACCGAGTAAAAATCAAGGACCAGGTATTAGAATTGGATCCTCTAGACAGGGTTTTTTATATGAGGGCTATTTTGGGCCTTTTTGCAGGCATAATCACAGGCTTTTCTATCGCTCCAGGTGCCTCCCAAGGCATGGCTATTGGTACAGCAATATTGATAGGGCTAATCTTTTATATTGTGTCGTATCAGGTCGCAAAGCGTATCGCGAAGAATATTCCAAAAAATGAGAGGCGAAAGTTAGCAACAAATGGAATTTTCCCTTTTATCTTCATGTTGATAATGTTTATGATTGCTATTTATACTGGGCTTCACGAGAACATGGCACCATTAAAATAGCTGACCAAAAGTAGGGTTTGAATGGTCTGGCCATACCGTACTGGCGGAATTCCGGATGATTTGTTCGAAAGATCTGAAACGGTGCCTATTACAAAGGAAGAGATTCGGGCACTTGTTCTCAGTAAGTTACGCTTGAGGGAGAATTCCTGGGCAATCGATATTGGCTGTGGGAGTGGTGCTATCACTGTAGAACTTTGTATACAGGTCCCAAAAGGCCGTGTGTTTGGTATCGATTCTAACGATGCTGCTATTGACCTCACAAACAGAAATTTAAACAAATTTGGAATGAAGGCAAGCCTGTATCTGGGTCAAGCACAGGATATTCTCTCGACTCTACCGCAGGTTGACGCGATAATTATAGGGGGTAGCTCTGGAGATTTAACCAAAATGATAGAGCTCGCTATCGATAGAATCAAGAGGGGTGGCAGAGTTGTAATTGATACGATTCTAATAGAGACGTTGTGCCTCGTCAACAGATTGATCAAGCAGAATTGTCTGCTTGAAGTTGATATCACACAGGCCATAATCACGAAGGCTAGGGGACTATCAAGTGGTACTATGATGATTGCCAGAAATCCTGTCACTATAGTTTCCGCGACAAAAAAGTAGTGATGCATAAAGTCATCGTCGAATATGGAAAAGCCTCAAAACACGACTTTAAATAATCTAACTTACGGGAATTTATGCATGAAACTGTATTGCGTTGGCTGCGGACCTGGTGATCCCGAGCTACTTACAGTTAAGGCGGCAAGAATAATTGAAAGTGCAGAAATAATATTTGCACCAACCAGCCGAGTTGGAAAGCCGAGCATTGCACTCTCAGTTGCTCAAAAATATGTCCAAGAAACAGCTAGAACTGTTAACCTTGTGTTTCCCATGATCCGAGATAAAGATACTTTAAGGGACGTATGGAAGAGAAATGCTGAACAGATAGCCAATGCAGTCGAAACAGGAAAGCGGACAGTCTATTTGACTGTTGGCGATCCTTCATTGTATAGTACTTGGATTTATATTCACAGAGAGCTATCTTCTTACTACGATAAAATAGATATTGAGATTGTGCCTGGTATTACTTCAATATTTGCATTCGCCGCCCAAGCAAAGCTTGGTATTGCAGAGGGAGAAGAATTGGTCGCGATTGTGCCAGCATGTTATGATTTGGAAAAAGTAAAACAAGCAGCTGTCTGCTGCGATACCATTATTTTCCTCAAGGATGGTAGATATTTTGAAAGAGTAGTGGAGATGTTATCTAAATCAGGATTTCCAAACGATTCTATTTTAGCCATCGCTCAAGATGTCTCGGTTGGCGGGGAAATTATAAAGATGGAGAAACTGAGTGACCTGATAGGAGTAAAGGGCCCAGTAGAAAAGTATTTTTCAATAATGGTGGCGAAAAAAGATGGCCCATATAGAACATAATACTGTTTACTTTGTAGGATCAGGCCCAGGTGACCCATCACTTATCACGGTCAAGGCCAAAGAATTACTGGAAAAGGCTGATGTTATAGTGTACTCCGGATCTCTTTTGAATCCCAAACTCTTGGAAAGCAAAAAGCAAGAGGCGGAGGTTTACGATGCAGCTTTGTTGGATCGAGAGAGAATATATGAGATTCTTAGAGACTCGACAAGGAGGGGAAAACTCGCAATGAGATTTCACGACGGCGATCCGGCCCTTTTTAGCACTATTAGAGAGCAGATAGACAAACTGGAACTTGATGGCATCAAGTCCAAGGTGATTCCAGGCGTCACTGCCTTATTGGCAGCCGCGGCCGCCATGAACTTGGAGTTGACCTTGCCCGGAAATACCCAAACAGTCATTATTACCAGAGCAGAACTACGAACACCGGTACCAGAAAGAGAGAAAATTTCAGAATTAGCCAGACATGGATCTACGATGGCACTTTATCTTAGCGTTCACCTGATAGATAAAATAGTGCAAGAAATCCTCGCATCTGGATTCTACTCTAGGGACACACCTGCTGCTATTGTGTACCGAGCAAGCTGGGATGACCAAGTGATACTCAAGGGGACTCTGGGGGATATAGCAGATAAAACAAGACGGGCTCGTATTACGAAGACAGCCGTGATCATTGTTGGAGATGTACTAGCTCCAAAGAAATACGAATTTTCAAAGGTCTATGATCCTGGGTTCACGCATGGGTTTCGTAAAGCCAAAAGCTAAGTCCGATTCTTCCAAATCGGTCCAACATTTTTGATATGTGATCTGAAAGAAGAGAAGATGGGCAATTATCTCTAATGCATGCCTTCTGTAAAAACATAGGGCTTAATGATGAGTCGTCTTAACGTGGAAATATTCTTGCTTTTGGATTTGTTTTACGGATTCAAAGCAAGGTTTTTTTCCTACTATGTTATAAAGCCCTAGAATCTATCAAGGATGTTGTCTGTTGTTACGGATTCATATCTGGGCATGTTTTTGCCTGAAGATCTAGCCCGTAGGATTATTCATTTCATCGAGGGGAAGATTCAATTTCCATTTATTAGAGGTGAGGAACTCATGGGGATATTCTTCATTTTCGGAAAAAATCATGGACTCTCCAGTGAAAATGACGTACTTACAGCGAATGATCTTGCCAAGAGGTCAGTTGCCAGCTTAAGGAACACTGTTCTTAGTTATCACACCTCCGCCATGGTATATGATCCTACCTTCATCAGACATAACTACTCGAAGAGGGTGTTGCAAATCTCTGTAGAGTTGAATAATGAACCTTCAACAACCTATCTCTCTCAATCCCAAAGGAATATTAGAATCGCAAACGACCCAAAGATCTTGACAGATTGTTACGCTCAACACGTAGCCTTTTTTCACCAGGATCAAATATTCGAAATATTCCAACCCTTAAATGGGGAGGACCTTCCCTCCTCGTTGAGGAAAAAACTCGAGCATAGAATGATTCTCCTGGGATATAACGTGAAAGACAGACGCTCTTTACCAGCATCGGGTACCTTGGTCCCATTTTTTAGGTGGATTTCAAGCGTTAATACTTGATAAAGAGTTGTTGACAGCATATTGGGACAAGATGCCATATTCATCGAGTGAACTCCTTAGACTTGCTTGTCCGCTTGGAGATAGAAACATCCATCATTTCAACTCAAGTAAAAGAAAGTGGCGGTGCTGAGGACTTTGAAGTACCATCAAGTGCCCATAATCGACAGTAAGGTCGGCATCAACTGCTACTGTACTGGCTTTGACGGAGTACATGGGACAATAAAGCGACGAACTAGCGATTTCAACGTGATTGAAATTATTGATCCTGAAGTTCTGGAAGAATTAGCGGAATTCAAAGATCAGAGACACAAATTTCCACTATATGTTCTAGAAAAGAGCAATATTGATTCTAATCATGCTCTAGCAAGAATCAAAGAAAGGTTTGGCATTCGTCTGCGAATTATGGGCATCAAGGACGCAAAGGCCAAAACCTTACAATATGCCAGTGCGGATCAACTAAAAAAAGTACATAGACAATTTCAAATGAGTCAAATTCTCCTGACCCTCAAGGGTTTCATCACTAGACCGATATCCAAACGGTCACTTCTAGGGAATGAATTTGCGATTATAATTAGGGGAAATCAACACCAGGATTGCTACGAATTTAACACTGAGATAAGGAAGATCGCGAATTTCTATGGTTTGCAGAGGTTTGGAAGCCAAAGGGCAGTTACGCACCTTGTCGGCAAAGAAATAGTAAATCGAAACTTCAAGAGGGCTGTTGAGCTGTTGTTATGTTACACAACAAACTACGACTCCGGAATGACTAAGGAGATCAGAGAAAAGAGTCAAGATCCCAGCAACTATTCCAGACTTGTTAAGAGTATGCCTATAGGCATGGACATAGAACGTTGCCTGATGTATGCTGTGATGGATGGCAAAGATTATATCTTTGCACTAAGAGCCATCCCGATAAATATACGCCGATTATTTGTGCAAGCCTATCAGGCATATATTTTCAATCTTTGTCTCAGTAATGCTATGATGACGGGTGAAGATATACTCAAATGCAAAGCAAAAGATTTGTGTTTTGAGGTCGAGTGCCCACTAAAATTTGGAAAATTGAGAAAGTTTGACTCAAGCTCGGATTCTGAGCGAAATACTGTGCCAGCAATTCGTTTAGTTGGTTATTCTTTTCAAGAAGGTAAAGGTCGCTTCGAATTAATAACAAACAAACTTCTAAAATCTGAGGGGATTCTCTCAAAAAACTTTTACATTAAGGAGATGCAAGAATTGAGCACACAGGGGGGTTACCGGCAGGCTCCGTTGTGTGCTTCTAACTTCTCTGCTATTGGCACGGATCCGCTTCACATCTCTTTTACGCTTCCGACCGGTTCTTACGCCACCACTTTACTGAGGGAGCTAATGAAGCCACCCGATCCAATAGAATCCGGATTTTAAACCTTTTTGACGAGGTCACAAATTTGTGAGAATTAATTAGATTGCATTTCTGGGGCACGATCCGGATTTCAAATAATTAGGAGGTAATCGGTAAATCATTAGATCGTATTAAGGTGCGACCCTCGACATAGTCCTTGGAAATAAAACCACTTCCTTGATGTCTTCGATACCGAGTACCCATCTGACTAACCTTTCGATGCCCAAACCGAAACCGGCATGTGGCACACTTCCGTATCTTCTCAAATCTAAATACCACTCGTATGCCTTTGGATCGAGACCTTGTTCTTTAATTCTTCTGGTGATTGACTCGATGTCACTCTCTCTTTCGCTTCCACTACTGATTTCTCCAAATCCGCGTGGGGCAAGCAAATCGACACTAAGACTAACCCCCGGTTGATTTGGATCTTCTCTAACATAGAATGGTTTAAGGCCAATTGGGTACTCAGACACGAATAATGGCTTTGTGTAATCCTTGGTTAACTCGCGTTCCGATTCAATATTCAGGTCATCGCCCCACTTAATCCCCCTGCGAGTCCCATTTTCTTCAACCAATCTGAAATCTTTTGAACGCAGAATGTCAACAGCTTTTCCATATGAAATCCTCTCGAAAGGAGGGCCGATCATTTGCAGCTCAAGGACATCTCTTTTCAGATATTCGAAATCCAACGAATTGTTGGCTAATGTGTTTTTAAGGACAAATGAAATTAAATTTTCTTGGATATTCATGATGTCCTCCTGAGATATCCAAGGGGCCTCAGCTTCCAGATGAGTAAATTCGGCAAGATGTCGAACAGTACGTGATCTTTCAGCTCTAAAGGACTCCGTTATACTCCAGACAGGCCCTAATGCAAACACCATTGCTTCAAGATAAAGTTGAGCACTTTGAGACAGGAAAGCAGGCCGATCAAAGTATTTTATTTCGAATAATGTTGAGCCCCCTTCTACTGCGTCCCTTACTATGGTAGGAGCGCTAATTTCCAACCATTCATCTTCTATGAACCATTGGCGAGAATATCTTAGAATTGAGGCACGTAATTTGGCAACAGTGCTCATCCTTCTAGTCCTTACTGCAAGATGCCTATAGTTGAGGAGTAAATCTTCGCTTTGATATTCTCCTATAGGGTAGTCAAGCATGGCTGCCCCGAAGATTTTCAGTTCCGTTCCCCTGATTTCGTACCCGCCTTCTGGAGCCCTCTGATCTTTTCTAACCACACCGACGACTTCTATGCAAGATTCGATTGTTAGGCCTAAGGTCTTGCTCGTTGGAATTGTGACCTGTATCACTCCGCCCCTATCGTCGCGCAAAATAACAAAAGTAATCTCCTTCTGTTTTCGGATGCGATGCACCCATCCTCTCAATATAACCTCGCTTCCTTCGTAGGAGCTTATTTTGACATCGTTGCACCTAGGGTACGTCAACACTCAAATTAACGTACTTTTGGGATTCATAAGTGTATAGCACCTCCAAAGTAGACAAACCTGTAGAAGTAAGGTCGAAAAGCACCTCTACACTATGCTTATGCAGTGATAAATATAAGCAATTTACAATAGTAAGTATGGCCAAATTCGATGGTGTAAAGGGACAAGAGCTGCTGGACGTCGAGGAAAGTGACAAGGAGATCACCCTCATTTTTAAGGACAACCGGTTTCTATTCGTAAGGCTTGAAGGTGGAAGAATCGCGTGCGAATCTGTCCCTGAGTAGTAGTACTCCCAAGGTTGAAGGATTAGCTATTAAGTAATATGCCTGCTCTCTGTACACAAAAATGACCAGGATCCGAGACGAACCTGTTGGTACTCAATTATATACTCACTAACATTTGTTGGTAGATTCTCACAAGTATTTGATTCGCAGACGCTAGTTTCAATTACTGTTTATTTGATTCTGCTATAGAATAAGTAGCCAGATTTAGCTGCTTGATTCTATGTTCTCTTCCTCTTATTCTATGGGACCACAAAGCAACTTCATCCTGTTGCTGCAACTATTATTCCCGTAAACATTTACAAATGGCTCCTGCAGATGAATCAGCCCACACATATCGCATGCGAGATTATGTCCAGCACTATAATAGAGAAAGATAAGAATTTTCCGCAGCGGCACTGGCTGATATGTTGAACAATTTGGGACTGGATATATTCCTAGCGTTTCATACAAGTCCTGATTCAGGGCATGTCCAGAGGATTTTTTGGGCTGAATCCCGGACGAATGGGACTGAATCCCGGACGAATGGGACTGAATCCCGGACGAATGGGACTGAATCCCGGACGAATGGGTCAATCCAACCTAAATTGGATGGGTAATGGATATCTGTTAATTCTTTAGATTTGTCCTTGGAAAGTCTTGAATACACACACAAGGAAATTCAATAAATAGAGTGTATTATTGAAATTCCTTTGACAAAAGAGAAAGAATCATGTCCTATGAGGGTTTTGAATTGTAAGTGAAAAGACTAGATTCAAATTGTATTCAAATTGAATTGCTGTGGTTGGACGATAAGAAGCGTGGTCTGTATGGACCCCTGCTGCTGTGTATATAGGAGTCAACCATCAGAGGCTGAGTGCTGTAAAAAGGAGCTGAGTTATTACCCCACCACTATAAAGACTAAGAACAGCCATTCACGGACAAGACGTTTCGGCTTCAACACCCTCAAATACCTGATGAGTTAATCTACAACCTTATGTTAGTGGGTCTAGCTTTAGATTCCGTTCGGTGTTAAACCCTAGATTTTGCTGAAGCGGTTCCGAAAATATATCAACGATCTCTTTGTTTTTGTTAGTTCATGGTTCCATGCTATTATTGCTTAGTTTAAGAACTGTTTAGTTCCAGCAGCCGCAAAAAAGCTAGAAATGCTCCGTCGCTAGGATTGATTGTTAAATTCTATCCGACTTCAATAGCTTAAAGTTCATATTTGCTTTGGCCCTTATGGTCGAATACATCAATATTGTATAGTTCTGGGTCGAATACGGAGTACGGGACGCAGTGGTAGATAATTCAAAAATCAATAACGGATCTCAGGCCATCGTGGATATAGTTAAACTTCTTGAGAAAGAGATCCAGACGAGCGCACTACAGTCAGTACCGTTTGACGTTTATTCAAACACGGCAAGTATCATTGAAGCTCTAAAAGTTTCTACCTTTGAGGGACTTGAATGCCTAATCAGAAATGCGGTAGTAGAGATACTTTCTGAGGCAATAAACCTCTTGTTCGAAGCGCGATATCAGAAAATAATAGATGAACTTGAAGTTGTTTCAGCATCAACTAATTCCACAACAAACGTAACTACAACGACAGATTATTCGAGAATTACAGACGAAGAGAAATACTTCTTGGAAGGGGCAAGAGACCTTAAAGATAGAAGAAATCAGATACTTAAAGCAGTAGTAGTTGGAAGTCCAAGGGTCCTAGAATCGCTCTCAACAAAGTCACGTTCTAAAAAGATGGTAATCATGTTTCTAAGACCAATGGAACAATTTATGGGTGTGGATTTGAACAAATATGGGCCATTTTTGCTAGATGATGTGGCAGCGCTTCCTTCTGAGAATGCAAGGTCCCTGATTGAAAAGAAATTCGCAGTAGAGGTGGCCCATAAATAATCAATGTTCTTCACGAATATTAGCTATTCGACCTGTTATAATATATCTGATCAATCAAATTAGGTGATTTTTGGATTGTTTAGAAAATTTAATCGCTAAGATTAATAGGAATATTCATTTGTTTGTAGGAACAACCTGTTAGCTGACGCACTTAATCCCTCGAATCCCTAATAATCTATCCTAATTTTGTAAGCAGCTGACTATCTACGAGGTAGATTTACTTTACTGGATTATATCTAAAATCGCATTTCAAGGTACATTACACTACTCTTGACTGCGCTCGATTTGTAATAGTAATCCAATTATATTATTGCTTACCACATGTGATAATCTATTAGTTGTTTTTAACTCATAAGGTATCGCGATCAAAAATCTGAATCTAGATTTCAGATTCTTCAGTTAGTTCACAACCAAGTCCCCAGTACCTGGGATCGAGGGACTCACAGAAGCGAACTAACTTGACTTGTTCGACAAAGTCTTTGTTTCCCCGGCCGATCTTTCTGCGTAATATCGATTCACTGCCCCATTATGGCATGCATCCAATTGTCCGTTATTCGCAGAACAAACTTGGGAAACGAGATCTTTAAGCTGTGTGTCACAGGCCTGAATTCCTTTAGGTAGTGAATTCATGCAAAGATTTACTATTGTGTTCAGCCTCGAATTAAGAATACTTCGATTTTCGACGGCGGGGGCTGTAGCAATCGAACTTCGATTGTAAAGCGATATGGCACCTACCAGCACTGACGAACCTAACACGACCATTAATACAACTACCATCGCTTTCTTGGTTGTTACCACTCTATGACTGTATTTTACTTATGATGTGTATATATTGTACGACATTTAACTGGGCGTCGCTTTAACATAGATTTGATTTGCAATTTAGGGCATATCCTTAGTTAGTCCATTGTGCAATCTGTAATTGCAGAGTAGTTTACCGTTTATTTTTATCCCTTAGATGGTTAGTCGATCTTGTAAATTTAGAAGGCTTATGGCGAGATCAACCAACCACTTTCAAAATAGGGGAGTCGTGCTCAAATATAGGTCAGCATAGATCCTGCGTGAGCGCCAAAATCATTCCATCACATGAGGAAAGAATTCTGGTAAGGTAGAATGCTAATTTTGCATACTTTTCCTTAATTACAATCCTAGGTTAACGTTTGGATTGGCAAGTTGCTCTTATGAGGCTAGGAGCATCATACAGATAAAATGTGAAGGATAACAAAACTTAATGCTTCCTGCATTCCTCATTATTTCGAGTTAGGCCAAGCAGTTGTCGCATGAATACCGAGATCGTATTTACATCAGAAAGGATATTCTGCTAAAGTTGACTGAGTATGGTGAACTTAACCAAACTTCATTGTTAAGTTATTGTGGACTTAATTTGGTCAAACACAAAGATATAGTGAGCGACATGGAACAAAAGGGGTTTATCGACCGACTCGAAGAGCCTTGGGGTAACAAAAAAATAATTAAATACAAAATCACAGAAAAAGGAGCTGAATTCTGCAGGAGAATATTAGAGCCTTACGAAGAGATGTTTCCTAGGAAGTAGCTGATGGGAATGAAATGCAAATGTATCCCAAGGCGTGTTAAGTTTGCATATGAAGTAAAACAGAGCCCACTTCAAAAACGCTTGAACTGACAAAAAATAAGGTGTAGCTTATTTGAAGAAGTAATCCGCCTTATTGTATGCAGATACTCTGTTGCATTCTGGACAGTTTTCTTTGCTGCTGTCCAATCTTAGAGTCCGCAAGGTCTCCGCGTTCATTTGTGTGGCATAGGGATATTCAAACCCGCATTTTTTGCACTTCACCATTAGCAGAGGCATATATAAACAGAATGGCACATAACACTATATTAATGTTTTATGCGATTCAATCATATCTATGACCTTTTCACATATTTTCAATATAGGCCTCTTCAACGTTGTACCTATGTTAATTAATCCAATCAATCAATAGACTATCAAACTATGAGGCTTATTAAAAAATTGGAGATTTCTTCGAAGGAAAGGATAATTGAATTTCTAAATAATGAACCCGTAGGAAGGATATGTTCGATAGATTCGAATGGATATCCTCAAGTCATACCTATGAATTTTGTTTACCTCTCGGCAGTCAATATTCATACGAAATGTAGAACGGACAATAAATCGGATGGAGTCTATATGCACTCTTATCATATGGGTCAAAAACTAGATAATATAAAGGCCAATCCTAAAGTTGGTTTTGAAGTAGACCGACATATTTGCTTTCTCCCATCGTACTTTTTTCATCCTACCGATGCGTCTCAGGCTGATACTCTTTACATCAGTGTCGTCATCAAAGGAATTGCGACCATTGTTGAAGATAGTTTAGAAAAGGCAGAAGCTTTGAATTCGCTAATGAAAAAATATCAGGTTGAAGGAAGGTATGCGCCTCTTTATCCTCATATGCCATCAGTTCAAGAGGTTACAGTAATTAAGATATTTCCCATCGAGATGCGAGGAAAATATAAAATAGGACAACATTGGGCAGCAGCATATCGTCTGAAAATAGCCGAATATATTCTCTTAAGGGAAGGACGAAACGCAGCAAAGCAAATCCTCGATATTATGGGAGTTGAACTTATGGATAACGACGATTTGATAGTCACACGAGAGCCGATTATGTAAGGATTGTCCAACCTGCCTAATTGGCTAAAATCTGAGACAAAAAATCAAGTTTATGCATGGACTTCGTGAGTGTAATAAATCAAAGCGGCACAGGGCCAATCCCGCTTGCCGTTCAGTTTTTGGATAAGTATGCGTATTAATAATGACCTTTCTGAAGAATCATATTTCGAATAATTATTATTGTGGGAGTGACTCTAGTTTGTTCACTTCCAACTTTTTATTTATGCTGGGGAATTTTTACCGCAGACCTGAAAGGCGAACATTATGTATCCGTTAATCTTGCCATCTCTTCTGTATTGGTAGAAGTTATTGGTATCTTTTGGCATCAGTTCATTTTTAAGGTCACCGGCACTTGCCTTCGACAAAAATGCTTTAACCAATCGATCTCCTAAAATCTCTTCCCAAGGTAACTTTGGAAGGGGTTCCAACTTGGAAACAATTAGTGCAACCACCCTCGTCGGTTCTTGTTTGTCCAAAACCACGGAATAGTTAAATTCATCCTTAATCATGGCAACCACCCTCGTCGGTTCTTGCTCGTCCAAAATCATAGAATAGTTATATTCATCTTCAGATCCAAACGGGTCTGCCATGGTAAATGGATCTATCTGAACATAATTTTTAAGAGAGTTTCTGAATGAATCCGCTAAACCGCTCATTATAGCCACGTCAAACATCGTTAACTTTTTGATTTCTTCAGGTGTTGGTGCGCTAATAGCAGTCGTTAACACTCGCAGCGTTAAAGCGTCGATCGATATATAACTTACGTGATCACGAATTCGCATATTCTCTATTGATATCAATAACAATTTCCAATCCCCCGATCTGCGCGAATTACTTTATCGACCCATGGCAAATAATGATAGGATGGTTGAGACTTCTGTTAAGCAGTCATAAAATTTAGGATCATTACGGAAAAGGCAAAATGAACGGCGTCGAATCCTTCTGAGTAAAGTGATTCATGTGCGCGATATCGTTGCGTATCCATGTATCATTTTTTGTAGGCATTGATACTAAGTAACTTATCGACCCAATATTTCCACACGTTACATTGTTCCTACACCTGTTTAGTGCATTGAAGAGTTGCTGCCCGAAATGAATAGTATTTAGCTGTGCATAAGCGTTCTGAAGTGTCAAAAAAGCGGGCCAGATGGCTATCAAAATGATCACAGCGGCACATATCCTGGTCAACAAAAGGGCCTGATTCGTACTCTTTTCATTTGCACTTACCCCACCAAATATATTTGACTTGGCGTATTTATTGCAGCAATTTAATCATAGTTAATTTATATGGATTTAATAATCTATTTTTAAATTAGATAACGTTAAAACTGGTACTTCTTCGTTATATATTTGCCCAAGAGAAGTCACAAGCAAAGTGCAATCTAAGGTCCTATATCTATGATCATTCATAACTTTATAGACGAAATACATAGAATCAAATTCTTCTGAAAAAGTAAAAAGTTATTACAAAACTAATTTGTCGGCTAGCAAGATTAGCAATAGGGTAAAATCGAATCTCCATATTGAGTCGTCGGAGTCGAATCGTACTTTATATCCGTTTTTGTCATTTAGGTCTCTCGAGACCTCGGTGCTTAAGAAAATAGACATGACGTAATATACGATCTCTTGAAGAAACATTAAATTGCATTGGCGGATCAGAATTCGTGCCGGGGTACCCGAGCTAGGTAAGTCTGTGCGCCCTAAAAGGGGTCAGCCTCGAGATCGATGCATGCGGACGCGCCAGCTGATGTCCTGCGGGACTCGTGGGTTCAAGTCCCACCCCCGGCGTCTGCCTCCGGGGTTTATTCCACTGTCTTTATAACTTGGTGATACTGCTCGCCACCTAAGGCTCCTAGTTTCAATGTTACTAACTATATGCAGATATTTAATAATGTTTATACCATGTTTAAACATTCAGCTAGTATTAGTTATACTGAGTATGACCTAAAAACTAATAAGTATGGGTTGATTGAGTTGATTGATTTATTTAAACCCAAACCTGCCATTTCTAGAATCACATCGAATCATCTTAAACAATTTGCGCATTACAAGAGCATTTTAAAAAGCCTCAACGACATCAAATTCAGGCAGGGATTGATTCAGATAGATTACCTACTAATAGTACGCCCTGTTGTTCGTAGTGCAACTTGGAGCTGGACTTACTTATCCAACTTCATACTTCAAGGCAAACTGAAGTGAGTTATATTTGCATAGTTGTGGATTGAAAGAGCAGCTAAAACTAGCGACCAAATAAGCCCACAAATATTTTTTTTTCAGCTATTGGTGTTCTTATCCCCTAGCTGAGCTAAAATACGCGCTTGAATTTGCGTCTTTGGAACCGCTCCGACAAACCCATCAACCGGCTTGCCATTCTTGAAAATAGATATCGTGGGTATACTTTGGATTCCAAATGTACCTGCGACCTTTGGATTCTCATCGACATTCAACTTGCCAAAAACTACTTTACCCGCGAGTTCGGTTGCAAGCTGTTCTATCACAGGTGAAACCATTCTACAGGGCCCACACCAGGGCGCCCAAAAGTCAACAACTAGTAGGGGATATTTTACAACCATTTCATTAAAATTAGAGTCAGTTAGAGTAATGGGAGACGTTATTTGGCTACCACTTTGTGCCTGGGCCATCAGCTCGTTCTTCTTTCTCGCTAAGATAGTTTTTAATTCATCATCGTTACCATGGTTTTGCACGATTTTGTAATCACCGTACAATATTCGTATTGGAAGCTTTTAAACTTTATCATGCGGTATTGATCAATCAGTACAAAACCTTTATTAGAGTATGGCGAAGGAAATCACTGTGCCTCATTCTTCTATTAATCTGCTCACTCACCAGAATTCTTCTTGCGAAGATGTTTTTGCCTGTTTATACGATCTATCTAGTTTCGACTCGGATTTGTTCCGAACCCTTCTCAAGCACAACAATAGGGAGGAAGATGGCTTCAATTTGGGCTCATTAGCAAAAAAAATGAATAAAGATAAGGGTACTGTATTCAGGTCATTACAAAAGCTGGTTTCGTTAGGTTTTTGCACAAAACGCACTAGGATAATGAAGGGAGGCGGTTACTATCATGTCTACCGAGCTGCCGATATGGCCAATATAGAAGATCACGTGAACTTGCGGATAAAAGAAATTGAAGCTTCCCTCCACAGAATCAGAAAGAAGTTTAAAGAAGATATCAGGAAAATGGTCAGTGAGTAGGTTAATCGCCTTATCCCCAAAAGTAGGTCTCCTGATCTTAAGGTGACTGTCCTATATTGGATATTTACGTAATCTATCGAAAATTTCAATAAGATAATTTATATGTCAAAAAAAGTTACCCTCATAATAATCGCATTGTGATACCCGTTACAACATGTGGTTGCCTTGTTCCCGGCATATTGCAAAGTTTATGCGGGGCTGCTGTCACAATGCGAAATAAATTTGCCCTTATAGGCCCATGATTGCTAGCAATAACCTAACTCTGCCGAATTTAATGAACTTTCCTTATGGTCTGATAATTTTTTTGATATACACCGAGATTAAAAGTCCGCTCGTACCCAAATCTTAAGGCTCGATGTATCAATATATTTATTTTATTAACCTTGTAAAGAGAGAATGTAACTCAAACCGATAGAGAAGTACTATTATTGATTTAACCTCAAAAAATATGGCGTAAATCATGGACTAGGTATGATATATTGTATCCTTCTGATTGAGATAGTCGACTAGACACGGTACGATTATTATAAAATAATAAATTGCAGAGCCTCTCGAATTATCATTTCTTTTTGGCCTAAAGGAAACTTCTAGGAACTTATATTCGGACTCATATATGGTAGGATTAGTACTTGATTTCATACTATTGTTAATGAATATCCAAAGGTTTGATCGATATACGAGTTTGTTTCCCGCTTTTTATGTCAGTTCGCAATAATATGTAGTTCTTAGCTGTTTAAAAATAATTTTCGGTGATTGCAACTAACTACTAGCGACTACGGTGATTATTAATAATAGCCTACCATCACTACTAACAGTGACAACGGCCACCTAAATTCGACATGCATCTACAACCGACAAAGAAAAGAATTCAGTCATCAAGTGAAAAGAATCTTTCTGTGACCTTCCTCAAAGTATCCACATTCTGTTCAGCCTCTATAACGACGTTGTTGTACTCATATCTTACAGTGAATGTCTTTAAAATTGTTCTGAAAAGACTTGATTTTTTGCCGTCTTCAGTGATCTCTATTTTGTCAACGAATAATAATTTTTCTTCAACTAGCCACCTGATTTTACGATATGCAGTAGTATGGGAAATCTTTGTCTCATAGATGATATCGTTGACTGATTTGGGTTGATGCATGGCAGTATCTAGTATTTTCTGGAGTTCAGGGTCAGCTAGGGCAGCAAGGATCGCACGCTTTAATTTCCCGCTTCTAACTATCATTCCTTACTTTTCAGGCTCCTATTATGCCTTTGAAAGGCTTATGACTAGGAAGGCCAAAAAGTTAGTGGTCAGAAACATTTCTATACACTACCCATGTTGGTCGCTGGAGCCGCTTGGTGCGAAGAATGTTAAAGCACGAGTAGATGAAGGGTGGTAGAAGATTATCAAATGCGAATGTAGTGAGATAGGTAGTATAGTATATTATGTGTAAAATGGATTAGTTTTCTTTAACAAAAGAATTAAACTCGATAAATTTAAAAGATCTTTCGTCGGGTGTACTCTAATGTCATCTACTGTAGCTGAAGGAGAGAAGAAAAAAGTTGGAAGAAATTTCATCGGTGGTCTAATTGAAGGAGTAAACTATCCTGAGGGTCGGAATATACAGCTAAAAGAGCTTTTGGATTGGAATGACGTTATAATTGTTGACAGAAAGTACTTCTTGAGGAACAAAAAGCTAATTGAATCATGGGCTTCTGAGAAATTTTGATCTGACTACTTCTTTAAGAGTAGCTGATCTGTATCTTTTGAGCCAACTCGTTTAGTGCCTTGGCTATCTCTTTGATCTGATATTCCTCATCGCGGAAGACCAAAGTGAATTTTACCGGGTCAAAGTTTCGCATATATGCGATGGGGGCAGACGCGACATTGGGCGAAAGTTGGAGAGGCCCGACATTTGAATCGATAATCATACGATCCTTAGATTGCGATACCCATTCTTCTAACTCAGAGTCATATTGCTCGAAGTAGTTTCTCAGTTTTCTTGGTTTAAGGGGAGAGCTTTCATCAATTCCTAGGTTGCTCCTGAGGGCCTCCCTGCGAGCATAGATTTCTGGATTTAGCTCTGAGCCCATGGGACTGGAGGGCCATAAAAGTTTGGATATATTAGAAACGGCGCCCACAAGTGATTGAATGGAGTACCAGAATCGCTCTAGTTGATCCGTCTCTGACTCCTTTATCGACTCAAGGGATCTAGTCAAATCATCGTAAGCCATTATCCCAAAAATGCATTGTGTATAAATCTCACCCGTCAGCAAGTCTTTGATATCCATCCTGAAAGCAACTTATCGTTGTATTATATCAACTTTTCATGGAAGCAATTGTAATCTCGAAGAACTGCCTAGGTCATTCCAACCTGAAAAATCCCAATCTAATATTGTTATGCTAAATATTCAAATATTTGTTAGTATTAGACATGCGTCTTCTGTTAGCATACTCTTGTTTTACATTAAACAAGTTATTATTTTTGGACATATCCTAATAATTTTATTCTACGCTTCACAGCTTCTGATAGCAACTTATGATTTAATTTCGAAATGAGATGATTATATTGAATATCTACAAATGATAAGAGATAAGAAATGAATTTTCTTTAATCTATCGTCTTATTCTGGCGGTTTTAATTTTACTTTACAGTATCGCAAATTGCTAATAATCGTGGCCGCGCGTCGCACAACCTTACCTCACATAAATCAGGCAGCTCATTGGGGTACATAGCAGTTGCAATTGGAAGCTGTAAGAATGTGTGTCGGCGGTCACTTGGTGCTACCCAAAGGTTTGTTTATTAAAACCTTACTTTGGGTTACTGAACATAAAGACATCCCAATGTATTTTCAAATGCTCTTCAACTTGCAGATTTATCTACAATACAATTCTCGCCAGATAAATCCGATTTTCAGAATTTCTTGTATACCTTGCCTAGACAATTTCAGAATATTTGTTTCATAACCAGCTGCCATTAGGTAATAAATAGGCCAACGCTATCCTTGCGTCAACCCTTATGCCTCCCTTTTTTCATAGATCTGAAGAGTGAGTATCTATAAACAACCTTCGTAATACTTGATAAATGATCGTTTTGTGGAAGAGGTGGGGCGTGGGATGATTCTACCGACTGACTTTATAATATGAAAAATGGTGTTTCTCAGTAATCGAAGGGCGCAGGTATCTGATGTCAATTGATGAATCGTTAATCATAATCAGCTAATGGATTAGCAACGCCATATGCAGTTCTCCTGAGAGACGGATATTGCCTCGGAAAGTACATACAAGATGCAGTCTTGTTAAACGAAGGAGAGTAGTAAAAGTCCAAGGAGGATTGACCCATCTAAAGTCATTCAATTTGACCAATTTGGCCGAATTGCCTTTAAGCAAGATAAATAGATGGGCTGCATAGTCGTACGAATATAATTAGCTTCGTGAATTGCCGAGGACTACTTTCCAAAATAATTTGCGAAACTTTTTGTTCATAGTCATATATGATTTAATTAGGCAAAGCGTCCTATTATTCAAGGAAATGTCAAGGACCATAGGTGACACCACAATCTTGTTTAAGCCATTGGTAGCTGCAGGCCTAATCATTTTTGCGTTTGGGATAACATGCACTGTCTTAGGAAGCCGGTTCATTTCTGCCGAAGATGGAGGAGATGGGTTTGTAATAATAGGAATTAGGTTTATTATCGGAGGCTTGGTGGCTGTTTGTCTCGGATTTGTAGCAAAGTACTTTCTCCTCATAAAATTTTTATTGCGACAATTTGATATCAAGCGGAAAGCCAAGGAAGACAAATATTCGGATTGGTATCGTCCTTAAGTATTTCAAATCCTATTGCAAAAGCGTTCTACCATAAGTAAGCAGGACAGTACTCTTCCATTAGAAATGATTAATTGGGAGAGATTAAGCTTATTCGTATGTCAACTTTGCTCTGATTTAATAAATCCAAGTTTCGAATATTAACAAATGAGAGACTTTTTGTTCCCAGTGTAATTGCAAGTTGATTAGGACATCTCAACTTGAATCAGTTGCGATCCATTCGATTGACCACGAAGGAACTTGAATGGCTTGGCATTCTTAAAATTTAATGTAAGCTCAGTTATTTTAAAATTAATTGAATAGAAAACAGATTACCTTTAACCGGTGCTTATACAACAGATGAAATTTAAAAAAAAGTGAAGGTTACTTTTTTGCTCCACTAAGGTAACATTTTACTTTTATTGTCAGCCTGTCTTATTTCCCAGTAGCATTCTTCATGGCACCGGCAGCGGCACCAGTAGCATTCTTCATAGCACCAGTAGCATTGGCAGCGGCACCAGTAGCATTCTTCATAGCACCACCAGTAGCATTCTGAGCGTGTGCGTTGAACACAGACGAAGCCACCGTTACGAACGCCGTCAGCAATACTGCGGCCGCGATCGCGAACATTATTTGTTTGTACATTGCAATGCCTACAACAAAAAAGTATTTATGGGTTTCAATGCGCTCAAATCTAATTCTGAAGCATTATAGACGTACCTACAGCTGCATTCATGATGTGCATCTAACAAGCGCGAATACTAGGTGTAACGTTACCGATTTCAATGCAGATTGAAGGCCTGTGTAAGAAATTGAAATTGACTGGCAGATTCTATCGAATTCATATTTATCCAGTCTCCACATCCTGTGGGCTGCGCTAATAAACCTAGCCCAAAAATGACCCTGGATAGTGGCACTCCGTGGTGAATTGCTTCTATACCTAATGATAATCCGTTACTTACACATGACATGGCAGTTTCGCCGACAGATGTCAAAGTACCGTTCGAGTTTACAAGGTCACTGCAAGGCTGAAGAAGAATATTCATTTGGCTAACATCGTTGCATAGTGTATCCCAGTCAATTCCTGAGGGCGCAGTTTCATTCTTTGCAAAGGAGTTGTCCTGAGCGAATGCGTCATGAGCAGAAGAGAATAGGGCAAATGCGATGATAGAATTGAGGATCATCAATAAGGTGAAGCAGGGAATTCTAATCAAAAATTTTTTCATATACCTTGATACTCTGTTGCTTTCATATGAGATTTTTGGTTTTATATTTAGAAGCCTCAAAATGATCAATTCCGAGTAAGCACGATAGAGGCGTTCAAAGCTTTAGTCCTAGAGGGAGAGGCATCATCTATTTTCAACACCGCGTCAAATCATGTTATATCGTTTAATTGCGATTTGGATTTGGATTTGAATATCGCTTGTGTCATTTGAATGATATCTACTCGATAGGGTTTCAATCGGCAATATATAATACACTTGACCCGAAACGCGCATAAATTGCTCCTATTGCAGCGGTTTCCAGTATCTGCTAAAATTAAGGAACTTCTACCAGAATACCTGGTGGTGGGTTGTCTGTGTTGGGCCTTGGAGTATTATCAACGGAATGTGATTGGACGTTATTTGGATTGTGGGTTACCGTTCCTGGTCCGGTAACTCCTGATATCTGTTGTTGAGAATAGCAGCTGTCCACGGCTTGAATAGTAGGTGGATCTAAGTGTGTTTTAGATATACAACTGTAAAATTTGGAGATCTGCTTATCTAAGTCAACATTCCCAGTATTAACTTGTTCTTGGATGACAGGCCCAGAATGACTTGGAGACGAACGGCTAGACGGAGATATAAGGGTGGTGACCGCCGATACAGGGTTGCCTTCGAGATATACTGAAGTAAGTGCTAAACTAACGGCAACTACCCATATCAATAATGCAAACCCTGTCATACTATATCACTGTTGCATCTATATTCATTATCTTTATAGGAGTTGAGAACACTTAGACAGGATAATGAATACTATCTTTTGTTACACTAATTAGTTACCAAGCATTCTTTTTAATCCATGATAAATACTTTCCGTGATGATACCGAATATGTTCTCCCTAAGGAAATGGTGGCTGTAAATTTTGTCTTTTCTCAGGTGACGTTGATAATTCCTAGTTCACTAGTGTCATATAGCTACTGAGATACACATTAGCCAGTTATCCGGGCCTGACAAGGCTTGATATTGGTTACGCAACACAGAATGTTCGCTTCATTCTGTGCTCCATTTAGAAGAGGTAAATGTATGTAAAGCCTCCAACTCCTCTTTGATTATAAGATGCTCGTACCCTGGTTTGTCGACGCTATCACAATAAGTCCACTAGAGGCTAAATACGATACCTAGTCGAAGAGCGGTATCCAAAATCGATTGGGTTGCCCAAGTACTATTACTGTGAATGAGCCAATATTTTTGGTGCGAACCCTGCTCGCGTCCGCAATGTGAGTAATGTTGGGGTTGTGATATCTGCAGATATTCCTATTATCCACAATACTAACCGAAGAGCAGAATCAAAAAGTGAAGCTGCGATAGGGAAGCCTATGGAATATGATTTTACGACTGCTTGAGTGTAGAGCATTTGTTTGCCAGTACGTAGGTACTCAACAACCAGAATCCCGCGCAAAGCTGAATATGAAATGGCAAATCTATCAGATTTATTGTCGGCACGCATTCAGCCTTAAATGCCGCAGCAGCAGCTTGCAATAAGGTTAGTCGCCTGTTTCCCAAATTGATGGTTTCAAACCTAGAGTTACAGAAGGTCACTCCCATCCATGACCACCACACCGGTATGAACAATGCAACATATCGAAGAAACCAGCTAATAGTCACGTTTTGTTTTAGGTGCTAGGCTGAAACAAGACGATTGCTACGATCAAGCGATAGAAGTTTTCCAGCCAAGATGACTGGCGATTCTTCGCGATGTTCTCCAAAGGTTATATTATAATTCTGATTGCCCTGAGTATCCTTTTAATTTATAAGAAGACTACTTTATCTCGAATTCACAATCTTGAAGCTTATTTCCGATATTTCCGATGTTGTAAATGCTAAAAATTCACCTAAAATCAAACGGTTATATATCATTAGCTTCCGGGGAAAAATAGGCTTTGAGGCTAAAGCGCGACCATATATTCATAATAATAGTGATCATAGCGACACTAATCATCGTGGAAATATCCCCGTACTTGATTCCGCATTAGAGCGACAGTATACGAGGATCGGACTCTTATTCTTCATTTGGATTAGTCCAGTTATTGATGTTAAAATGGGATTTGAAAATATAATTAAAACATTACGGTGAGATAAGGAATTACAGTATGATATGTACAAAAATATGATTGGGCAAATAATTATGCCCTTGTACTCATGCGATAGACATGTCAGCACTAGATTCAATTCTCATTTCTGACCTTAATCGTACGTCGATAAAAATGACATTCTTAGTGAACAAAATAAGGAATTATGCTCTATACAAAGAAGGGCAATTCGTTATATATAGATGAAATAGTTTCTATTTTCAATAGCCTACCAATGTTAACATCTGACCATTTGGATGCCTCACGTTCCTGACGGCTCCTTCTGTATTTCACACAGAGAGGCTTCCAGATGGTCTGCGGCTTTCGAATTGAATTCAGAACTGTTTGTGTACTGAAATCCTGGAACTTCTTTCGTTATGCATTGGTCACGGGTTGGCCCTTTGCATTACTTAATAAATAAATGGATAATTACTGTCTTTGAAATGGAACTTAATAACGCACCTGATCGTGGCAAGGACTCTGGCGATTCTAAGTCAGAAACGACTATCATGATGCTGCCATCAGATGCAAATCCCAAGGGTAATGTTTTTGGAGGGGTTATTCTTAAACATGTTGATCTTATTGCGGGTCTTGTTGCTAAGCGGCATGCAGGGCATGCAAACGTAGTCACCGCTAGCATCGACCGGATGACCTTTCTTAGGCCAGTTTTTATTGGCAATGCCCTCATCCTTTCTGCTCGTCTTAATTACGTCAAACGATCTTCTATGGAAGTAGAGGTCACTATAATGGCGGAGGATTTAGATTCAGGAAAAAGATCGTTAACCGGAACTGCTTTTGTGTCTGTAGTTGCTTTGGATGATGCCGGAAAATCTGTAAAGGTTACGCCTCTGATTTTGAGTACGGAAGAGGATCGAAAGAGATTTCTTGAGGGTGAATCGAGAATGAATGCTAGGCTGAAGGGAGCGGGCAGACCGAATTAAATCCACCTGAATTCTTAGCAAGCCCACAAACACTGAATTCTGCCAACTACAATGGTTTCAAATATACCCAGATCTTCATCACGCTAGCCGCACTAGCAGAGCATAAATTATCTCGGGTTCAGCCTTTTTCTTTTGACCTCGAGATTCAATCTAAGTTAGTCACAAAAATCAGATAATCGAACATTTCATTATCATATTTTCTGTTTTCCTTTATTATTTATGACTTCAAGCTTTTTATGTATGACGACATATTATATAT
>JBPYDP010000013.1:0-23078 GCA_051985775.1 Candidatus Nitrosopolaris sp. | reverse complement strand
CCAGAGGTGAAACGGGCAATGGAAAAGGCAGAAGCTGTCTTGGTTGACGTTCGCTGGCTAGAGGGGTTTTCAAGAGAAATTTCTTCCGCTCCAGAATATCCGATGGAACATGCACAAGTAATAAATTAGATAAACGGGACTTCAAAAATGTCGAAGAGGTTAGCTCGCTTGATCAAGTAAGAGGAATTACCTCGAATAAGGAGGTCATCTCATACTGTGGAACAGGTGAAAGATCATGACATACTTTGTTCGTACTGAAATACCTGCTTGGTTATCCCTCTGTTCGCAACTATGATGGCTCATGAACTGAATGGGCCAATATGGTGGGTAACCCAATAGAAAAATAAGTGAAGTGGTCCAATACAGGTTGTGGTAACTGATAAATCCCTCCCAATAAAGGGTAAGCTTTAGAGTCCGGAGTCCAAATTCAGGAGTCAAGACGTTGTAAAATTGCAGAGAAGTTAGAGCAGGGATACAAGGCTATTCAAGAAGCTATTTGCCCCGACGACGCTTAATAGAAAGCCTTTTAGGCCATTCAACTTTAGTGCTATTTCGATGTCGGCCTTGCTTAGGGACCGTGTCTGGATAATGCTGTCGGAGATCGCAAAAAGGGGGGTTTATCCTTTACATGCTTCCAGATTAGGCATATTCAGAATGCCAGTAGAACTTACAGAACAGTCAGATATTTCCAGCGTTAGTAATGATTTGAAAAGTTCAGGATTCAAGGTGGATTCTTACGCAGATAGGATATATGCTACTTACAAGTGGACCGAAACTGGGCTAGATCCTCTGACTCAAGAAAAGTTGTCAGCTGATCTTCATGTAACAGTAGAGATAGTGACAGGCGAAGTTGTAGATCTGATATATCAGATCAAACCACTGGAATTTTTCGGAGATTGTTATTGGGTTAGATACTACAGACAGAAGGCAGACAATAATGCTAAAATGATCATCGACACCGCCATTAGAAACACAAGGATAGGAGACAAGCTAATAGCTCATTATCAAAAGGCTGAAAAAATCTCACTCGAAAGCGCGATAAAAAAATTAGAGACTTTAACACCTGTTGCTCATAATCCCAAGGCGAGAAGTGCAGAAGCTATCCCGCCAGCATCAGTGGCAACTGCCTCACCCAAACCACCCCAGCCATCCGCTGAGGTTGCGCCAAGTATACAGGTTCCTGCGATGGAAGCGGATAGTAGTATATCACTTAGCGGCACCGGAACGAATTATGGTAAAAAGGAAGGTCCTATCGACCGTGATTTCAAATCAAATAGGCAGATTGTAGGTACTTTCAGGGGAATTAAGGTTTGGGGCCCTATAGACCCCCCTGGGCAGCTTGGGATATGGGGATCGCAGGTGACTGTAGATTATGATATTTGTATAGCAGACGGTGCGTGTATTGAGGCCTGCCCCGTGAATGTCTATGAGTGGCTTGATACACCTGGCCATCCAAGCTCAGATAAGAAAACATTCATGGCTAGAGAAAAAGACTGCATCTTTTGCATGGCTTGCGAAAATGTATGCCCACCACAGTGCGTAAAAATATTCCAGAAAGGGACATGACTATATCCCGCAAAAAATTCTGCTTGCCCTTTAATATGGTTCCGTAAACATCACGATTCCCTATTGTAATAGCATCCACGGTAAAGCAATTTGTGTTTATCAAATCATTTGCTTTAAGAATGAAAGAGGAGGTGTAATAACCGTCAAATACAACATAGTCGCATGTGGTGGAACTTTTGATGAGATTCATTTAGGCCATATAGCGTTGCTCTCGAAGGCATTTGAGGTTGGTACAAATGTAGTAATTGGGGTTTCCAGTGACGAATTTGCAAAGGCCAAGGGAAAGATTATACACTCATACGAAGAAAGAGTTACCAATCTGCAACGTACTATTTATGCAAATTTCGATAATCCCCGATTTCAAATCCTAAAACTGAACACAACATATGGACCTACAGTAATATCAGAGGATGTCAATGCACTGATTGTTAGTACCGAAAGAGCTATAATAGGTTACGAGATCAATGAAATTCGAGTCTCTAAAGGTATTAGCCCGTTATCTATTATTATTGTGGAAATGGTTAGAGCTGAAGATGGGCACCCAATATCATCATCCCGAATTCGCTCTGGTCAAATAGATTCCGAAGGCAGATTACTAAGAAGGAAATGATATCTGCTCCTGAGCGGCCCCCTCCAAATCAACCCATTATCTGTTTCACGTTCGGTTTCATAATTAAACCTAAGTCATAACCCGTCCAGTTTAGGACATCCAAAAACACCTTATAGTGTTTGTTTTTCCCATTTGAAATTGGGTTATAAATTTAGATAAATTATCCTCCGAATTTTGTTGAAGCTATCAGCAAGTGGATGACAAGTGATTAGTTATCCAATCATATTAAACTCTAGCACAGCACCAAACCCGAGCCGAATGTCCACGTAAGAATGCTTGACCAAAATTTGAGCATTTGATCCTATTAACGGCTGCCTCCTTAGACCATTAACCAAAACTGTAGACCAAGACAGTTTATTCAATTAAAGCCATGGTGGTCATGATTCTATAACATGCAAACGCTTATCAGATCAAAAACGTAGTATCAATTACGGTTAACGGTTTAATTTATCTAAAAGTCATATGTCAACACTTTCTGAGATCAATTTGTAACGATCTCTACGGTACTATCGTTCGAATTACTTGAGATTTTCCTTTTGTTTATGAGAGACTCCTTTATTGCTTTATACAATCTGAGCGCACTCCCATTATCTCTCAACATAACACTATGGGATGATTTGTCCCTTAGCGTAAAAACCACTTCATTTTGAAATACATTTGTTATGCCCTGAAGGTACACAAAGCTATCTTTATCCATAGTCAAGAACCCGGCAAGCTTTTCCGCCTCGTATTTGTCGTAACACTCAAACTTCTCGACTATCATTAGCTCTATTCTCTCAAAAAGCACCCTTAAACATGAATTTATCTAGATTATCCCTCGCTTTTTCTCTCCTTCCTTTAAATTCCATCAAAAAGGATTGTGATTCCTTTGACAAGTCACTTTTGCATTCACCACAAAGGAGATTTCCATTCTTGCATTTTAGTAGCCTCTCATCTGATCCTGTTTCTGTATCAAATATGTATCGCAAATACCAAAATACCGGACAGCCCAAAGGATTTCCGCCAAGCATTCTTTGAAGCGAAATGGTCGGTTGGCCTCCGGTAAAGGCAGTAGAAACCTTCTTACTTATAGTTTCAGGATCATCAGTTGTAAGCAATGCTGTCTCAGGCTTAGATGAAGACATTTTACCTAACATTTCAAGGCCAGGCAGGAACTTACTATGGATCTGAGCAGGTTTGTAATAGCCCATGCGTTCAGCCACATCCCTTGTGACCCGCCAATATGGATCCTGATCAATTGCAGCAGGAATCAAAACAGGCGTTGGTCTGCCTTCTAAGAGTGATGGGAGAAAGCATGGAGCTGCTTGCAATGGCGGAAATCCGATCATCCCTATATTAGTAGAATTTGAAAAACCAAAAACAGACTTTGCGGTTGAAAAGGTAATCCGTTTCGCAACCTCGATTGCTATAGGGTAGAGATATCCTATATCTCTTGAATCTACAATGATCTTCGTCTTGCTGGGCTCAAAACCCACTGCAATTATGTCGAGTATATTCTCCTCAGTATAATGCTCGATTTCAGGCTTCGAACGATCTTGACTTTGAAGGAACTTTTCATCATCGGTAAGTTGGAAGAGCAGTTTTGAACCAAATTTCTCTTGAAGATATTTGGTAAACAACCAAGGCATTATATGACCTAAATGAACCATTCCCGAGGGTCCTCTACCTGTGTACAGATAGAAACTTTCTCCCTCGGCATACTTGTTCATAATCCAATCGAGATCACGATGAGAGAAAAAAAACCGATTTTTTAACAAAGGATGAACATCTCCAGTTACTTTCTTAATATTCTCTATAATCTCTGATGTGATAGGCTCGGTACCAAACTGGGCCATCAATCGTCTATAGTCTATATCACCCTCTACTTCCCATGGGGTAACTTTAAAATCAGATTGAACGTCCGCTTTATTTCCGGTCACATCCTGGTCTGAGGGTGCAACGCGACGATCTAGCTCCAACGTTCAATTTGCACCTTAAACGTTTAAAAAGTCTTTTTCATTTGACTTCTCTGGCATTTGATGAGCAGTAGCACAGGTAGTCCGATTCATCCTCTCGAGAGATCTGTCCTAAGGGCTCTTATTGCCCATGACAAGTTAACGATCGAAGCATTAGCTAAAAACACCCGACTTGGTCTTGACCAGATCAGACGTGCCATAGAATGGCTGAGATTAAAAAAATTGATTCTGCTAGACGAATTCAGTGTGATATGCTTAGGTAAGAGTGGGTACCTTGCTATACAGAACGGCTTACCAGAAAGGAGACTTGTGAATCACTTGAGACGCGAGAAAAACCGCATTGGTGAAATTCTGAATACAGGTTTCTTCTCTCAAACCGATAGTCACAGCGCATTTAGACACGCTAAACAAAACAGGTGGGTTGAACAAAGACTGGATGCTTCAGGTAAAAAAATACTTGTACCAACATCGGAAGCTGACAATTTGTCCTCAGAAGAAAGATTGCTAAAGAAGCTACTGGAAATGAAAAATCTCAAAATATCTGACCTCACTCCTGATGAAATGGTTTCCTTTAATTCTCTCAAAAAGAGAGATCCTGACTACATCAGAGAGCGTAAGCTGTCAGAAGAGTCAGTCGTATCGATATTAGAAGAGGGCAAAAAGGCCCTCGGTTCTGCATCTGAGACAGGAAACCAACTACTCCATTCGGGGAAAAATCTTCGAGGAGGAAGACAGCGTGAGGTCGTTGCTCCTATTGACGTTGAAGCTCCGGTGCGCTTTTTATTTCCTGGTAGAACGCATCCTATTGTAAACCTCATCAGAGAAGTCAATGAAATTTTTGTAGGATTGGGATTCACTGAAATTGAAGGACCCGTATTGCAATCAAGTTTTTGGAACTTTGATGCTCTCTTCACTCCTCAAGATCATCCAGCAAGAGAAATGCAGGATACATTTTATATATCGAAATTAAAGGGTAATGAATTTGCTACCGAGGATCAGGTTCGCAAAGTTGCCAAGTCTCACAGTGAAGGTTGGGGATATAAATGGGATATTGAAGTCGCGAAGGGGATTGTTCTAAGAACACATACTACACCAATCACACTCAAATACCTTGCAGACGCCAAGCCACCAAGGGCCAAAATATTTTCTGTAGGCCGCGTATTTAGAAATGAAAAGATATCATATAAACATCTAGCTGAATTTACCCAAGTTGAAGGGGTAGTCACAGGCAGTGCTGTCACCTTAAGGGATTTAATTGGACTACAGCTTGAATTCTATTCGAGGCTAGGCATAAAAGAAGTGAAATTCTGGCCCACATTTTTCCCATATACCGAACCATCGCTTCAAACCATGATTTATAACGAGAGATTAGAGAAGTGGGTCGAATTATTCGGAATGGGCATTTTTAGGCCTCAAGTGACAAGACCGCTCGGCATTGCAAATCCAGTACTTGCATGGGGAGGGGGCCTAGAGAGGATCGCTATGTTACGATTAAGTTTAGCCGACGTCCGAGACTTATATAATAATAACCTGGGCTGGCTTAGGAACATCCCACAATGCCCGTTGTAGAATTCACATTCGACAGAATGGCGAAATTCTTTCCGCAAAAAAAAATACAGGATATATTGGAAACTCTTCCCTTCTTAGGGCTAGATATCGAAAGCGTAAATGACACGGCAGTCAGACTGGAGTACAATCCAAATAGACCTGATTTTGCTTCAGATTATGGTATTGTCAGGGCTGCAAAGGGACTGCTTGAAATAGAAACAGGCATTCCAACTTTCAAGTTGTCAAGGGACCTCGAGGCCTCCATTAATGTTTGTGCAGCTACATCTCAGATCAGGCCATATATAGTATCATTGATTGCTAAAAATGGCCATCTAGATGATGGAGCTATTAAGCAGCTAATTGCTATGCAGGAAGACCTTCATAACATAATTGGAAGACAGAGAATCAAAGCTTCGATTGGCGTCCACAACTATGATTTCGTAAAATTCCCTGTCACTTATACGACCGTTGGTAAAGAATTCTCATTCGTACCGCTAGGGGAACATGTGAAACTGACTATACGTCAGATCCTGAAAACATTAGATGCCGGCAAAAAGTATGGACATATTTTACAAAATATGAGGCAGTATCCCATGATTTTAGATGCAAAAAATAATGCTTTGTCCTTTCCTCCTATAATCAATGGAAATATGACGAAAATGGATGTAAATACAACAAACCTTTTTGTCGAGGTTACCGGAACAAACCTGAAAGCCACTGAAGATATCCTTTCAATAATTAGCATAACACTGCACGATATGGGCTTCAAGATACTTTCAGTCTTGGCTCGTGTCGATGATGTCCGCAAAGAGACACCTGATATGGCTCCTTCTAAAATTAAAGTTGACAATAACCGCATCAACAAGCTTCTTGGTCTGGATCTGAATAAGTACGATATTTTAAGATGCTTAAGAAAAAGTAGGCTGGATGGAGAATTCGTTTCGGATACGACGATTGAGTGCACTATCCCTCGATATAGGACTGATATAATCGACGATACCGACATAGTAGAAGAGACAGCTATCGGTTTTGGCGTAAATAACTTGGCGGGCACAAAACTCTCGTCAGATTTGTATGGTAGCAGAAATAATCTGTCCCGCTCTCTCGATATGGTTAGGGACACGATGATTGGGTTAGGACTGATTGAGGTTGTGAACTTCAGTCTAGTTAGCAAGAGGGTACATAATCAGCTTGTGGGAATTCCTCAACACGATCATATATTGACAGTCGAAAAGACTAAAAGTTCCGAGCACGAAATATTGAGAGAATCATTAATCCCCTCCCTAATTGAAACATTGTCCCATAACGTTCATGAAGAATATCCCCAAACTCTATTTGAAATTGGCAAGGTATTTCGGTTCAAAGAAAGAATACAGGAGTTTTGGAATCTTGGCATGATTTTGGCTCATTCTAAGTCAAATTACTCAAATTGCAAATCCATTGTACAAACTTTATTGAAAACTTGCTGTGGGAAGGAATTAACTACGAAGATGAATCGAAACGGAATATACGTTCCAGGCAGATCTTCTGATATTATCGTAGATGATTTGGCAATAGGATACATTGGCGAAATAAAGCCAATCGTTTGCTCCTCTTTTAAGCTAAGAGTACCAGTGGTCGCCGCTGAACTGAGCCTTTCCCAATTGATGTCATTATATTGAAATTTATATTCATGTATATGTATGGAAAGTTGGCTGTGATAGAACAGCCGCCCCGTGATAGAGAGTACACTAGGAGGAGTATACGTTCGTGTGTACGGCTAACCATGAATAGTTGTGGGTCAGAGGCGGGGTACAGTTCTTTTTTTATGGCTTAAACATTCGAGAATACCTCAACTTGCTCGAAAAATTCAAAAGTTATCGAACTTAAAAGACCATTCCTTCAACGCCCCGTTGACTTTGCCCACGCCTGATTACTTACTACGCTGAACTCTACAAAGGAAATATGCCCCTGGTTTTTCTATATCAATCCAGAAGGATAAAGCTACGGATTATTGTGTGAGATCGATTATACTTTTCTTGATGATTGATTTGGCTTTGGGTGAAATATTATACTGCTCTAGGACTTTCGAAGGCTCCTTAACCAGTTGATTTCTAAACTCTGGCTCACTAGCTGCTCTGAGCAAAATGTCACTAATCGTCTCGGCGTCTCTTTGTCTTGGGTCCAATTACTTTCACGGATGCAAAATTCTAGTATATATTCCTAATGCATCATTCGTAAGCTTGATATGAAATTGTAGCTCGTTCCCGGATATGAATTATGAAACTTCAAAGTAGGAAAAAATTGGGCGCAGATGGAAGTCCCAGAACAGTAAAAGCTCATCAAACCTTAGGCATCGCTACTACGGTATGTAAACGGATTGGAGTAACTCGCCTTGCGGACATAACGCATATGGACAAATTAAATATACCAAACTACTCTGCAATTTTGCCTGGGACAGAAGACTACATCTGGGTCTATAGTGGAAAGGGTCAAACCAAGGTAAATGCTCAAGTGAGCGCACTTATGGAAAGCATCGAAAGGTATTCTTCTCTTCCTAGCAGTTCTCATAGGAATTTCATCCAAGGCAGTTATGATCAGCTCTCGAGAGAACACAATGTCCTTCATCCAGAGGAGGTCGTAGAACCTTTCAATTTTCAATACAAAGATTACATGTCTTTGGACTTTCTTTCAGGTTATGAGATGTTCAGCCAGGAATCCATTTTAGTTCCTGCTTCATTAGCTTTATTTAGATATTCTCCAAAACCTCCTTCAATAAACCCCTTTGCATTCTACCATACAAATGGTCTTGCCTCTGGTAACGTCTTAGAAGAGGCCATATGTCATTCGTTGTGCGAAGTCATCGAGCGCGATGCAGTCAGTTTGGCGCAACTCCGAGCTAGCGCCATCCCATTTCACTTTACCCAGTTTGTATCAAATGCGCTTCGATCACAAGGTTATCCCGTCACTCCCATACCCCCAGATCTTTTCAAGGATGATCCAAGTATTTTTTCTGACGTCGATATATACGACGTAGGTTTTCAGCCCTTGAAAGTATTGGTTGGGAAATTTGAGAAAGCTGGAATTCCGTTGATAGTAAAAGATATAACCTCAGATATCGGCATTCCAACCTTCAATGCATCAAGTGTTGAGTGGCTAACCCACGACTATGGATATTTGGTTGAGGGCCATGGTACTCATCCCGATTCAAGAATTGCCTTATTACGTGCTATCACTGAAGTTTCACAAACTAGAGCTGCCAATATACAAGGGGCTAGGGACGACTTGCGTAAGATAAGATACGGGCAAGAAAATTCTGATGACAAAAGAGCTTGGCAATTTATGACCTCCAAAAGAAAAATTAAATTCTCAGGAATTAGATCATATTTAAATGAAGACATTCTTGACGATATCAAGCTCCTCATGAATTGTTTTAAAAGAGTTGGGTTAAGTAAAGTAATTATTGTGAACTTGACAATAGCCGAAATAGGAATTCCTGTTGTTCGAGCCATTGTGCCCGGACTCGAGACTTTTAAATTCACAAAATCAGTAATGGGTCTCAGAGCGAAGAGGTATTTGAACAAATGAATAAACCAATTATTTTTGTGGGTCCAAGCCTCGACTTACAAAAAGCTAGGAAATTATTTGACGCTGATTATCGCCCCCCTGCGAAAAAAGGTGATTTAATAAGTCTACTGTCAGGTTCAGGCGATACTAACTTACTCATTGTAGGTTTGATCGATGGCTTATTTTTACAGGATTATCCCCCTACCCCAATAGAAGTTTATCAATTATTGAAAAGAAGAAATAGCCTTGTTCTAGGAGCAGCGAGTATTGGAGCTCTGAGAGCGGTAGAACTGGAAAAATATGGCATGATTGGTATTGGCAAGATATTTGAATTGTATAAACTGAGAAAATTTACTGCTGACGACGAAGTTGCAGTTACCTTCAATGAAGAAACTCGCGATCTTCAATCTGAGGCAATGATCGATATAAGATATAATCTTCTGATCGCGTTTAAGAAAGGAATCATAGATGAAGATACCCGAAGAACCACAGTCAAGGTAGCAAAAAGCATGTACTTTCCCGATCGGAGCTATGTGAATATAATAAATGAAACGGAAAAAAGATTCCCACACCTTTCAGAACACATGATCTCCCTACGTTCTTTCGTAAGTATGAATAGGCACAGTCTAAAAGAAAAGGACGCAATAAGGCTAATTGCATATGCAAGATTGAAGTACGAAAGCAAAACCATTATTTGATTGCAAAACCAAAAGAAAGGAGGTTGTGTAAACCTTGATTTCGAGGACGGATCTAAAATATCATCCTACGCAAATGTTTCAAAAAAGTTTCAGGGCTCTAAGACAAGATAAGACTAATGCACAACTTTAACAATAGGTTGTTAAAACAATCGCGAGGCCTGTCGTTAGTAAAATATGCATGGGGTACAAGGACCTCTTATTTATATTAGATCAGCCTAACCTGATCACAGCTTTCGATTTCATCTCGTTTAGGATTGCGTCACTTCTTGGATGAAATGTGAATAGTACGTTATATATGGGTAATAACATAAGACGTACCATATGAAAGTAATTCTTTAATTATTGCAAAAAATAACTTAAACAACTATTGTCTTGATGGTCGTGATTGGCCTTAATCTTGCAGTACCCCTGAACATACGCCATTATTCGGCCTGAGATAAGAGGCTGACTTGGGGTGGGAAGTGGAGATGAATTAACGTTTATAAATCCTACAAATTAGCAAGCTTTTCGATAGCGAATTGCTCCAATGAAATGAAATAAATCCGAGAGAAACTTCGATTCATATTATCTCCCTAAATCGCAACTTGCATTCCTAGATATCCTAGAAATGCGAGTGAGAATAAGCTAGCCAAAGAGGGCAGAAAGTCCCTCCAATGCCTCTTCTTCCTTCTTTTCCTCCTTCTTTTCTTCTTCGACCTTAGTCTCAGTTGGAGCTGGCATCGAGGCTGGGCTTGTTATACTAGCTGCAGCCACTGGCGCGCTCTTCAAGGCTTCCTCGATATTTACCTCACTTAATGCTGCAACAAGTGCCTTAACCTTCACTTCATTTGGAGTGGCACCTGCAGACTTAATTACATTCGTGATATTATCTTCCGTGATGTCTTGTTTTAACTTGTGTAGTAGCAAAGCAGCGTATACGTACTCCATCGGGGTAAATTGTGTCTATGACCATAATATAAAACTTACAATATGTTCGTGCTACGAACTACAGTGTAAAGGTGATCCTTTAGATCTTTTTCATATAGCGAGTTCATTTTTTCCAGTAAAATTGTTCTAGCGTCAAGTCTCTCTTGCTCCGTGCTGGCTCTTAATACATCGGCAAACATATCAGGTAGATGTTCCCTTATCCATCCATCTAGGACATAATATCGCTTTTCGTTTATCCAGGTAGCCTTGATAACATCTTGATCGAGTTCTCCATTAAAATATCCGGCTTCGACCCTATCGATCAGCATGAAAATGCAGTTATTCGGGTCAGGATTTTGAAGGACTTCCTGTGGTCTCCCTAATGCATATCCAGACTCGACCCGCTGGATTAGACCAATAGGGCGGATGTAGGTACCTTGTACAAGAAGCATTCTCCCACGTACAGCCTGGACCCTCCCTATAACTAGCTTAGTATATTTGTGGTCCTTGTCTACTACGAAAACGTGGTCACCGAGCTTTATTCTGCCTCTACCGAACATCTACCGGATCAGCTGTAGTAAATTATATAATTTTTCCGATCTTTTTTAATTTCCAACTATTATCACAATAAGATATCTACAATTAAACTAGATGGATTGTTTAGAAATTACATTTATTAATGTATACCCTTCAGTTATAGAATGAATAAGCTTTGCAGAGATTTGATGAGTTAGATATGAGGATACTTTCAGAACTTACTAAGGACGCGAGTATTTCAGTTCCTCAGCTTAGCAAAAAACTTAGTGTCAATGCGTCTGTATTATACAGCAGAATAAAACGCCTGTCAAAGCGCAATCTTATTCAGAAATTTACAGTAATCGTTAATGAGGGGATGCTTGGTTTTAACGTGAAAGCTACGGTTGGAATCAATAGGGATCCAAAGCTCAAGGATCCTATTCATTCCGAACTTTTAAAAATTCCTGAAGTTAGATCATTATCAGAGGTCACTGGTCGCTTTGATATGATTGTTACCGTCAATGCACGTACTTTGGAGGAATTGCACAACATAGTGATAGGTTTCATCGGTAAGATTGAGGGAATTCAAAATACTGAGACATTCGTAGAAATGCAGACTACTGAAAAAGAACCCGTTTATGCGATTCAGCGATCACTATCTAGATAAACAAATCATTTTCAATTAAAAGAATTCATCTCTAAGACCTACAGTAGATTCAAATAGTACATCAAACTAAATTAACTGACTATTTTTGGCAATGGTACAGCGTAAGGTGGTTGAAATGATTCAGACAATGAAATTGGCAAAGAAAACTAGCAAGGATGATTACTTTACGCATCTACGTCTCGTTTTGCTTGGTATGGGTGCGGTTGGTGGTGTTGCCTTTATGATAAAACTCATAGCAGAATTTATTACCTTCGGTGGCGGCACGCATACTGGGCACTGATATTTTGTCCACGAGGCGGCTAAGAGTTCGTCTACAAGTTATAATTTGTCGATGCGAAGTTTGAGAGGTCCTGCAGACCCACCATGCATGAAGTTTTAATTTTCATAACAATGGGATTACGAATCAAGCAAACCCTGGCGTACATACTCTTTAACAGTATCGTCTGAGTGCCTACTGCAATTTAAAGTCAGGTTCTGAATTTCCCATTTGGATCACGTTAAAAAACTGTAATTATAAGAATATTTAATACACCTTCCCTAACACCGATTAGCTAAGTTGGGCGGAGATGGATATGATGTATCAATAGCTACGTTAGGTTCGCACTGCTCACTTCAAGTACTTAAGGGCGCTAAAGATGAAGGTTTTAAGACATTATTGATTTGTGAGAGGGATAGAGTTGAATTATACAAAAGATTTCGATTTATTGATGAAGTTATTGTAGTCGATAGTTTTAGCGAAATATTGGATAGCTCTTGTCAGGAAAAGCTGGTCCGATCTAATTCAATTATTATTCCCCATGGTACATTTATAGCTTATTTAAGCAGTGAGCAGATCGAGCAATTATCGATTCCGGTATTTGGCAATAAATGGATCTTCAGATGGGAGGCAGATAGAGATCTAAAGCAGAAGCTAATGGAAGCGTCGGGTTTGGTTGTCCCAAGGTCATTAAGCTCTAAGAATGAGATACATGGCTTGTGCATAGTGAAGTTACACGGAGCTGCTGGAGGAAGAGGATATTTTTTGGCTTGGGACAGTAAAAGTTTTGACGAGGGAGTTGAAAAATTGATCAAGCAAAAAGTAATAGAAAGCGAAGAGGAATTGTATATACAGGAGTATGCCAGTGGTGTTCCAGTTTACCTCCAATTCTTTAATCCCTCTATTTCCAAAGATATCGAATTATTAGGTATAGATAGAAGGTACGAATCAGATGTCGACGGAATTGGCAGGATCCCTTCAAAGCAGCAAATAGCGTTACAACAAGACCCGTCGTACAATGTGATTGGCAACATACCCATAGTATTAAGAGAGTCTTTGTTACCCGAGGTATTTTTGATGGGAGAAAGATTCGTTAAAGCTGCCACGAACTTGGTGCCACCAGGTATGATAGGTCCGTTCTGCATAGAAGGTATTTATGATCGTCAGGGACGATTTATTACATTTGAATTTTCGGCAAGAATTGTAGCGGGAACGAATCTTTACCCAGAGGGATCTCCATACTCCTGCTTAATATTTAATGAGCCAATGAGCATGGGAAGGAGAATCGCCCGTGAGATAAGAATAGCCTATGAGCAAAACTCATTAAAGAAGATTCTAACTTAGTTTCGTGGTAAGGCAAGATTTTTAGAAAAGATTCATTAGAATTACCCCATACATTCAGTGTAAACCAACATAAAAAACGCTTAGAAGATATCTGTCTCCAAAACATTATCGTTTCGTTAAATTTTCAAGTCAAGGATCAACTGGGGTGCCAACTCAACCCCCAGTCATTTTGCTAAATTTATTAGTTCGTCTAGTCATTACTATATAGTCAATATTCACTAGAGCGATGTTGGCCGATTCGCGGACTTCTTCGCTATTGTCGTTTAGTGCTTTGGAAAGCGCTTCTCTCCCATCTTCAGATCCTATTACTCCTAAGGCAATAGCCGCCTCGTGTCTTACGAAGAAACTATGGTCAGACGCAAGTGCCATTGAAAGGGCGCTGATAGCGCTGGTAAAACCAAGCTGTCCCAGTGAAAATGCTGCCTCATGTCTAACCAATGGATCGATGTCATTTTTGAGAACCCCAGCTATGTGTTCAACTGCGTTTTCACCAGCAATCTCCGCAAGAATGCAAATAGCCCTTGTTCTAACTACTTTATCACCATTAGAAAGCAGATTCAAAAAATATTTTGAATTACCAGCATCAAATTGTCTTTCCATCTCTTGTAATAAATCGATCCTTCTCGTGTCTTGTTTATTGCCTTGATTCTGGAAGTGCCGGCCCATAGCCGATTATCATCTCAAGATCGGCTTAAATGTTCCGATACCGCAATTTAAGACTAAGCTTGCATTTGTGTGTCACTCGATTATGCAAATTACTCATCCGACTACCTTTGAGAATTAGTAATTTCAATGTAGAGTGCAAAGCACTTATCAAATTTGCGAACTCAGATTGCTGATTAGGTTACGATTAGACAGATCACGGCAGCTCTTATTGCACAGCAGTCAATAAATTTCTTTAAACACTTATGATGGGCTTTATGGTGCACATCTCGGACAAACAAGGCTGATCATTACTGTGCTAAAATCAATTATAAGCTCATGTAAATGAAGCTTTATAGAACAATGCAAAGTATCTGTAAAATCATCGACTGGCGTCCAATAAATGTGCCTCGTCTTCACATAAATATCTGATATAGACAAAAAGCCTAGCACTCAATAATATTATTTTGCCTAGAGTTCAATCTATAATATAATAGAATGTTTTGGTACTTTTTTTGTTTATACACTGAGTGTATTAGCTCTCCTTCTTTCCTCAAATGATTTTTTTCAAGAACTCGCACCGATGCTTTATTAGAGGCAAAAACATTCGCATATATCTTGTGTAATCCAAGAACATTGAATGCATACCGGATAACTAGGCGGATGGATTCGGTTGCTATACCCATTTTCCAGTACCTTTGTCCAAGCCAATAAGAAATTTGACCGTTCTTGCTTATCATATCAATTTTCTGCAAACTAATTACCCCGACCAAAGAGTTATCGCTTGCAAATTCTATGGCAAAATCTAATTCCCTTTTTGTCTTGAAATTTCGTCTGCTTTTTTCTACGAATCTCTTTGCATCAATCATCTTGTAAGGATATGGGACTTCCACCAAATAGCGAACAACTCTGGCTGTAACGAGTTTCGTCATTGTGGGAATGTCCTTGTACTCTAATCGTCTCAGCCTAACGAGCTTGCCTGCCAAAGTCGGAAATTCATTCAATGTACTCATGGGACAGTATTGTCCTACTTGGAATTTATTTGAAACACCTCGTCAATTCAGTGAACAAGAATTATTCATTTGTGACAAGATAGTCAAGCACATCTATACTATCATTCGGTAACAAGGTTCACCAAAAAATTCATTCGTTATTTTTTTATCTTGGTCAAGACCTCCTCTAGGAGTTCCTCTAGATTACTGGATTATGGACTTAAATCAAGATTCAGGTAATAGCTGTGCCTAACATAAACAATTCTGATAGTATTTCTCATACTAGCCACAGGTATCTATTATGGCTTCATGAAGCATTTTACAAAATCGCGAAGGTAGAGAACCCTTCTGCCACCACAAAAGTAGAGTGATAGAACGTTAATTTATATGCTCTGTAAAGTGGTAGACTCGACGAGTTTGGAGTTATCGTACTATTCAGTAACTAGGTCTGGCCAATATTAGGCTCGTGTAAATACGTGTCGACGGTAAAGAGCAATCAGAAGGGTTCAAACCTGGGATGGACCTGAGTTAAATCGTTTGTCACCAAAGTTCAACACTATTCACATCACGACAAGCATCCGTGTATTTGTCAAGATTTAATATATGGTTAAAGCGCCAGCTCAAGATGAAAAAGATACATGACGCCTGTCACTGTTGCCAAATTTGGAGGTAGTGCTTTGGGGGTGGATGGAGGGTTAATTGGAAAAATAATTAATAGGATCTGCCAACTCCAAGCAAATGGTAAAGTGATCGCAGTTTTTTCTGCCCCGCTTATTACGTATCAAGGGAAAATTCATTCTATGACTGATATCGCTATAGGAGTAGGCAGGAACTACGCTTCCTCAAATCCTGTGGAAATCGAGATTTTAAGAGAAGTTTATGAAAAAATAGCCTCAGATTATCTTTCTCCGCCTTTTCATGATGAATTCTTGTCTCATCTCGACAAATTTTATCGACAAGTGATAGTTGCATTAAAGCAAGCTGCAGAAAATCGACGTTTTGTGGATATTATCAGATCGAGAACGCTCGCCTATAGCGGCGAAATCACTATGTCATACCTCATGGATTACGTTATTAGAAGTAGGGGATTGAATTCTGCTCATGTGAATATAGAAAAATGGCCAATAATAACTGATGATAATTTTGAAGCTGCTAACTTTATGATCGAAGAGTCAAGGCAAAGTTGCAGCCATTTATTGGAATTAGTGGAACGTAAGGACATCGTATGTCTAGGAGGATTCATAGGCAAGACCATTGATGGCTTGGAGACAACTTATGAACGGGGGGGTTCTGACAGAACCGCGGTAGATGTGGCAATCCTCCTAAACGGGCTCTATGAATCAAAAGTTCACTTTGAAAAGGACAGTGCTGTACTAAGTGCAGATCCGAAAATAGTGACAAGCAATTTGGAGAATATACGATTCCTATCATACAACGAGGCAAAATTGGCAGGCATGTTTGGTATGAAGATTCTCGATCCAATTGCAATTAAAGAAATAGTTGATAATAATCTGGATATATCCTTGCATATTACCAGCAGTTCTAACCAATTGCAGACCACCTCGATCCAATTAGACCCGCCTCAAGATAACACTAGTAACAGTTTAGTAAAAATAGTCACTGGCAAGAGAAATTGCGCAATCGTCAGAATTGAGAGCATTGCAGCATCCCACTTGATTGCTGCACTTGAAAAGGGCAAACAATATTACGACTTCGTCAAATTGTCCCCTTTCAGATGCGAAGATACAGAAATTTGTAGGTTACTTTTTCTCGATGCGGAATTCGTGAAGAAGCAAGAGCGACATTTTAAGGCTTATTATCCGAAAACAAAGATTGTTTATGGAAGAGGTGTTGTGACCCTGATAGGGGACATGATGTGGCAAATGCCCAATATCGCTTCTGCCGCTAGTAGTACCGTGGGTGGCCAAGGAATCAACATTCTAAATCTGGACGCCCAAGAGGAAACATCAAGAATCCTGATTATTGTGGATGATAAAGGCAGCAATGTGGCCGATGCCATCAAGGCTATTCATTCTAAGCTATGTGCAATTAGTAAATGATAATATGACCTACGGGAAAATCTGGATGAACGGATCAATTGTAAGATGGGATGATGCAAAAATCCATGTTCTAACTCATGGCTTGCATTATGGAACTGGTGTGTTTGAAGGTATCCGTTGTTATAAAACTGATCACGGTCTCGCGATCTTTCGCCTCAGCGATCACATTCTGCGATTAAGTCAAAGCGCCAAAATGTACTTTATGGACGTCGAGTTTTCGCAGAAACAAATTGAAGATGCAGTTATAGATACAATCAATGCTAACGAGCCTGAAGAAAACTATGTTAGAGTTATTGCTTACTACGGATACGGTAAGATGGGTGTTAATCCACTCCCCAACAAAGTATCTATAGCAATAGCAGCCTGGAGATGGGATGAGTACATCAGAAATGGAGACCCAGAAAAAGGAGCACGGCTAGCTGTTTCATCTTGGATAAGAATAGACGGCAGGTCAATGCCCACACAGGCCAAAGCTACTGCCAATTATGCAAATTCTGCTCTTGCAAGGATGGAAGCTTTAAAAATGGGATTCGATGAGGCAGTAATGCTAAACCCAACTGGCAAGGTCATTGAGGCTAGTGCAGAGAATATATTTCTGGTGAGAGACAATGTTTTCATCACTCCTCCAGTTAGCTCAGGAGCCCTAAATGGAATCACTAGAGATAGCATATTGACAATCCTGCGCCATTGGGGCAGCCCTTTCGAAATTCGAGATGTCTCCAAGGAAGAACTATACATCGCTGATGAGGTGTTTCTTACTGGGACCGCTGCCGGTATTAGAGGAGTAGGAGAGGTAGATAATCGAACGATCGGCAAAGGAAACATAGGTATCCACACTATGCGAATCAAAGAGACATTTCATAGGATCACACATGGGAAAGACGACGTCTTTAGCAAAAGATGGCTTACAGATACATACACGCACTAGCAATCAGTTCCGATAGATTCAATATTTGTATATGTTGAAGGTTAATTGGTGGGGTAAGGTTAGTCTAATAAATCTGCCTGTAAAGAATTGCTAATTTGAAGTGTACACTACCTTCCTTCCACTAGTTCTGCGAGAGTTTGTGCGTGTTTGTTGGCTAACGCCAAGAGAGAACCTATCGTATCGGCTGACAAATAGCTTGACCGAGTCGCTAGCAATATGGCATTTTGATTTGCCCCTAGTAGTAGGCCACTAACTGTTTCTGGAGTTGGATAGACAGCTTCCATTGCCAACGAAATAGCTTGATGTAATGCCTGAGCCAGCTCATTTCTATAATCTGCAAGATTGATCTTCAAATCATTTTCTCTAAGGAGTAAGCCATCAGCTATAGCAAGACTAACCGAAATCCCTGCCTCAACAGGCCTGATATTTAGTTTACTCATTAATGAAGCGAGCTTCTGTGAAATAATGCCTCCCAATCGAACAACTGCGGTGTCTTTGCTTACCCATATACTGCCCTGGTCAATTTTTGTTGGCACGTTCGCTTCTTTGAACTCTGACAGGACTGGCCCAGGTGGGATCCCGGTATTACCAGCAGGTATGAAGATATCTTTACTTGCTGTATCTCCTCCTTTTGCGGGCATGAAGACTTTATTCTTATCAAACAATAAATTAAGCTTGAATGGACTAATGTTCGTGAACAAAAGAGCACATTGGCCTTCCAGTTCTTTACTTAACTCACTTAAACCTTGCCTGTTTGTTATTTTTTCGAAGGAACGCTGAGCTATCCTGTTTTTGATCACCTTTATCTTCATTTCATCCCTAAATTTCTTCCGAATCGTCATAAGTTGGGTGGCTCGAACCTTAGACATCTTGGATATTGCAATGATGTTATAGCGTATGGGCAGCTCTTGCAACTCATCATACAACAGGCGCTTTCTTTTTGGATAATTCTTCCTTGGGGTGTCTGTCACTGCTTGAGATGACATTTGATCATTCAATCCTCTTTTTTTCCTTATCACGTACCGTTTGTGGTAATTTAGCAGGCTTTCCCATGGTGAATTTGACCACGACATCACGGATGTTCATGTCGCCTTGTGGAAGCTTCTTCTCTACAGCTGAAAGGACAGCACTAGCATTCGCAGTCAATTGACTTTCATCCATTTTCTCATCACCAATTTTTGCAGATGCATTGAGTTGATTTTTTGCCCTAATTCGAACTGACTTGCGCATTCGATCTGCAATTGCTTCTATAGGAGCCCCGTACGGCAGAGGGGTAGGCATTTTCCCTTTAGGCCCAAGAAATTGTCCGAACGCACGTCCCACCGTTGCCATTAGAGCCGCATCTGCAAGAAAAAAATCATGGTCTTTAACAACCTTTCTCGCCTCTCTCTTGTTGGTCCCCAATCTATCCAACTCTTCAGGTTGTAGTATTCGGTCCACGTTGGCTTTCTGCGCACGTGTACTAGTATCACCAGTTCCCACCACGCATATACTGGCTTGCCTTGTAGGAGTGTAGGGTAAGACAACCACCTCATTGAGGTTAAAGCCCCTTTTAACGTCAATATCTTTTAGCACGAGCGTCATTTCCGCAGATTGGCCAAATTTACGTGGTATAGCTCCTTCACGTGCTTGTTTTACAATGCGGCGTAAATCATTATCACTGACCATGTTAGAGACGCTAGCACATGTGCACAAGGAGCCACTTAAAATCGTTTAGCCCACCAAATACCTGTTTGTTACTCGCTAAATATTATTCTCTAAGACGGGCCCGGTGGGCTTCGATCCCACGACTTCCGGCTTTCTCCGAGTTTAGAAGGCAGGCGCTCTATCCATGCTGAGCTACGAGCCCCTAAGTCTTGACCCGACACCAAAAAAGAATTAGGGTATACCCCTGTCAGGTGGCATGGTAAATCAAAAAGATTAATGCACCTTTATAAAATGTAGCTGTAGCTTTCGCCAGGTCAGTCAAGGTTTTTCATTTTTTTTGGGCCGTACAAAGGATAGACATGCACCAATTTACATACTCAAGCTCCTCTCACGAAAAGGTATAATAACTAGATGAGAATAGAGATCGAATACTGTAACATTTGGAATAGTGACAACTAATAAAAAATGAATGACATGGTCATACACGGCGGCGTTGGCATGAGTAGGGAGGATAATACAAATGACAAGTCCGATGAAACTGAGGATGTTTTTGACCGCCGATTGTTCTCCGAACAGGTGATCCAGATGTTAAACATTTGGTCCGACATTAGCCGATTGCCAACTGTAGGACCCTTCTTTGCATACTCGCAATCTTCCAGTTCTGATCTCAAGGACATTATCGAACTTTGGAAAACATTTCTTGAATTCCAGGTGCACCTGAAGGAGTTTTGGGTCCAGATCAATAACACCTACTCACAGGCTTTGGCGAAAGCCTCTGAGAAGGCACCGAAGGAGTATAATTCTAGAAAAGACTTTGAGAGCTATAGAAAGATTGCCATAGACATTTTTGAGGAGGAGTTTACCAGCTTGTTTGATTCGAAGGAATACGCAATTTTGAATGGTTCGTTATTGAGCAATCAGTATGACGTTGTGAGGCACATGCAGAAGCTCACAGAAAAACACTTTAAAGTACTCAATCTCCCTACCCGTAGTGAAATAGATTATCTATCTAAGGATATTCATGATTTGAAAAAGATCGTTCATGATTTGGAAAAAAATTTTCGTGACTTGAGCCTGAAATTAGGAGCTTTAGAAAAAATTGAATCAAGAAACGTATCTAAGTAGCACTTCAGAAAAGAGGATTACTAAAGAACATGATCCACGCGGCCGAACCGATACTAACTCGGTATTAAAGGAAATTGGGGAATTAAGCCGGAAGCTCGAAAAGACTAGGGTGATACTCCATAATGCTGGTAATATAGAAGTTGGAAGTACCCCAAACGAAATAGTGGATGAGACAAGATTATACAGACTCCTACATTATCGACCGATGGTGAACAAAACTGCTAGAATACCGATTTTGTTTGTATATGCGTTGATAAACAGGTCTTATATACTTGACTTGCAAAAGAACAAGAGTTGGATTCGCAGCTTGCTAACCCAAGGCTTCGATATTTATTTAATAGATTGGAAAACACCATCACAGGTAGACAAGTATGTTTCATTTGATGATTACATAAATAATTACATAGATGACTGTGTGGAATTTGTTAGAAGAAAGAATTCCATAGACAAGGTCACGCTGCACGGATATTGCATGGGTGCAACAATGTCTGCGATTTATTGTACACTTCATGAGGACAAGGTTAAGAATTTAGCCACCATAGCTCCAGTGATTGACTCAGATCAGGATAGTACCGTACTTGGCAATTTTTCGAAACATTTCGAGGCAGAGAGAATGTTAAGTTCTATAGGGAATTTACCTCCAGAACAACTTTACGCATTATTTTCCACCTTGAAACCGTTCAAACAAGGTGTAAACAAGTATTTCAATTTGGTTGAAAATATTGATAACGAAGAATTTGTTCAGAATTTCCTCCGGGTAGAAAAGTGGCTATATGATACCCCACCTATAGCTGGCGAGACGTTCCGCCAATGGATTGTAGACATTTATCAGAAGAACCTTTTGGTTGCAAACGAAATGAAAATAGGAAATGAAATCATAGATCTTTCGAAAATCAACGTTCCTGTTCTAAATATAATTGCAGAAGAGGACCACCTTGTATCTCCTCAGTGCAGCGCACCATTGAATGATGTGGTATCTAGTCGTGACAAGAGACTAATGCGATTTCATACTGGACACGTTGGTCTTATAGCCAGCAGCTATTCCCAGAATAATGTCCTCCCCAAAGTGGGGCAGTGGATTAAAGCTCGATCGCAATGAACCTTCTTGAAAATTTGCAGAGTAAGAATCCCCATAATTCCCATCGAGAGTGTAATACTTATATTGTGAATACAGTTTTCTGGATATTCAATCGGTGTGTTTCCTTCTCCGAATTGGTATTATGATAACTTGAACCAGATCGCCATCTTCTATATTCAATGCTTGTCTTTCTGCTTCAGGAATAGAAATCCTCCCTCCACTTTGCACCGTAGTCTTAAACATCGCATTATAGTACGTTAGACCTTGAAGAGTGGAGAAAAAATTATGGATTGCATCCTGTTGAACCGCTGTGTAATTCTTTATAAGATCTCTCTGAGCTGCAACTCCTTTCTCGATTGCCTCCCTAAAAACTCCTGCCGGTTCATCTCCACCAACACTGTTACTCATTGTATACTTAATTATACCAAGGATTTATTTAATATGATCCTCGCGAGTGCTTTTCGCTAGGAATTTTAGAACAGCTTTGTTAAACTCTTTTGGCTTTTCCACGAATGGAGTATGTCCACAATCATTAATCACCACAAGTTCCGCCTTGGGAACTTGCGTATAATCTTTCAAACATTGCATGGGAATCATGTTATCATCTTTGCCCCAAACAAACAATGTTGGCATTAATATATTTGGTAATCGCTCATTAAGGGTCTGGGAATCCCTTATCCCGAGCAAAGTGGACATGAAAGCGTACTTGGCATTTGGAAGTCTCATTCGATTCGCGAAATCAGTCACTGTGTCCTCAGTAACAACCCTCGGATCAAATGCCATATCCATAAATGCCTTAAGAGCATTTTCGCGAGTAGGATAAAGGGCTGCCATGATATATTCATCAAGGACATGAGTTGAAAATTGTATCAATCCTGCAGGAGCAGCCAAGACTAGCTTGTCTATTCTTCTGCTAAACCGCATTGCGAATTCCATTGCCATCCACCCACCAAAGGATGAGCCCACCATGCTAAAATTCTTGATGTTTAATCTG
>JBPYDP010000012.1:0-24073 GCA_051985775.1 Candidatus Nitrosopolaris sp. | reverse complement strand
ACCTCTGAGTAGCTGGATTCCTAAAGCTGGGTCTACTCCCTTCGGACAAACCTTACTGCAAGACCCTGCAAAATGACACCTCCATATTCCATGCTTGTTATCAATCGTGTTGAGGGTATATCGTGCCCCCGTGTCTCTTGTATCTGCCGAGTATCGATATGCCTGTGCTAATGCTTGAGGACCTGGGAATTTAGTGTCCGTTGCCACAGTGGGGCAAGCAGAATAACACAAACCGCATTTGATACAATACGAGAATTGTAGATATTCTTCGGTGTCCTGAGGAGTCTGTAAGAATCCAGATAACTTCGTGTCGTCACCAAGATCGACTTTAGAGTTAATTAGATACGGTTGTACACTCTTATGGTGCTCTAAGAATTGAGAAAAATCGGTTACCAGGTCCCGCAGAATTGGGAAGTTTGACATTGGTTCGCAGCTGACCTCGTTGGAGTCAAGTTCCAATACATTTGTATAACAAGCAAGTCTTGGCTTGCCATTGATTCTCATCCCGCACGACCCGCAAGATGCCATACGACAGGAATATCTGATTCCAAGACTACTATCCTTATATGCCTTGACATAAAGTAGAGCATCTAGCACAGTGGTCCAACGTTGAACTGGTACTTGAAACATGTCAAACTTACATTGATCATTTTCTTTACCAGACCTGTATATTCTCAGTGTCAAACTGTTACTACCGACTCTAATCTTGGATTTTTCTTTAGGCTTTTTCGTGCTTAACATTTGTACTTTCCTAATAATACTACTCATAGTGTTATACCCCAAAAAATTAAGACGAATACTTCGAAAGGAGAGCTGAATCCAAAACTTGACCAAAGGAAGTTAAACGATCCGAGAGAGCGAACATAGCCAACCGAATCTAGATTTGACCACGCAATTCGTGAACTATGCAACACGATATCATTGAAGAAAGTGAACACAACACATCCTGGCGAAACCTGGAACAGAGGAATCTTGGTAGTTATGTCAGGGATTGAGTCAAGTAAGATTACAGTCGTCGACAATATTACATCCCTAACAGTATTGTAGACCCCTAAGAATGTAACTAACTAACTTTGTGTTTTGGCAATCACCTCGAGCTCTATCTGCTACTACGGGCATTTCTGTGTACCTTCGTAAAATTTAGCTAGCCTCCAACGAAAAGGACATTATACCCGTAAGCCATAGCCACTGCAGCCAGGATCAAAGCTATCCATATCCCGGACTTTTGTCGGTAGTTTAATGATAAAGCGTCATAAGGATATTCTGGCCTTCCCGGTCTTCCTAAACCTTTCCCACCTTCGGTAAAGATAAGCCTAATGCCATTTATTGAATGGTATGTACTAGTCCCAATGACAAGAATAAGAAAAAGATGTCCCCAAGTCGTCTCAGTAAATTTCAACATCGCATTCCATGATTCAATTCCACCGGTAAGGGAACTAGTTTCGTATATATGCCCAACAAAGTAAACCAACAGAAATAAACCTGTCAATCTTTGTAGCCAGTACGATAGCCTCTCCCAACCAAAGCCAGTAGGGTTAAGCCATCCTTTCAATCCCTCGCGGTTGTTTCTACTCTCATCTGAGGAGCTATACAGCCGTTCCCTACGCGATCGAGACGTTAGTATTCCGCCTCCTGCAAAATATAAATGAGCGAACTGGTTGATAGCCAATTTCCTCCTAATCGATTCCCTAAGGAACCTAGTGTATATCCTGTTTGGTTCATATCATGACTATAGGATAATCAGCTCGTGCATTTCACTTTTGGCTTTTTCCAAGCCAACTAGGAAATTGCCTTCTAACTAACCTACCACATTTACCTCTAGGACATTTATAAAATTACTGCTTTGGCATCGAAGATCCATTATCCGATCAATCAACTTGCCGATTTAACCGGGTGCCAAAATTAACCTGGTGAGCTTATCACCGAGTTCATCAACATTTAACTTCATTTCAGAACGATTCCTCGTGTCTTTGATCGTCACTACTCCAGACCCTACATCTTGCTCTAAAACCGTAACAATAAGCATAGATTCTTTAGAATATGCATCTTGTAACTGCCTTCGGATAGGCCTGCCTTGCAAGTCATAATCCGTTCTTATACCGGATTCTCGAAGGACTGAGACCAGTTCGATAGCATATTGCTTAACGTTTGGCGACGAATAAGCCACGTAAACTAATTGAGGTTTGAAGGATTGTAGAACACCCTTTTTCTGCAGCGCCACTAAAATTCTTTCTACACCGCCGGCCGCGCCAGTGGCCCCCAAATCCTCTCTTCCAAATGCATTCATTAGTGAATCATATCTCCCTCCGCCTACGATCGCCCCAACATCTGCCCCAGGGTCAAAGGCTTCAAACACTATTCCGGAGTAGTAATCTAATCCGCGCACAATTCCTAGGTTAACCTTGGTGTCCTTTACTTTTCTAGATCTTAAAGAGTCCATCAGCTCTTCGAGATTACTCCAATTTAACTTTGCTGCTTTTTCCAAATTTCGTTTAACATCGGCCAATGAGCCTTTAAACCTTGTATCAAATATCAATTTGCTTAATGCCTTGGAATCTACTCTTTCGGAATATTCCTCAATAACTTCCTCTGAGCTCTTCTTGGAGATTTTATCCAATGCTCTGAGCATTTCGCGAATTTTCGATTTATCAGGAATTCCTAAAATTCTCTGAATATATTCATCCAGTAATCTAAGGTCATTTATCTCGATTACGGCGTTCAACCCAAGCTTGTGAAGAAACCTCGAAACAAATTCTACAACTTCAGCATCCGACTCCACGCTAAAGGAACCATAGAGCTCTATATCCCATTGATGGAAATATCGGTAACGTGCTGCTTGCGGTTCATCGTATCTCCACACCCCTGCGAGTGAAGATACTTTCATTGGCATTTTCAAATCTCGTCTGAGGGTGATGAACCGTGTCAAACCAACGGTAAGATCAAACCTTAATGCAATATTCCTCTCTCCTTTGTCAGTAAAGCTGTAAATGTCATTTGATATGCTGGGCCCGGCTTTAGCCTCGAGTGTGGCGAGCATTTCGATAGGAGAAGGCTCTATAGGGACAAAGTTGAATAGCTTTGTTGTCTCGTCGAATTTGTCTTTAATATATTTGATGCCGATTAGCTCGTTTGACTCCAGGTCTCTCATTCCCCGAGGGAGCTCTAGCTTCATATTTAGGAGGGTTAAGTGTTCGCATTTAGATTTTCCGATTAATTATTATAATATCTGAAAAATTAGATGGCATGGCGGATCTAGGATTTCGGTATTTAGATCATGTTACCGATTTGATTGTTGAAGCAGATGGGAGTACACTTGAAAATGCCTTTGTAAACTCCGCCCGTGGCCTTGTCAACGCAATGTTCGAAATCTCTAATGTTTCTCCGACCACAGAGATCTTGATAGAAGCCGCAGGACATGATATGCATAGTCTTCTGTATAATTGGCTTGAACAAGTTTTGCTATTAATGCTGGTCGACAAAATAGTCGTTTCCGATTTTGAAGTTAAAATATCCGAAAATCAAGGAAGATTCTCGATTAAAGGATCTACGAGAGGCGAGAAAATTGACTTGGACAAGCACGGGTTCAAGATCGAGATTAAAGGAATAACATACCACGAGATGGAAATCAAACAATACTCTAGAGGCGCGATAATACGCTATATGTTAGACCTCTGAAGTATAGTCAACGTCTGAGGGTATGACAAAGTCTTAAATAGCAATTTGCTGCTTAGCTTGTCCTAGGATGAGTGAAGGAAACAAAAATGCAGGCGTGCATCCAGGCTCAAATCAAATTTTGATGGAACTCTCTGAGAAAAACTTTTTGGAAACCATCAATGGGAGCAAACCGGTTTTGGTTGATTTTTGGGCTACTTGGTGCGGTCCGTGCCAATTTATGCTGCCCATCTTTGACAAGCTAGCCAAAAAATACGCAGACAAAGTAATGTTTGCTCGTTTAAATGTCGATGATAGTCAATCGGTTGCTATGAAATTCGATGTTTATGCAATTCCGACCTTCATTATGTTTATGAATGGTAAGGCTGTTGACAGAGCCGTAGGTGCTGTAGGAGAAAAAGGTCTTGAAGGACTACTACAAAAATACCAATAATGATCGATATCTCTTATTACAGTTCCTGACTAGACATATCCATAAGCAGGATCTTCATTTCGCTTTAACGTCAAGATCCTACTGAAAACGTCTTCCTCCTCCGCAGTCAAACGAACTTTAAAGCGTTCAGCTATCAGTTTTGCTTCTTTACTGTTTAAATCGGTGTAGAAGATATCACCCTCGCTAATTTGCCTGCCGATGACTGGCCCCTTGATTGATATTGCAATTTGCATCCCTTTTGTAGCCTCCTCAATTGATTTGCCGTTTTCTTGTACTTGGTGTATGACTCCTATTTTTTCACCCCCTTCATTCATAACTTTGATCTTTTGTCTTAATTTTCCTACCAACACCTCAGCTCCAAATACGGCTGGATTATTTCGCCGGAAAATGAAACCCTTTAAGAATTGGAATTTACAGATCGGAGAGATCTCGTTAAATAAAATATACTCTTCGTGTTCTTTCTGATACTTGATCCAGTCGGTATATGCTCTAACGAGGTTGTAAATTATCCGATCGCTTAAGATCTTGACATTTCTTTCCTGGGATTCCTTAAGGGCGTCTTCTAATACCTTCGTATTGAATCCCAGGACTACGCCAACATACCTGTCTTTTTCCCTTACAGCTGATGCGGCTATAACATCCCGCCTTGTGACTGGACCAATATCAGCTCGTTGGATTGGAATATTTTCCCGTTTCAAAAGATCGGTGAGTGCTTCAATTGACCCAATAGTATCGCATTTCAGAATAACTCCAACGGAATTAGTATCGATAAAGGCACTCTTAATCTCTGACTCCACAATTGATTTGACCTTTCCTTCGTTATCCCCACTTCTCAACACGTATAGTGGGCTTCCTGCAAGAACGCCGTCTAGATCAGGAGCTGTTATCTTTATACCGGCTGCCGCAGTCACCACGCCTACTGGCTTAAATTTATCTCTTGGATCTCTCATTTCATCTAAAGGCCTTGGCAACAGCAAGGACTTGATTCTAGTAACAATTGCAGAATCCCTTTTTGCCATAACTATGTTATCACCTTGTTTCAACACTCCGTCAAGAAGTATGATATTGGCTGTAGGTCCCAGCCCTATCTCTTCATTAATCTCAAGGATTATTCCCTTCGCAGAGCCAGAATGCCTTTCTAATCTAGTAACCATAAACTGCTGAGCTAAACCAACTAACACTGCAAGTAACTCAGGGATACCCACACCTGTTGTAGCACTTACTGGCACTATGGCAAGCTCTTTTGCAAAATTCTTTACTCGCCAGAATACTTCAGAGTTGTAACCCAGCCTAGAGAGAGATCCTACGACCTCGTAGATTTTTTCGTCCAGCATTGCAGATACAGAGATATCCTGAATTTTGATTTCATCAGAAATGAATGACACCCTACTATTCGTTACAGTCCCTTTTCTCCAACCTGAAATAGCGTCAACCTTATTAAGAGCTATCAAAAAAGGTACCTTCCTATTAGTAAGAATGCCTATGCTTTCTACTGTTTGAGGTTCGAATCCTTTGTTTGCATCTACTACCACGATCGCGATATCTGCTGCCGACCCTCCGCGCATTCTTAAATTAGCAAAAGCTTCGTGGCCAGGGGTATCAATCATTAACAAGCCTGGAATTACTGTCTCAGACCTTGCAAGCCTCTGGTATAGTCGGCCAGTGATTTCCTTTATAGTTTCTATAGGAAAGATGCTTGCACCAATATGCTGAGTTATGCCTCCCGCTTCTCTGGCCTGAACGGCCGTCCCCCGTATCCTATCAAGCAAAGAAGTCTTTCCAGAGTCTACATGACCTAAAACCACTACGACTGGCTGTCTAAGCGTCACTTATGTGATACGATCAAAAATGACTCTGGACTCTTTTATGAAGCTTTCATATGAGTCTGAAGCGTGAATGACGTTATCAGTTATACCAAGTGCTAGATCTCCTCGAATAGTTCCGGGAACACTCTCAAAGGATCTAGTTGCACCGATCATTAGCCTTACTGCATTAATAGCGTTTGGTCCGTTTAAAATACATGCGATTACCTTACCAGACGTGATGAAGGTCACCAGCTCATTAAAAAAAGGCTTATCCTTGTGTGGTGAATAGAACTCTTTAGCTTTCTGCAATGTAAAATCAAACGACTTTATGCTTGTTATCTCAAATCCTTTCCTTTCAAATCGAGAAAGTATAGTACCTGATAGCCGTCGCTTTATACCATCAGGTTTTATCACAATAAGAGTCTCTTCCGTTGTCGTTGTCATAATGTCATTTTTTGACCCTAATGCCACCTTTCACATACTTTCCTGTCCATTTGAATCTTCTCGGATCGCGCTTAAGCTTGCGAAGATTCTTTTTGCATTTATTGGAACAAGTCCATTGAATTGATCCATCGTTTTTAACAAGCATTGTCCCTTGTCCTGTAGGCACACGTTTGCCACAAAAGTAGCAGTCACGAATTGAGGTTGTGCTCTTACTCAAATGGCATATTCACACCAATCACAATTGATCACTTTATCTTACGAGCTTCCCTTTCAGTCTCCCTCAACATCAAAATATCATTCATCCTGATCGAACCCTTAACATTTCTCGTCAAAATTCGTCCTTTATCTTTTCCTTCCAACACTCTAACCCTGACCTGTATAACTTCACCGGCTATGCCCGTCCTACCGACTATTTGGATTACCTCAGCGGGAATTACCTTTTCTTCCGAGGTTTTGCTCATTTATCGATTAGCCCTTTTTTGTTTTGACTGACGCGATGGAACTTACGACTTGTTCGAGAATATGCTGCCCATCACCAGCGTCCAATATTGTGGCAGCGGCAGAACCGACTTCTATTCCAAGAGATGCACCAAGTTGCTGCTTGCTTGGCACAAATATATATGCAGCATTTCTCTCCTCACACAGAATCGGCAAATGGGCAACAACCTCTGGTGGTTCAACATCCTCAGCTATCACGACCAACCTACTACTACCACGTTCAATTGCCTTGGTAGTTTCATTGGTTCCCTTTCTGACCTTGCCACTCTGCTTTGCAGTTCGTACCGCTTCATAAACTGCGTTTACCAGGTCTTTTGGAGTCTCAAATTTTACATAATATGGTTTACTCATGTCTTAATTATCACCCAATGGGATCATCCCAGTCTTCTCTATGACAATTAGAAGAGTATTAAAAATGTTGTCTATTTTCGAATGACTTGGATTTTTCTATAGTGGATTCGATCAGTCTTCGATATTCTCTGGCCTTCGAATCCAGGAGCATTTCATCGGAAGACTCTGCGTACATTCTAATCAATGGTTCTGTCCCACTAGGTCTCACCATTACCCAAGTGTCGCTATCTATCCACATCTTCGCACCATCAAGGGTCTCTAGTTTGTCGATGCTCCCGTGTTCCATGCATACTCGTACAACCTCGCTAGCGGTCGATTTATCACATTTGAATTTAGCCTTGTATTGAAATATTTTTGGTAACGACGCCAGAAGACTAGACAGCGATTGGTTTTCACTTGCCATCATATCAAGGACAAGAGCGGTTGTCATTGCACCATCTCTTACTTCGTTGAGCTTACCATACATGAAACCTCCATTTTCTTCTAATCCGATAATTGACTTTGTCCTGATCATCTCCCTTGAGACCTCAACGCTCCCGACTTTAGTGTGAACAACTTCTGACCCGGCATCATTCGCAACCTTCGACACAGCCATCGTAGTATTTATAGGACATATGACACGGGCTCCGACGTGTTTAGTTCGCAGTAAATGACCAACGATTATGGCAGCAGTTTTATCTCCAGGATGTATTATTCCATTTTCATCACAAAAAATGCTTCGATCTCCGTCGCCATCATACGCGACTCCTACATTTGCATTCGTTCCCCTCACAACGCAGGAAAGGGTAGAAAGATTACTTAGAGTAGGTTCAGATCCCCTAGCTGGGAAGTTACCATCTATTTTGCTATTTGTGGTGATAACTCTGCACCCCAATCTTTCAGCAAGGAGAGGCGCGACAATCGTCTGTACTCCGTTGCCTGGATCTATTGCTATAATAAAAGTTCGTCGTTTAATCTTTTCAACGTCTACGAGCTGCAAAACTTCATCAATGTACGATGAGATTATACTTTGATCGTGGAATTCTGTAGCAGCACCATCTATCTTGCAGAATCGTTTTGAGAAAAAGATAGATTCGATAACAGACTCGTCCTTTCTAGAAATTTCTACCCCATCAGCTGCTGATGGTTTGATTCCATTAAATTCGCTAGGGTTGTGAGAAGCGGTTATCATAATACCTCCATTGTATCCCAGTCGTTTTGTTGCATATTGGAGGCAGGGAGTTGGGATAAGCCCTGCATTCCCTACGTCTATTCCTGCCGAGTTCAGAGCTGAACGCACAACTTGTGAAATTATATGACTAGAATTTCTACCGTCATATCCCACGACAATGGGCCCATTTCTATAGAAGGTTGCAAGTGAGTATGAAAGATCTAGGACCAGGTCCAGTGTAAGATCCCTCCCAAAAACTCCGCGGACGCCATTTGTGCCAAACAACTTTGATTTCGAGATCATAGATTTAATGAGAATATCTAAGCCTGTAATTTATCATTACTGTGAAGAGCTTTCCCTTCGAGAAGAGAGAGTGTTTCCTCCAAACTGCCTGCTAATACCGGTTGGAAACGTATGACGCAGTTTGCGCTAAGAACAAAGGGTGTTCTGCAATTTCAACACCAGTTGCCAGAAATCTTCAATGCTTATGGAGAGAACACAATCCAGTTGGTAGGATGAATCTCTGACTTATCAGTCGAGATTTAACTGCATTGTACCGTGATAGTAATATATATGAGATTTTTTGAAAAATAAGTATGATCGATAATCAATCTGAGAGGAACCAGCCTCTGAGGATAATGGTTGTCGATGATGAGAGAGACATACTACGGATTATCAAGAGAGATCTAGAAACTGGCGATCACGGGATTAGGTTCAAAGTGGATGCGTTTTTTGACAGCGAGTCCGCTTTAGACATGTTTAACAATCATCCGGCCGACTACTATGAGCTAGTCCTAACTGACATAAGAATGCCAAAAATGAATGGTTTTGAACTATATAGACGAATAAAACAGAAGAACCCCACCATGAAAATAGCTTTTATAACTGCATTTGAAATCACCAGAGAAGAATTTAACAAAGTCTTACCATCTATCGATGTAAAGCACTTTATCAAGAAACCGGTTACGATGTCCAACCTGATCCCAAAGCTAAAATCGATTATTGACAACTAGCATTGCTGACTTGCAGATCATCTCTACGCCATAAGGTTGTTGGCTAATTTTGCTCACTAAGAACATTGAGATCCTTGAGGTGAAGATCAGCTGATTATGAATAGTAATTAGCATATAAGGGCTGTGTGCACAGAACAATAGATAAATTGCTCGTTGTGATTGGGGTTGTTGTGCGGGGGTTGCCAAGCCTGGCCAACGGCGCAGGACTTCTCGAAATTTGAGTGGTGCGAGGCTTAGAATGAGCTGGCTGTAATCTAGTTCCTAGAACCCTGTTTCTAAGGAATTCGTGGGTTCGAATCCCACCCCCCGCATTGTCTTGAAGGTTGTAAACTAGAGAGGATGGCATATTGACTAGTTCTTCTCACGTGCAAAAAATTCTAGTTTGTGGAGACAAACATTCAAGCTGACTTGTTCTAAACAATTTGACAGACAATTCGACAGTCATTGTGGTCCTAATTTCCTCAATACTTAGTTTACTTATATAAAGCTGATTTATGGACAAATAGTTCCTCGGCGAATCTAATTCCAATTACCACCCGAAGCAACCATTTTTGCCTTTGTGCGATTGAAAATGAGACTCACAAAAGTCGCCATTGCATTCAGAACAATGCCATCCAGATAATGTATAACAAATAACACACTTGGAAATGGGCTTGTTATAGTCATAGTGCTTGTTGCTCTTGTCACGTTGCTTCATGAATCAAAAATCCTGTACTATCCAGATGAGCTAATTGGTTTTTTAGAGAATCGCTCGTACCCCAATAATTAGCAGCTCCAGAAACCTGCCGTCAAATGTTTCCTTTTTGATGAGTTAGAAATTTAAAGGTTTGTTTGAAAAAGAAAATCCGAGACTGAGCATTCGACAATGATTACACCTAGAACCCTTATTGAAGTTACGGTTATAGGAAAAGATCGCGGGGGAATTGTTGCGGATATCACGAACCTAATCTTTAGAACTGGAGGTAATATAGAGCAAGTTAACCAGAATGTAGTCAGAGGATTATTTGGAATGCATCTTGAAGCTTCTTATGAGAAGATCGATCGAAACGATATCGACATTGGAATGCGTTCTTTGTCAAGAAAATTAGGAATGGAGATAAGAGTCCACTATGATGATCCAAATCGACTAAGGAATGTAGCGATTTTGGTAAGCAAAGAACCAAGTTGCTTAGATAAGATTCTGGAAGCCAAGGAGCAGGGCCATATAAGCTGCAATATTCCTGCTATTGTAGGCAGTGATCAGACACTGGAGCATCTAGTAGAAGCAGCGGGAATTCCATTCTATGCCATTGATGACAAACAAGACCCTGCTTCTGCTGAAGCTAATATATTGAAGCTTGTAGATCAGTATGATATAGATCTGATCATTCTTGCCAGGTATATGCGCATACTAAGTCCAAATTTCGTGTGGCGATACCCTCACAGGATTATCAACATACATCCATCACTTTTGCCTGCCTTTCCTGGCGCGTACGCTTATGTTCAGGCCTACGAACGCGGTGCAAAAATAGTTGGATGTACAGCCCACTTCGTAACGGAAGAACTTGATCAAGGTCCCATCATATTTCAGGATTCGTTTAGGGTAAAAGAACAAGATACCTTGGATACAATCCGGCTTAAAGGGCAATCCCTAGAAGCAGAAACATTGCTGAAGGCGACCAAGTTGTATCTTGAGAGAAGGCTGGAAGTGTATTGGGGAAGGGTACACATCCTTGAAGACGTCTAAGCGAAGATGCAGTGCTTTATGTCTCAAGTAACGGAAATTATCAATTTTAGCAAAAAGGCCGGCAATGCGCTTAAAGGATGAATTCAATATTCACTGATAGTGTATGGCGGTTCAAATTTACAATATTAGTCACGCAAAATTCAGAAGATTAGTTAAAAAGACCTGTCGTGCTATAGTGCCCATTGGCTCTCTCGAGCAGCATGGCCCACATCTTCCCATATCTACGGATTCCATTATCTCTGAGAGGATTGCTAGTCTTGTAGCTGATAAGCTTGGATGCTTTGTACTGCCAGTAGTTTCGTATGCGGTATCATTGGAACACCAGCCTATGTTCAACGTATCGTTAAAGGATTATACGTTATCAAGGGTTTTGTGTGAGATTTGCATTTCCCTCTCAGGTCAAGGAATTAAAGAAATCATATTCATAAACGGACATCACGGAAACACTGGCGTTTTGCAGTACATTTCGCAGCATGTCAGTACTTCGATCAGTTCGGAGGTCAAAGTATTTGCAATTAACTACTGGAATGGGATGCATAAGAGACTTGATCATGCTGGCGAGGTAGAAACATCTTTGGTATTGGCAATTTGTCCTGACTTGGTTAAAATGGAAATGGCAGAGCCTAATTCAAAGAGGCTGTTGAAGTCCAGGATTGCATATTCGATTTTGACCACTGCTCCAGGTTCATTTCTGAAGCTGACTGGGAACGGAGTTTGGGGACAGCCCCGTAACGCTAGCAAGATCAAAGGTACTAAACTCTTAAGAGAGATAGTCATCAACCTTGTCCAGCTGATTTCAGAGTTGTCCCAACAATGAAATTTTAATATATACCTACAATATGCCTTACCTGTAGGTAGACATTATTCTTGTCGGTAGACATGGCAGTGAAAGTTTTGGATGAAAGTCTTGGTAAAGTGGTGCTTATTAAATTGAAGGGCGGAAAAGTTATCCGAGGAAATCTTCATGGTTTCGATCAGCACATGAATTTACTGCTGGAAGAATCCGTTGAGTTACTTGATGGCGGTCAATCCAATGACCTTGGCACTATAGTGGTTAGAGGAGACAACGTCGTAATAATATCTCCTCCTCCAACGTGATACTTGCACCGTGAGAAAAAATGACTAAAGGCACTACTTCGATGGGAAACTTTACCAGAAAAAGGACTCATATCAGGTGCAGAAGATGTGGTCACAATTCGTTTCATAAGCGGGGAAGGGAATGTTCCAAGTGTGGATTCCCAGATGCTAAAATGCGTAAATATAATTGGATAAAGCGGCCCGTAGTTTGAACATTTTAATGCAACCACCCCAACCCACTCCAATTCTGGAATCTAACGAGGCACCACGTCATTCTTGAAAATATGCGCCTAAATTTTTAGAAAAATTTAACTAATATCGTCATCCAGATATTCCCAAGCACTTGTTGGAAGAATTTCTTTTGGTTGTCTGTGTTGGGTTAGGGGGTGCAATGCTTACTTTGGTTCTGTGGGAACGGTTGCTCCATAGAAAGACCAAGCTTCACATTTCGAGTGCCAGACTCAAACAGGTGGAAACAACCAAATCTGAAATCGAAACCTTGGAATTCGAAAGGAGCATTCTGTCCCATTCAATCGCCAGCGCATATGAGATGATTCCCGGGAGTGACATAACCACTGAACGTGACCGTTTAGTGACAAAGTACAAATCTCAATTAGATAATATTAATGAAAAAATAGGTGAATTACAATTATCAGTCGAATTCAGTGAGCTTTCGGAAGCTCGAAATAACCTGGTTTCACTACTCCAAGCCAAAATTACTTCCTTGGATGGAAGAATTAGCGAAATGTCCCACAAGTACGGCCTTTCCACAGATCACCAATCTGAAGTTCAAGACAGGGGTTTCGACGCACCTTCGCAAGCAGAGAAAATAGATTCAAATCCGATTCAGGCAAAGGGAGTAATCGCTGAGTTTAGTGAGAATAAATCTGCTGACGCAGATGTCATAGAGGTTCAACAAGAGATCTTGCAGGCTTTGAACCGTCTCGAAAATGTGGGCACAGATTATGAGCTCTTGACTGATTCAAACAAACCGGAACTAAATGGTGGTAAGGCCGCAGACATTCTCACATCACAACCTGCGAAGGCTGTTGAAAATCAAGATTTTAGAAATCGTGATAATGTTCCTGGCAACCTCAGCAGTGTTAGCAGAGATGCAGTATCTTCAATCAAAAAATTTAATCCACATTAATTGATTAATTTATTGATTTATTGATCAATTAGTCGAACTTATAGGAAAGATAGTTCTTAGGATGAAGTCACCCAAGAAATATAAATCTATTCTGTCAGTTTGTTATGGAACTTGACGCCCAACCGGCTGTCGAAGCCAGCCATGCAAGCATGCGCTAAACACGCAATAGCCCACAATTTATCTCCTGGCAAAATTGTTGGTCTAGGCAGTGGTACTACTATGGCAGCGCTTGTGGGAGAATTGGCAGAGTTGCCATTCAAGTCATCAATTCGATTCGTAACGACTTCCCTACAAATTGAGATTGAAGCTGAAAATGCAGGCCTCGAAATTATAGATGCGAGTAGATTGAAAGGAATTGACATTGTCTTTGACGGTGCAGATCAGATTGATTCAAACTTCAACATGATCAAAGGGGGTGGAGGCGCGTTGCTGAGAGAGAAGCTGCTAATCTCGGCAGCTAGCAAAGTTGTGATTCTGGCTGACTTTGCCAAATATGTTGATCGCTTCACCCGATCAATCCCTATAGAAATTCACAAGTATGCCAGGTCGATAATCCAGGGTAAACTAGAGATTTTGGGCGGAAGATCCCTGTTGCGTCTCTCGGAGAACGGATACCCATACATCACTGAAAGCGGTAACATCATTCTAGATACGTCGTTTACATCAATAGAAAATCCTATCCTTAAGGATATTGAACTTAGGCAGATCCCCGGTGTATTTGAAGTTGGCCTTTTCAGGAAGGCTGATGTATACTATAAGGTAAAAGAGGATGGTTCATTCGAAGTCATTCAACCAAGGAGGGGGTGAATCTACTATTTTATTATACACGGCATGGATTAGCGGGATGTATAGACAAACTTTCCGTGCCCACATGCATTTTTGTCTACTTGTCCGTTCTCCATGATTACTTTCCCCCTCACTATGGTATAGACGGGCCAGCCACGCAATTCCCACCCATCGTAAATCGAATAATCAGAGTAGGACTGCAGAAGCTCCGGTGAGACCTCCTGGGCTAGATCCAGGTCCACTATAGTCAGATCTGCATCGGCCCCTGTCTCAATAGTACCCTTTCGTGGATACAAACCGAAAATTCTGGCAGCGTTGTAGCTGGTCACCTCAACAACTCTTTCTAGGCTAATCCTTCCTTCGTTAACACCTTTACTCAGCATTACCGGAAGCGATGTGGCTATACCAGGAAATCCCGCCTTTGTTGACCATAGATCGCCGTCACCTTGTTTGATCAATAGAGTATTTGCGACATGATCCGACCCTATTGTATCAATTACACCATTGACCAACCCGGACCATAAAGAATGAATATCGTCCTTAGTTCTTAGCGGTGGGACAACTTTGCCAGTAAAGTGAGGAAACTCATTGGTATGAGTCAAGTAGTGAGGACAAGTCTCTACATATAAAGTTGAGTTGCCCTTTTCTCTTTCTCTCAATACAGAATCTAGTGCAATTCTAGATCCAATGTGCACAAAGTATAGTTTTGATCCAAATTTCCTGCCAAGTGCCGCTGTCTTACCTATCATCTTTGCCTCAGATGATGGTGGACGACATTCTGACCAAATCTTCAGACCTTCACCCAGAGATTTGTTTTTGTTTTTGTTTTCGAGACGCGAGCAAACTTCCGGATCCTCAGCATGAACTAAAACAAGCGATCTTTGCATCGAGGCCTCTTGAATAATGTCTGAGACCAAGGGATCGTCAATATTTACCTCTCTTTCTAACAAGTCATGCGTACCGGGCTCTATATCCATCAATATGCGATTTACATCTTTGTCTAGATTAGTGTAAATCTTAACTGAGCCAATTCCATATTTGGATTTTAAATGCTTGATATCTTTTAGCTGAGCTCGTCTAAGAATTGATGGATGAACTGAATAATCTACAAAGTGTGAAGATTTTCCCTCGTCTAAATGCTTTTTGATGTCTTGGTAAGATCCAAATAGCCGAAGCATCCGCATCATAGTTGTCACACCTCCTATTGAGGCAGACCTAGATTCCGATCTAGCTGCCTCTTCAATGGGCGTATAAACGCCGTAGTGAACGTGAGGGTCAATGATTCCGGGTAAAACATATTTTCCCTGAGCATTGATCTTTCTGGAAGCGTATATGTTATTGACTGAATATTGAAATGCCTTAATCCTCCCCCTTTCAATCATAATGTTAGTTTCAACTATACCTGTTTTCGGAACGACCACTTTACCATCAGTTATTAAGAGGTCGCAGGTGTTTTGCATAATTGTGAAAGTAAGAGAATAATCAAAAATAATTTACGACGTCTTCAAGAGTCTGTCAGGCTACTCCTTCCATTTTATTGAGCATCCAACCGAGGGATCAAAGCTTTTCTCTATCTTCTCACCATTCAATATTCTTTTAATATTATTCTCCATTATTAGATCCTTAGGCTGCATTTGAGGCTCAGTTGCGTCATTAATTCTTCCATGAAAAACAAGTCTTAGCTGAGAGTCAAGAAGAAATGGGTCAGGAGTGCAAGTTGCTCCATATATTCTTGCTACTTGTTGACCTTCATCAATTACATAAGGAAAGTTTAGCTCATTTTCCTTGGCGAATAAAACCATGTTTTCAAAACCTTCTCCATCATAATTCGGGTCGTTACTATTTACTCCAATTATTTGGAGTTCTTTAGGTGTAAATTTTTGTCGCAGTCCAATAATGTCTCCTATACGTGCTCTTACGTAAGGGCAATGGTTGCAAATAAAAACTACTAGGATACAATCGCTATCAAAGTTTGTCAATGAATAAATGTTATTGTCAACGCCTCTCAGTTTAAAAATTGGAGCTTTTTCTCCGATTTTCAGCATTTGATTTGAAAATGTTCTTGCCATGAGTCTTGTGCGAAGTCATACACTTTTAAAACTATCGCAGCCACAACGGAGTGAAACTGAACTTTCCCCCGGGAATAGGAATATAATAGTATCAAACGCTACTTTGTCATTTCAATTGAAAAATCGCACCTTAACTTTTCTTCCACGTACTGCACGTAGATCTCGCAAGCCACTTCAGGAAACTAGAATCAAGGGTCACCCAAAAGGAATTAAGATCAAGTGCGGTTATAATCATTGTTCCTATGAATGGGATTATTTTGGGGGTCGCAGGTGGGCCGAATGTCCAGTCTGCCATAGTACGACAAGAGTGGCCAGTGGAAGAAGGATGCAGTGAATAATGGTTTGAATTCGTAGCATTTACTAAAAATTTCATTTTTGGGTTTCAGTTCAGTTGTCTTTTATCTGGATTGGAATTGGAGATAATTAGCAATCAATTTGCGGATACCCAACACCAACCAACGAGTTTTTTTCTCAAATTGAAATGCGAGTAATAACGAAAAGAACATTGGTTAGCAAGGAAGCTGTTCACCGAGGCATCTTCAATACTCCTCAGTGGGCTTCGAAAGCGCCTGTTATAGTAGTCTCATGGGTATTTAACCACCGCCGATTTGACCGCCAATGCTGCCCCAAACATTCTCTTGATATACGTCAATTAACTCGTTCAATATATCATCAAAATTCAGGTCCTTTCCCCTATTATGCATTACGTCATCTAGCAAAGAGGAGAGACGTTTATACGTAGTCTCTTCTAGTTTCAATATTTGCATTTCTTACTTCAATTTAGTCAGGTTCTAATATTTACTTATTGCGATATCGGTCCGAACAGTGATGGGCATGGGGTCGGCCGGATTTGAACCGACGGCCTCCAGCGCCCAAGGCTGGAATCATACCAAGCTAGACAACGACCCCATTTGAAAATTAGGTTATTTAAAATGCGGTGACCTTCAATAATATTTTAACGTTCTCGATGGCAATAGCTCTATATACTATCATTCTTAAAACGTCTTGACGCATGATCTACTGCGACTCTTATGAAAAAGCTGGAAAAATAGCGTCTCAGGTTCGTGAAAATGCTCGAAAGAAATATCACGTTGGAACAACTGTCTTACAAATATGCGAGTCGATCGAATCTGAAATCAGTGAGTTAGGAGGTGTGCCTGCCTTCCCAGTTAACGTTAGCCTAAATGAGGTTGCTGCACACTATACTGCTGAGCCAAACGATTCATTAGCGGTAAAAGACACAGACGTGTTGAAGATTGATATAGGTGTTCAGATAGACGGATATATTGCGGATACGGCCGTTACAATCTCATACGATCAAAAGTATGACGCACTAGTAAGGGTTGCGGAATTGGCGCTAAGTGAAGCAATAAAAGTAGCCAGTATCGAAACCAAAGCAAGCGACATAGGAGCTGTGATAGAAAACACCATTTTAAAACAGGGATTCAAACCGATCAAGAACTTGAGCGGTCATTCTTTGGAACGATTTACGATTCATGCCGGTAAATCAATACCTAATATCCGAACGATTGGTCCATCCTTCAGATTGTCTGCAAATCAGGCTTATGCCATAGAGCCATTTGTTACCACAAAAGATGGGGATGGGGTAGTGTATGAAGGGAAGGTTCGAAATATTTTCAGTATAGCTTCTCGAAAGCCATCAAGGGACAAAGAAGCAGATTTTTTTTTGGATCAATTGTGGACTAGATTTAGAACATTGCCGTTCGCTATCAGATGGATGACAGAATTTTGTGAAGAACCAAAAGCTCGTACCTTGACTGAGATATTGATGAAGAGAAGAAATCTCCACGCTTATCCAATTCTCGTAGAGGGCAATGGCAAGATCGTAAGTCAGGCAGAGCACACGCTGATTCCTTTGGACAATGCTAACCATGTTACTACAATTTGAAACTAAGTTGATTCATCATATTGTGTATACTGGATCTAAAATATGAGTGTTGAGCAGGATAGAGCATATTTTTTTATTATTAATTCGATTTTCCTCTGTCTTAGTATAAGTAACTAGGTCTCGGCAAGGAGCATTGGACGAATAGGACATCGTGAAATCTTAGCTCCAACTTAGGCAAAAAGGTGGACAAAAGGTAGATAGGTCGTTCATTATCTTTCCTTCATGTTCAATTCCGATAAAAAGTATATGTATTTATGGAGCAACAGCACTGGAGCCTTTATGGTAGCTGGGCCAATTGCGAATTTCGATTCTTATGTCTGGATCTCTGTCGGACTTTTTGTAGTGGGCCTCTTCGGGACAATGATCTATGAAAGGTCAAGCGGGAAATCAAGACGTCAGGAGCCACAGACTCAAAAACAGGCACCTGGGTCAGGAACTAATAGGGACATTGAAACATAATGTTGCATTAGATCAACTTATAGTAGAAAAATTCAGAAAAGAAGGGTTCCATTCTCTTACCACAATCCAGCGAAAATCGATTCCTGTGATTGCTAGGAGGATTAACTGTCTCTTAGTTGCGCCGACTGGCTCAGGTAAGACGGAGTCTGCCGTTTTACCGGTTATGAGCATGATTGGTAATCAGGGAAGGACTGAGGGCAAAATTCGTGTAGTATATATCACTCCGTTGCGGGCCTTGAACAATGATGTATTTAGAAGAATAGTCAGGTACGCCGAATCTGAGGACCTTAGGGTAGAGATAAGACACGGTGATACCTCCACCAAGACTAAGAAAAAAATCGTAGACTCACCACCGGAAATCTTGATTACAACTCCAGAGTCATTAGGGGTCGTCCTTTCAAGTGAAAAGATGCTTAAGGCCATGGAAAACTTGGAATGGATAATAATCGATGAGGTTCATGAGCTTGTCTCTAACGAAAGAGGAGCTCACCTGAGCATAGGACTAGAGAGGTTACAAGCGATCAGTTCAAAGCAGGTTACTAGGATAGGGCTGTCTGCTACCATTGGAAATTTGGCAGAATGCGGCAGATTTATTTCCGGTACAGGCAGGAAACATGCCATACTCGTAGATAGATCAGGTAGGGATTATGATATCCGCCTAGAGTATGTTAATGGGTCCTTTCTAAAGGTGTCTGAGTTCATAATAGATTATTTGGTAAAAAACAAGATTGTTGGTTCCATTCTTCTATTTACAAATACTAGAGATGAGGCCGAGTATCTAGCCACCGTACTTAGAAACCAGAGCCTAGTAAACATTGATGTTCATCATGGATCCCTTTCCAGTGATATGAGACAGGAAACCGAACAGAAGCTAAGAATAGGAGAGGCAGGTGTTATTGTTTGCACATCTTCATTAGAGCTTGGCCTAGATATTGGTTCCATTGATCTTGTCATACACTATGGATCTCCCAGACAAGTTTCAAAGCTAGTACAAAGGCTCGGTCGAAGTAGACATAAACAAGCAACACAGGCGAAAGGATTGATTGTTACTAACAACGCTGATGATTACTTAGAAGCTTTAGCAATAATTCGTAGGATGAAAAAAGGTACGATTGAGGAACAACCGATGCACGTAAACGCTCTAGACGTTATTGCACATCATACTACTGGTATGTGTCTTCAGAGCAAAAGCGCGATTGAGTTGTCAGAGGCATGCAACCTTATTGCAAGGGCTTACCCTTTTAGCCAGTCCAGCGTACATGATATAGAAAGTTGCATTCAAATACTCGATAACAGCGGTATTGTCAAGTATGATAAAGAATCGTGTACGTTTCGACGGCGCCTAAAGGCCTACAAATATTACTTTAACAATCTATCAATGATTCCCCATGTGATGAAGTTCGAGGTCACAGATATCATCACAAAGCGTAAAGTAGGCACATTAGATCAACAATTTGTGGAAGACTATGCTGAGGTCGGGAATGTTTTCGTTCTGAAGGGTTCGCAATGGAGGATCATATCAATAGACGAAAAGAGGATGGTGGTAAATGTAGAAGCTCTCCGAGGCATTGCAATAAACGTTCCATATTGGGTAGGAGAAATGATCCCGGTAGATAAAGAAACGGCGCGGGAGGTTGGAATTCTTAGAGGGCTACTGTCCAAAGGTCTGCTTAAGGTTCCCGGCTCTTCCCTAAAAGAAGGCATCAGTCAATTGAGTATTGTTCCAGATGGTGACAATATAGTGATAGAAAGCAACGTTTCGAAAAACACCCTCGTGATTCACTCTACCTTCGGTACCAAGATCAATAATACCATTGCATCTCTTCTTTCTGCCATAATATCTTCACAACTGGGCTACATAGTTGAAGCCAGGTCTGATGCATATCGAATTATGCTAACATCAAGTGCAAGGATAGGTAAGGGGCATATAGAAAACGCCTTTAAGGACAGCTTTGACTATGACTCTGTTATCATTGCATCCCTTACCGGTACTCATGTAATGAATTGGAAGGTTTGGGCTGTCGCAAAGAGGTTCGGAGTTGTCCCTAAGGATGCGCTATATGATAAGAGGGTAGCTCGCCTGTTATATGAAAGGTACTCCAAAACGCCTCTCAGCAAGGAGTCAATAAGAGAACTTTTACACGATAAGTATGATGTAAGAGGTACAGAAAAAGTTTTTCAGAATTTGCGTGATGGCCATTCTCATATTCAATGGTATGAGGTAACCAATTTTTCCCATTTGGCACAGCCAATTCTCGAGCATAACACGAAATTTTCTTCGAATCCGTTAAGTGTGGAAAAAGGAATAATAGATCTAGTTAGGGAGAGGCTAGAGAAAACCAAACACAGACTTGTTTGCATCCGTTGCGCGAAATGGGAGAGAATATTCGAAACTCGCAATGTACCTGAAAAGCTGTTTTGTCCAAGTTGTAAATCCAGATTGATCACTGCAACTTTTTGGTCAGACGACGAGCTACCGACAATTATCTCAAACAAGCTCAAAGGTAGAAATTTACCTCCAAAAGAAGAACACCGCTTTGATCGTGCATGGAAAGTAGCTTCACTTATCAATAATTTTGGAAGGAAGGCACTAATAGTTTTGGCAGGTTACGGTATAGGTGCCGATGGTGCTGCACGGATACTAAGGAACTACGTTGATGATGAAGGGATTTACAGGAGCATATATGAGGCCGAGAGACAGTATGTCATGACACGCGGCTTCTGGAATGATTGATGGTTGATTGGTGTGATCTTACTTAACCTACTATTTAATTGTGATTAATGAAGACTCTGCCCGTAAAGTAAGCTCCGTTTGACCAGAAACACCCCTGGTCGCTGATGCCCCAAGTATCCTCACTCGGTCACCCACCACAAGATTTCTGACCTCCTCACTGTGTTGTCGCCAACCCACGAGCCGAATTTCGCCTGTATCATCCCCAATTAGAGTATCGCTGACCCTAACCACTTCACCATTTTTGGTGGTAACATCAGTGGAATTCGGGGATTGCAATACGATAACTTCCAAGATATATGGGAAATCAGAAATCTTGACTTCCTTTACTTTTGTTTCAAGCGAGGCGGCCTTTGGGAAAGAGTCGATATCTTCGATAACTCTGACATAGGAATCATCTCGATTAAGAAAAATAGAGTCTCCAAATATTCTGCTAGGAACGCATTCTATCATGGTGTCAGGATCAAGGGGGCCGTTTAACAGGGAACTATCAATACTTAAGCGTAAATATTTGCCAGTGTTGTCAACTGCCAAAAAGGCAGTGTTGCCCTTAGTTTCGCCGCCTGATGAGAGTACCCTTAGAATCTTGATATCAACATCCATTTTGGCCCCGAAGAACTCTAGTACTGTGCCTTCGTCGCCGTGTATTTCAAGGTCTCCACTGCCGTACTGAGGATTTGCTTGCTTAACTTTAACCCCTATTAGCCTAACCTTAGAATTAAATTCAAAAATTTTTGGCAGTTTTGATTCGTCTACATTCCAGATAAGGGTCCTTATATCTCTAGTCTGTTCCTCATTAAAAAGCTGAAATTGAAGCAATTTAGTATTTTCACCACGAGAATTAGTGAATTGAGATATTCTTGGGTTACCCACATGACCTGTAATTACTGCAGTTTGAGTTGTTTCGCGCACATCTTCTACTGGAATCGTGATGGAATCAATGTCCGGGATAGCGGAATCATTAGCCCGCACAAGCTCAATCTGGGAGGCCGAGGACAAATTTATCACAGGCCTACCATCTAAGCCCGATTTCACATTTCCTCGAGAAATTTTTACCAGATCCCCCGCATTCAAGTTTTGATCACCACTGCCCACGCTTGGCCGATCATCCCAAATCCTGACCCGAATTGTTGACTCACTATCATATAAGGTCAAAGTTTTACTTCTTACTTCCTCCTTCGTATCTTTCCTGATGAAGTTGCGTGGCGGGTAGACGGACATGATTCGGCCAAAAACGGTTACGTCTTTTGCACCTATGTACAGGTTCTTAATCGAAACATCTGTATTGTTTCTGCTTCCAAGCGATACACCCAAATCTGCAGCCACTAGAAATAATGCACCTTGATCTGTAAGGTACCCTGCACCTATCTTACGCTTCTTCTCGTCAATTAGATCCCTTACCTGCTCAAAGCTCACGTCAGGCTTCTGTTTTAGCAATGACTCGATCATCGTTTTAAAGTCTACAGACACGGGCAGTCCGAAAAATATTCCACGCACTTGCCTATATTCTTTGATAAGCTAACTAACTCAAGAGATGAGATGTGTATACGTACGATCCAAACCGTTCTCCATTTCTGTACCTCTCAGCCTCAAAAATACCAACTTTGGCGCATAGTAGAACAAATTTCATCACGGTATGTTAAGATTTCACTTCACTTTCTGCTCGGAGGGAGTCCTAATTTTTTGTCCAAATATTTTTCAGAATTTCTCTCCAATAAAACCTCTGTCTCTTCATAGCTCATTGCTAACGTGCTTGCTATACAATTAACTACGCTGATCAGGAAAGAAGTTGACATCGAAGGGAAATTATTAAAGCATCCTCTATACCTGACTGGGCCATCTGTTTCTACTAGTATCTTATCTTTGCGACTCTTTTTCAACAAGGCCTTCTTCTCCTTAGAATATATTAAAGACGGACCATACGATACAAATAGATCCATATCAGCTGAGATAGCAAGCTGTTTCATACTTCCCTCAAACCAATGTAACATGACTTTCCTAATATTGTAGGATTTCAGAATTTCCAAGATATTTTTAAGAGAACCTCTTGAATGTATTGAGACTGGCTTTCTAATCTTCTCAGCAAGACTAAGCATACCATTAAAGACTTCTAACTGCTTATCGTAGACACTATTATTCCCACCTGTATAAACAGGATCGAGACCGATCTCGCCAATGCCATCAATAGAACCAAGGTTGTTTTTAACTACTTCATAGAAGAGAAGAAGGTCTTCTTTTGCAGCATTCTGAGGATGTACGCCAGCAAAGAGGAATACAACGTCACGTGTAGAAAAATCAAAGCACCCGAGACTTTTTTTTAATGAATCAGTGTTTACTGTGACAGCACAAGCTTTGATTCTTAATTCTCTTAAGCTCTTGAAAATATGTTGTCTAAAATCCGCGTATTCATCATCTATTAAATGTATATGAGCGTCTAGTAGGGTCATACGGTTCCTCAATAATCAAACAATTATTCGCTAATATTGTTTCTCCTCGATAGATTATTTTTCATTGTATGTAAAAAAATGATCGCTTGAATAGCCTGAAAAACCAAATATCAATTTGTAAACGACAACTCATCTGCGTTAAGAATCAAAATTTCACATTTTTTGAAGCAAGAAGGACGTCTTCAGATTTCACGGTCTTTCTACCCGCATGTGCAGCCAATTCGACTGCCTGCCTAGCTATTTTTCCTGCGATTTCTTCAAGAACTCGTCTGAGCTCCAAGGCAGCTTCGTCACTAACTCTATCTGCGCCTGATTTTTTAATTAATCTGTACATACTGGCAAGCCCCAATTCA
>JBPYDP010000011.1:0-5131 GCA_051985775.1 Candidatus Nitrosopolaris sp. | reverse complement strand
TTTAATGAGCGCTGCGAAATTTGAATACATATTATTCCATAGACTTAAAAAACTACATTAAGCTCAATATGAGATTCTTTGTCTGATGGACAGTATTGTGACTTTTCACAAGAAACGTGGATAAAGCTGACTATGGGTTCTAAGTATGTACATTTTGTTATCTGAAAAGATATGACAGCAATAATGTCACTTCAGCCAGATATTAACTCAACTCAGCTGGAAAGCACTTTTTCGGCGGGCCAAAGTTGGGGAGCACTTAGAAAGGCGTGGAAAGGTTATAGGATTGCAAAGGTTCATAGTGACAACGCTAAGATGACGGAATATGCCACAAAAATAAGAAAAATCCAAGGCGAACTAGGCATTAGTGTAGCTTCTTTCCCGAACCTGGGCATTGCCTAGTCCTTTGACATATCTACCACGTCTTTACTTTTTCAGCTATCGGTCAGCTAATCTCTACAAATAGTAGCCGACCAAAGATCCCTAAGCGTAAGAAATCGGCTTTGCCCGATCGAATTTTTCGTTGAAACGTCTTTTCCTATGTTCGAGCAACTTATTATGACCCTAGTAAGCAAGAATGTTTTAAGATCCGATTGATTTATTTTGCCTAACTCTTTTTATATCTAGCTGAAGTGATCAGTAGAACTATATCGAGTTGTACAAGTTCTGATTTATTATCGGATTTTGGAGATGTTACTGTCGATATGTAATTATCTAGCTTAATCAGATTTTAGGTAGAGATTACTATTGGAAAGAGACGGTATCGAGACATCGCACACGGATGAGGATAGCCCAGAGGCTGCGGAAGAAGACGGTATCGAGACATCGCACACGGATGAGAAAAGCCTAAAGGCGGCAGCAGAGGATGCCTTGACATCGAATGATGAGTTATTGCAAATGAAAGATGAGCTATTTCAAGTCAAGGAGGAATTGCGGAAGGCTAAGGAAAATTCAGACAATAATCTGAATAAGTTAAAGTACATGATGGCAGACTTTGACAATTATCGCAAACAAATAGAGAGGCAAGTTGTTTCCAAAACCATGGAAAACAAAGCTGAACTGCTACTTAAATTTCTAAGCATACGAGATGACTATGCACGCGCCTTAGAAATAGCCAAGCAAAGCAATGTTGAAGTGGTAATTGAAGGTTTAGAGGGGATTTTGAAGAATTTTGATCGTCTTTTAAAATCCGAGGGAGTCATGGACATAGAAACAATAGAAACTCCTTTCGATCCGAATGTTCACGATGCGATAAGTTTCGCTTACAGAGACGATTTGCCAGAAAATACTGTTACAAAAGAGATCCGGAAGGGGTTCATGTTAGACAACAAAGTTCTAAGACCGAGTCTCGTTGAAATTTCTAAAAAGATAGTTAAAAATACCGTTAGTGATACAGGAAAATCAGAAAAGGGGACTGAAAATTAAAGTTGGGAAAAATAATAGGAATTGATCTTGGAACTAGTAATTCTGCCGCTGCAGCGATGATAGGTGGTAAACCCTCAATTATACAGGCTGCAGAAGGAACTTCTGTTGGAGGAAAGGCCTTTCCTTCTGTGGTAGCATTCACTAAGGACGGTCAGCTTTTGGTTGGCGAGCCTGCAAAGAGGCAAATGATCTCCAACCCGGAAGGCACGATAATGGGGGCGAAGCGGAAAATGGGAACAGATTTCAAATACAAGATTTTTGGCAAGGAGTATACTCCCCAACAAATTTCATCTTTTATTTTGCAAAAGATCAAAAGGGATGCTGAGGCATTTCTCGGCGATACAGTTGATAAAGCTGTTATCACGGCTCCGGCATACTTTAACGATAATCAGAGGCAAGCTACGAAGGATGCTGGCGAGATAGCTGGGTTACAGGTAGTTAGAATTATTAATGAGCCTACTGCAGCTTCCTTAGCGTATGGTCTAGATAAAGTACAGAAAGACCTGAAGATCCTGGTCTTTGATTTCGGCGGCGGAACCCTCGATGTTACACTTATGGAGATGGGTGGGGGAGTATTTCAAGTCAAAAGCACCTCAGGCGATACGCAACTTGGTGGAACCGATATGGATAATGACCTAGTTGAGTACGTATTACAGGAGTTCAAGAGACAATCGGGCCTTGACGTAAGAAATGATAAGGCTGCGATGATGAGAATACGCGAAGCTGCAGAGAAGGCTAAAATCGAATTATCAAATGTAATCACAACCGAAATTAACCTGCCCTTTCTTGCTTATGACGCAACTACTGGGCCGAAGAATCTTGTTCTTACTTTAACACGTTCGAAATTAGAGGAATTACTGAGGCCTATAGTCGAACGCTGCAAAGCACCAATGATGCAGGCGCTTCAAGACGCAAAGGTGGGCCCAAACGATGTTGACAAAATAATTCTTATCGGTGGTCCAACAAGGATGCCGATGGTTAGACAATTTGTGGCATCAGTCATGGGTAAAGAACCTGAAAGGGGTATTGATCCGATGGAAGCAGTTGCCTTAGGAGCTGCAATACAAGGCGCTATAATTTCGGGTGACGTATCCACGGACATACTTCTAGTTGATGTGACGCCATTGACATTAGGCGTGGAAGTTCTAGGAGGACTCAAAGAGTCGTTAATAGATCGCAATACCACCATCCCAACAAAGAAGAGCAAGGTATTCACAACTGCTGCTGACTACCAGACTGCGGTCACTATACATGTTGTTCAGGGCGAAAGAGCCATGGCCGCCGATTGTGTTTCTTTGGGCATGTTTAACCTCTCAGGCATACCGCCTGCACCACGAGGTGTGCCTCAGATCGAGGTCACATTCGATATTGACGCAAACGGTATTTTGAATGTCAGCGCCAAAGACTTAGCTACTAGCAAGGAGGCAAAGATTACGATCACTGCAAATTCAAAGCTGTCCAAAGAGGAGATCGAAAGGTTAAAGAGAGAGTCTGAACAATTCGCCGAGGCCGACCAGAAGAAGAAAGAAGAAGCAGAAGTTAAAAATGAAGCAGACAATTTGGTTTACGCTGCTGATAAATTAGTAAAACAAGATTTAAAAGATAAAATAAAACCTGACCAGGCTGAAAAGATCAACAACTATGTGCAGCAGCTTAAGGATGCAATTTCTAGTAATAATTTAGACAATATTAAGACGAAGACCCAAGAACTTAAAAACGTGATAGGAGAGGTTAGCACAGAAGTCTACCGAACAGCGGGGGCTACTCCAGGCTCACCTGGACAATCCTCGGAATCCGCCTCTCAAGAAGCTTCCACAACCAATACAGATCAGGCGTCTAATACCAGTACTAGCGGCCCACCACCACCACCCTAGTCATGTCATTTTGTAAACTTTGAATCTCGATGAATTGCATTAGGAATTTTCGAACATGAGCACCAAACGCGACTATTATGAGACACTTGGAATGCAAAGAAATGCAAGTAAAGATGAAATTAAGAACGCATACAGAAAATTAGCGTTACAATATCATCCTGATAGAAATAAGACGCGCGGTGCAGAAGAAAAATTCAAAGAGATATCAGAGGCTTATGCCGTATTGTCTGATGATGAGAAAAGAAAAAGATATGACATGTACGGTCACGTCGGAGCCGAAGAGGTTTTCCGAGGTTCTGAAGCTAATTTCAACGAAGTATTTAAAGACATGGGATTTGGGGGTTTCAGGGACATTTTCGAACAGATTTTTGGAGGTAGAGGTGCCGGCTTCGGAGGGTTCGGTAGTGAGAGTGGTGATCCATTCGGTTTTGGGTTCGGGTTTGGCGGGGGACGAAGAAAGGGACGTGACATACTCTATGATGTGGAGCTTAGTTTAGAAGAAGTCTTAAAGGGTAAAAAGGATGAGATAGAATTACCAAAGCTAGAACGTTGTAATACTTGTGGAGGAAGTGGGGCTTCTCCCGGAACCAAGCCTAGAAAATGCAGTGTATGTAATGGACAAGGACAAACAAGACGAATTTACAGCCAGAATAGGTTTTCAACTTTCGTCTCTCTTGAACCATGTCAAACCTGCCGAGGCCAAGGCGAGATTATAGACAACCCGTGCAGGGTATGTGATGGCTCGGGAAAGGTTAGAAGGAATAAAAAATTGAAGTTAGAGATTCCTGCTGGCGTTGAGGATGGGGTCACTTTACAAGTTAGGGGTGAGGGTGAGCCATCTACAGATGGCTCACCAGGCGATCTACTGGTTAGGATTCACGTTCAGCCACACCCATTTTTTGAGAGACTTGAAAGTGGTCATCTGCTTTACGTACTCAATCTTAACTTCACGGATCTTGCGTTAGGGACTGAGGTACGTGTCCCTACCCTGGATGGTAATGAGAAATTGAAAATCCCTTCTGGAACACAACCTAATACAATTTTAAAGATCAAAGGTAAAGGTTTACCTCAATACGGCAGTTATGGGAAAGGGGACGAATTAATTAAGATTAATTTGAAGGTTCCTGTCAAGTTGAACGATACCCAAAAGTCGTTGCTTAAGGAACTTGATAGGCAGCTCCGATCCGAGTGAACCCATGGTGAGCACTTTCAATGATATATGGAGCTATAGAACCGTATTTTTATTTCTACTTGTGTGCCACTTAATCGTAAGCATTAATCCGCTCATATTTACTAATAGAAGAGAATTTCATTTCGAAACCTAATCAGTCTGGTAAACATTTGGAAGGCATAATTTTCCTTTAAGATTTAGCTTTTGCACGAACCAGGTGGCTTTTCTGCGTATTCAAGAATAGAATCCAGCATTGTTGATTGCTAAAAAATCGTACGACTGCTCAATTATGACGATCTCAAATTATCAGTTTAGAATTAAGATCCAAACGCCACAACGATCTTCCAAAAATTCTCAATTTTAGTTCAAAAGAAATTAAATAACCTGAATGGTCAAGCTCGAATGTAGATTGGTTGTCAGAATATAAGATCTCGATGAAAATGACCGATATCAATGATTTCAGAATAAGATATCTCGAGTGTGCAAATGGTGAAAACATATCTGATAATAGCCAAGTATTACTCCTACTGCATGGAATAGGGGCATCTGCCGAAAGGTGGTTGCCGGTAGTACCAGGACTATCCAGATTCTTTAGGGTAATAATACCAGACATTATTGGTTTTGGTTACAGTGACAAGCCAACCGTCGAATACACGTTAAATTT
>JBPYDP010000010.1:0-17677 GCA_051985775.1 Candidatus Nitrosopolaris sp. | reverse complement strand
GTGTTCTTTCACTTTTGTTCACAAGTTGAAGATTTCCTTGCTTTCGGCTATCCAGCTTTGATTGTAACAGAACGGCTGCTACTGCGGCCGGTGTATTTCCTTTAACTTTCTCAATGTGCTCCCTTTCCATAATATCAAGTATCTTTAACCTATCAAGGAAATCAGTAGATAGATCTCCATGTATAAAATCAGGATTGTTCATTATAGTTTCATGCAAGGGGACCGTGGTGTTTATTCCTTCAGCTTCAAACTCTCTTAGAGCATTTTTCATCCTCGCACGGGCTTCTTGATGGTTCTGCCCCCATACAACTATCTTTGCAACAAGCGAATCATAAAATCCAGATACAGAACAGCCTGGATACAGATAACTATCAACTCTGATTCCTGGTCCATGAGGTAGATTGCATCGACCAATTGTGCCGATAGATGGAGCGAAATCGTTAAACGGGTCCTCAGCATTTACTCTACATTCAATCGAACAACCATAGAGCTTGAGGTCGCCTTGATCAAAAGTGATATTTTGGCCCTGGGCAATTGCAATTTGAAGTTTTACCAGGTCTAAACCCGTGACCACCTCCGTTACAGGATGCTCGACTTGAAGTCTCGAATTAATTTCGATGAAATAGAAGCTCCCATCCTTGTCTCGCAGGAATTCCACTGTACCAGCGTTCAGATAATTAACCGCTTCTGCTGCTCTTATTGCAGTCTCTCCCATGTGCCCTCTAATTTTCGCATTAACAACTGGAGATGGGGCCATCTCAATCAACTTCTGGTGCCTTCTCTGAATAGAGCATTCACGTTCAAATAGATGCCTTGTGTTACCACTTGAATCCCGAACAACTTGAAATTCTATATGCCTTATGCCTTCAAGACTCTTTTCGATGTATAGCGACGCCTTCCCGAATGCGGCCTTTGATTCAGCAGAAGCCATCTCAAATTCCAGTTTTAATTGCCTCTCATCTTTGGCTAATCTAATACCTCTGCCACCCCCGCCAAACGCAGACTTCAAGAGTACTGGATATCCTATATCGCGGGCGATCTCTTCTGCCTCGGTAACATCATCTATAACTCCATCGCTACCTGGGATTACAGGGACATTTGCATTCTTCATTAATTCCTTACATTTCATCTTGTCTCCTGTGAGGGTCATAGCCTTGCCTGACGGTCCTATGAAGATTATACCCTTTTTCTCGCAAGCATTAGCAAAGCTATCATTCTCGGATAAAAATCCATAGCCGGGGTGAATTGCATCTGCCCCGGCAGCGATCGTTGTGTCTATAATCTTCCTAACATTCAGATAGCTTTCTGAAGCAGCAGCTGGGCCAATATAGTAAGCTTCATCAGCATTTTTCACATGAGCAGAACGAGTATCTTCATCAGAATATATAGCAATACTCTTAATACCTAACTCCCTGTTGGCCCTGATAATCCTCAAAGCAATTTCCCCCCGGTTAGCGATTAAAACGCTTGAAATCATTTGAGCCACTATTCCCTCACCCCATTACAAGTTTATGTTTCCATGTTTCCTTATGGGCCTTGACTCCCTCTTGTTCGAAAATGTTTCTAGTGCGTAACTTATCATTGGTCTAGTTTCCGTCGGATCTATCACTGCATCAATAATGCCCTTTTCTGCTGCGATGTAAGGATTGGCAAATTTATCGCGAAAGTCTTTGGCCAGCTTCTTTTTAGTGGCAACAGCATCAGGTGATTGTTTCAAATCCCTTCTATGTATTATCGTTATAGCTGCCTCTGGTCCAAGTACCGCAATCTCAGCCGTAGGCCACGCATAATTCAAATCAGTTCCCAGATTTTTACTCCCCATTGCAATGTACGCTCCTCCATATGCTTTTCCTACTATGCAAGTAATTTTTGGAACAGTTGCTTCACAATATGAATAAAGAAGCTTGCTCCCATGCCGAATTATTCCATTACTTTCCTGATCTGTGCCAGGTAAATAGCCTGGAGTATCTACAAAGGTTATTATAGGGATATTAAATGAATCGCAAAACCTAATAAATCTGGCTGCTTTACAAGACGAGTTGATATCCAATGCTCCGGCCAAGTACATCGGCTGATTCGCGACAATTCCTATAGATCTTCCACCCAGTCTAGCAAACCCTACAATAATATTCTCCGCAAATAATTCGTGAACTTCAACAAACTCACCCTTGTCAGCAATTGATCTTATTATTTGCTTCATGTCATATTGCTCGTATGGATTTTCAGGTAAAATGCTCAGGAGTTTTGGATCGACTCTGTTTATATCATCAGCCGGCTCTAAAAATGGAGCGTCCTCGCTATTATTTTGCGGCAAGAAAGATAACAACCTACGAATCTTGTCTATGCAGTCATATTCATTTTTGGCAACGAAATGTGCAACCCCTGATTTAGTCGCATGAGTCTTGGCGCCTCCTAATTCTTCAAATGATACATCTTGGCTCAGGACTTCCTTTACTACTTCTGGTCCTGTAACGAACATTTGACCCACATTTTCTACCATTATCACAAAATCAGTCATCGCTGGAGAGTACACGGCTCCTCCTGCACAAGGGCCTATACTCGCAGTTATTTGTGGAATTACGCCTGAAGCCATCGTATTTTTAAGAAATATTCCCCCGTACCCATCCAGACTCATTACTCCTTCTTGAATTCTTGCACCTCCTGAATCTATAATCCCTATAATTGGTGCGCCACACTTCATGGCATGATCCATAATTTTGGAGATCTTTCTTCCTGCCATCTCTCCTAAGGAACCCCCTAAAATAGTAAAATCGTAAGCATACAAGAAGACTTGGCGCCCGTTCACAAGACCAAAACCTGTGATAACCCCATCGCCGTAATACTTTTTCTCGTTTGTATCTTCACTTCTGTGTGTTACGTATTTATCTATTTCAACAAAAGTATTTGCGTCCAAAAGAATATCGATCCGTTCTCTTGCTGTCAGCTTGCCTTTCGAGTGTTGAGCATCAATCTTTTCCTGACCCCCTCCGCCCTCAGCCAATTTTTTCAGCTGATATAGCCTTTTGATTTTTTCCTCGTGCATTTAGAAGTGAATTTATTGCCAGTACTCGATATATAAATTCATTACAGCCCTTTTTGGGATTATGGCCACCTGAAGATGGGATCCCAATTGATACACTGACCAGTTAGTATGCGATTGTAAGACTATTCTCTTAATCCAGCTCTACCGCCCTTGGCCCTACGAAAGTAGTTCATTCCCAAGTTATAGTTTTCAAACACTGTCTGCAAAGATTCTATCTCCCCAATCAGGGTTTGGACCTTCATGGCGTCTGCCCGTCGTTTCTTTTTCAGGGATTCCAATTCGAGATTTTTTTCTACAAGCAACTTCGCAATGTCTCGTTCATAATCAGTGGACATCTATACTGGTTTTCAGGTCGATCCGAATTTAACTTTACTGTTTAAATTTTATTGTTTAAATAATTGGCTTTGATTGGTAAGCTAAAATAGTGATATCGAGACATGACTATACTAGTATGATGTCGTACTAACTCTAACTCTCTAACTCCAATAACTGGTGTAACCTTACTTTTCTATTTGGTGTTTTGAGTTAAGCCGCTGCGTATGTAGGCTCATTCATTGAACACTAAGGGTGCAACACATTACGTGATCAAAGTTTGATAGTACTGTTCATATTTTTCTGCAATAGCGCAAAAAGATCCCTCCTATTTAGTTCGTTGAACCAATATTGATTGTAGTGACTAACAGTTAGCAATAAGAACTCCAAAAAGGGTTTATACTCAAAATCTTCAGGAAGCACTTCCATAGCCAGCTTGGCCTCTTCAAGATAGGCCTTACCTTTCTTTATTGTAAGTTCAAACCCTCTTTTTACATCGCCGCTCAATATTGAAAAGTATAGCGGCCAAGAGGGGATTTTAATGCGGCCATTCCTAATGGCATCCTGGATCTCATTTCCACAGCCGACTGATTCTCCTGCCTTCGCCATCCCTAAATGAAAAATATCTGCCAATGGTTTGCGATTGAGGGCCATATTTCTACCAGCAGTACCCATGATCGCCCGGTACTTCTTGTAGCACCCAATCATGTTTTCATCGCTTATAGATTCGGGCTTGGTCTTCAGCTTTGTGTCTATAAATTGGCCGATCCTAGCATCTTTAAAGCCCTCTTCGAAAGCCTTTAACACCGAGTCTCCGCCTTGCGAGATTTTTTGTCTCGCGATCTCCAATATATATGGATTCATGAGTTTGTAGTCATCCAGGTAATCAAGGTCCTCGTCTTTATCAATTATCCTGTCCATTGGTTCACTCAGATCGATTGCAATTATGTGACCGTCTATTAGCGTATTTCTGGTTTCTGGCGAAATCGTTTCCTTCTGGTATTGCGCCGCTCCGTCAAATAGTGCGCGCAACACCGGGAAGGTCATAATCACAAAGTTAGAATTTAATATTCTGTCGACACGGTTGGCCAGAATTTCCGGTTTCGACAATCTTGTCTTAACTTCATCGATCTTATTCTCCTCGAGACTTAGTTCCGAGCTCCCCATTTCTTCCGTAAATTTTCTAAGGGTAGTCGCGGGGTTTGGGTCAGAAATTATCTGCGTATGTAATGACAGCAGGTATCTCTTCGTGAATTCCCGGAATTCTTGCTCGCTATTTTGATTATACTTGTTAAATTGTTGGTAACCTTTTTCTCGAAGGATAACATGCCTTAGAATATCTTTTCCTGATTTGGTGCTCATTAAGGCACTCTTTTTAAAAATAAAACCGTCCTTGCTACTCATGTATGGGTTTCAGTATATTAGCTCGTTATTTAACTTTAATAGGGTGTTCGTAATTCAGTGAATACGCAGCGACGAGGACGCACCCCGTCTCGTCTAACGGCCGATCCTAAATTCTATCTCGAGGCCATGGCTACACGTTCCTGCTCATTTTTCTTCTTTATCGCGTGGCTTGACATATCATTGACAGAAGCTGAGATAACCTCCTTTACCAACGCTTCCTCGATAGTTTGCGGATTTGAGTAGCTTGATTCGCGTACACCTTCAGCGATGAATCTCAGAGCGAGATCAACACGTCGTAGAGGTGCTACATCCACCGAAACATGATAGACCACTCCTCCATAGACGATACGGGTAGTATCTTCGTTAGGGGAGGCATTTTCTACTGCGCTCACAAATAATTCCACAGGATTCTTTCCTGTCTCCAATTGGATCATGTCAAAGGCGGACCTAATCACAGTTAGCATTCTAGCCTTTTTTCCACCCATCCTGCCAGTGTTTTTTGCATATCTCTTTCCAAAATGCATCATCTTATTTGCAAGTCTCTCCACTATGTTTACTTCGGCCTTTCTGAATCTCTGTCGTTCATGCCTTCCTGAAGTAACCGGAATTACGGCTGGTTTCAAAGATATCACCTTCTGTAAGCCCAGGTCTTTGACTTGAATTTTGTCTGTCTCCCATTTGTTGAAGAGTAGAATATTGACATGCTCTTTCCCACTCATACCTATCGCCTTGGTTTCTCCTTTTTGCCACGAACCAACTCGTTTAACGATACTGCATTTACCTTAAACACCTGCCAGCGTACTCCTGGTATATCCCCCATTGCTCCGCCCATTGATCCTCCGATACCCTCTAGGACTACCTCATCATGCTCGTCTACAAAATTTAACGCCCCATCCCGGGGAAGAAACGCTGTAATCGATTTCCCGTTCTTAATTAGCTGTACTCGCACACACTTTCTGACTGCCGAGTTGGGCTGTTTTGATTCTATTCCAACTTTTTCAAGCACTATCCCGCGAGCCTGAGGCGCACCCTCGAGAGGGTTTGCCTTCTTGTCCAGCTGGAGCATACGTCTTTTGTAATATTTGTTTGCCCACCTAGCACGATTTCGTTTTGTTCTCAGAACACGGCCAGCGAACAAACCTAATGGAGATTTTGCCAATTAATTCACCTGGTTCGCCCTCTCGGTACTCGGTTCTGGACTTACGATCAAAACGTTTGCGATTTGGAAATATCGCTTTGCTAATAATCGGGCCTTTTCAGCATTTCTACCCTCCCTTCCTACCACAACTCCTTTTCTTTTTGGATCAACAGACACAATAGCATGTCTAGAGCCGTCCGACCGCTCATTAATTTTTATATCATTAACCATTTCAGAATTCAATATGTTTCGTATGAATTCCGAAGGATCATCAGAATATTCGACTAACTCGACTTTCTTAGTGACGACGTTCTGCAACTGCTTTATGGTTGTCCCACCTTTCCCAATCGCTAAACCCATATGACCTTTGTTTACGATAAATATAACACGCTCCATTTTTTCATCCACTATGCAATCTCTTGCACTTGCGCTTGTAATACTTTGAAACAACGATATCAAGCGCAGCTCGTCAGGCGTAAGTTTTATCTTTTCAGTCATATCTTGAACCTCCGATAAATACAATTTGAAACGTTCAAACGACAATTCATGCTGATTGCTACAGTCCAATTTAAGTCTTGATGCTGCTCACGATACATCAAGCTATGATAACCAAAAACCTTCTTTCAATATCCGACCAACGTTCGAGTCTTGGCTGCAGTAGCTCGGGAAGCGAAGATGACGCGATCGTCTAACCCAATTTCCGCCTGCTGCCACTGGTCCCTGGCCCTAAGCCAGCGAAATTAGAATCTAATGAGCTCATGTCGAATCGGGCTTTATTGATACTACTGAAGTTCTGAATGGTTTGCCACAAATTTTGCCTAATTGCATGGAATTACCTTCAAACTGGTAGATCTTAACTCCCACTGCGATTGCCTGCTCTTCAAGATATCGTCGAGCCGTTTGGTTGGCAGACTTGGAAATCACCACGACATCCGTTCCCTTTATGGATCCCATAACCTCTTTCGTGCCACATTTGACTTTGTTGTTGCTTGCCGCTTCCTTCAGTGCTTGCTCAATTACTTTCATGCTTGTCTTTCACCTGCATATACAGGTCAACCATTCCTGTTCCTACCGGAACAGTCGCGCCCACTATAACGTTTTCTGTTACCCCTCTTAATGTCTCAATCTGCCCTTCAAGCGAAGCCTTGGCTATTGTAGGGACAGTAATTTCGAATGCGGCCCTGGCCAGTACAGATGTCTTTGTGCCAGCGATGCCATGTCTACCGATCTGTTGAAGATACCCCTTCGAGGTCATGAGGTCAGCCACGAGCATGATATGTCGGATATCTACTTCCAATCCTTGTTCTTCTAGCGTGTTTGTAATCTCTTTCACCAAAGCTGTTCTCGCGGCTTCTACACCGAGAGTTTGCCAAATCTCATAAACATTGTTCGTCGTAACTCTCGATGTGTCAACACCATCAACAGCCACCACTTTCGCCAAATTTGATCCGGCGGTTTGAATAACCCATTCCTCCTCTTGTTTCACAATAGTGACCCGTTCAATGTCCGGAACCCCTTTGACCCTAGCATTAAGCAATTTGTTCTTCAATGCCAATAAAGTCTGAGCATCAGGCTCGCCAGGGATAGCCACCTTGATCAGAAATTTTGTATCATTCATTGATACTTCGTACTTCTTCTTAGAGCCTTTCAAAACCTGGAAAACATCATGTAACTCACAGCCTCTCTCCATAAGTTTGTTCTCAGAGAAATGAAAGGTAATTATTCCGGCGTAATCCACATCTGTCTTTTCAATCAAATCATTCACTCTGGTGAATATTATATCTCGAGCCACCTCTAATGCCTTCTCGCGAGTGACTCGATGTTCAGCATCGAGATATATGTCCATAGTAGGAGTAACTGGCTTTTTCCTAGCATCTACTAGCTCAATTAATCTTGGTAGGCCCAATGTTACATTTCTCTCTTTAACTCCAGCAAAATGGAATGTTCGTAGTGTCATTTGTGTACCTGGTTCTCCTATAGATTGAGCAGTGACCACTCCCGCAGCCTCTCCTGGCTCGGCCATTGCCCCATCTATAAGATCAAGGATTTTCTTCATGACCCTATCCAACCCACCCTTACTGATTTTCTTCCCAGATAGATAAGTACCCAAATCTGATCGAATTTTAGGATTGAGGTCCTTTGAATAATTGGAAATGGCATCATTAATCTCCTGTTTTGTTGCAAATCTTTCGTGATTTTCAAGATGTTCGCTGACGATAAGCCTAGAAATGTTAACGGCTTCTCCATGATCGCTTTTTGCTGGATCGATGCCGTCCTCGCCGTACAAGTATTGTATAATACTCCCATGAGGATCTCGAACAGTAAGATCGTACTCAATTTTAAGATGTTCAAGGGCGTTGATCAACCGTCTCTGCATATAACCAGACTGTTGAGTTCTGACGGCAGTATCGACCAAGCCCTCTCGGCCGCCCATAGCGTGAAAAAAAAACTCTAACGGGTTTAGTCCATCTCTATAATTTGATTTCACAAAACCCTTCGCATCTGGATTTGTATCGTTCGTCTTAAAATGAGGTAATGCCCTGTTATGATAACCCTTATAGATCCGCCTACCTCTAATAGATTGTTGTCCCAACGCCGCAGTCATTTGGCCTATGTTTAGAGTAGAACCTCTTGCACCAGTGGAAGCCATTATAACTCCCGAATTATTATCTGGAAAAGCCCTATCTGCTGTTTTTCCTGCTCTATCTCTTGCTCTTGACAGTTCATTGACGACGTACAGCTCTAAGGCTTCCTCAGGAGCTAATCCTCGAGTCAGAGGAAGCGAACCATCCTTATATTGCTGAATCAGCTCGTGAACCTTTTCGTATGCCTTGTGAATAACATCTGAAATTTCTTTTTTAATTTCTGGCTCAAGCCATAGATCGGAATAACCATATGAAAAGCCCCTGTAGGTGATGAATGTTTTGAGCATCACCAAGATTGAATCTAGAAATTTTCTTGCGACATCATTGCCGTAATCCTTCACTATCCTATGCAGAACACTGTCAGGTTCCTCAGCACCGATTGAGGCCTTGTCGATCACCCCGCTGAGCAGTTCCCCGTTGGTTATCACTACATCCTTTCCTTCTCCTTTGATTGCCTTATTCCATTTTGATGTGATGACAAAATTAAAATCTCGAGGAAGGAAGAGCGTGAATAATTGCTTCCCAGAGAATAATAGCTCGCCATTCTTGTTGACCCGAGGTTCTGGGAGGGGTCCTTTGTATCCGCCTACAAGGGCGAGATTTGCAAATTCCTCCCTTGAGAGTGTTGTCCCATCACTGGTTAAAATGAAGGCTCCAGTTATAAAGTCTCTAATTCCCCCTATAATAGGCCCACCATACCTTGGCGAAATTAATTGGTCCTGTACTCTCATTAATAATGCTGCCTCGGCCCTTGCCTCTTCGCTTTGTGGAATATGAAGATTCATTTCGTCCCCGTCAAAATCTGCATTGTATGGAGGGCATACTGCTGGATGAAGCCTAAAGGTGCGATATGGAAGAACCCTTACGTAATGTGCCATTATTGACATACGATGCAACGAGGGCTGCCTATTGAATATCACAATGTCATTTTCTGCAAGATGCCTTTCAACCATGTAACCTGACACTAGAGATTCAGCGATCGCCTTTCTGTCGTTAACGTAATCTAGTCTTATTTTGACCCCATCTGGCCTTATAATGTAATTTGCTCCAGGATAGATGTTTGGACCATTGATAACGAGCTTTTTTAACTCCTCCTCATTCCATTGCGAAACTGTTTCGGCAATAGTGAGCTTCTTAGCAACATCAACTGGTACTCCAACTTGAGAGATTTCCAAGTTTGGATCTGGCGAAATTACAGTCCTACTAGAGAAATCGACTCTTTTTCCCGAGAGAGATCCCCTAAATCTCCCTTCTTTACCTTTTAACCTTTGGGTTAGGGTTTTAAGCGGTCTTCCGGACCTGTGGTGAGCTTGAGGAATACCTGAAACTTCGTTATCAAAGTATGTAGTAACGTGATACTGCAACAAATCCACTAAGTCTTGAACGATAAGCGGTGGGGTCCCTGCTTCCTTACTTTCCTTCAGTCTCTGATTTACTCGGATGATATCAACTAGTTTATGAGTCAAATCATCTTCAGACCTAATTCCCGTTTCTAATATAATAGAAGGTCTGACGGTGACTGGAGGTACTGGTAAGACTTGGAGTACAAACCATTCTGGCCTAGCCGTCGACGGGTCGTAACCCAAGAGGGCTAGATCTTCATCAGAGATATGCAACAAGCGTTCTCTAATGGTGATCGGGAGTAATCTGTTTTCACCTGCCTCAGTTTTTTCAACAAAGATAGTTGGTTTAGTAAAAACTAGATCATTTTGTTCCTTTTGACAATGCGGACAGATGTGAACTTTTTTGGCTTTTTCGATTATATCTGCTTTCACATTTTCCAAAGTTATGACTGCGTAGGCAGCTTTGCCATCTCTCAAATTCTGATATTTAGCTAATTCTTCTGAGTTCAACTTCAGTCTATTACACGAACGGCATGTGATCAGTAGAAGTTTGTGAATGTCATCTACAAAGGCGATGTGTAGTACAGGTTCAGCTAGTTCAATATGCCCGAAGTGACCAGGACATTTAGCAGAGGTGTTACCACAGGTTGCGCATTTCTGTCCAGGTTCCAATGTTCCTAACCTATTATCCATCAATCCACCTTGAACAGGCATTCCATCTTCATCATAGGTCTCAGGGGCCGTTATCTCTGCAACACTAAATTTTCGAATTTCCACGGGCGACCAAACGCTGAATTTGATTCCACCTAGGACTTTGAGTGGTTGTTCCATCCCCTCTAACCTCGACTAAACTTTCTCCTTAACCAGAAGCCGAGGAGCTATGTTAAGGCTCATCATCTCTTGCAAAAGAAGTTTAAATGCGTACGCTATCACTACGGAAGATATTTTAGCCTTATCTCCGTCAACTCTGCAAATATACCGGCGTTGCTTCACATCATAGTAAGATAACAAACCACATCGTTCACAAATATTTACTTCAGCCTTGTCAGACTCTTCTAACAATCTATCCTTAAGCATCATCGAAGCTCCGTACGCAATCAGACAATCTCGCTCCATTTCTCCGAACCTCAATCCTCCTCCCCTTGCTCTTCCTTCTGTGGGTTGCTTAGTTAGCATCTGGACTTGGCCTCTGGCTCTGCTGTGTATCTTATCTGCGACCATGTGGTGTAGTTTCTGATAATACACCACTCCAATGTAAACTTCGGCAGGAAACCTCTTGCCCGATCTACCTTCATACATGACCTCTTTGCCACTATATTTGAAACCATGCTCTTCTAATATAGGCTTCAAATCATCTAACTTCTCTCCTAAGAACGCAGATCCATCGACTGTACGACATCTCAATGATGCGGCTTTTCCTCCCAATGACTCCATGAATTGTCCAACGGTCATTCGAGAAGGGAAAGCATGTGGATTAATCATAATATCAGGTACTACTCCATCTTCGGTATAAGGAAGATCCTCTTGGCTGACAAGCATACCAATTACTCCCTTCTGGCCATGCCTTGAAGCAAACTTGTCACCGATTTCAGGGATTCGCATATCGCGGACTCTAATTTTGAACATTTTCCCCCCTTCTATCGATTGTGTCATAATGACAGTGTCTACGACACCATTCTCTGACGGCCGCACTCCAACAGAGGTATCTCTACGGTATGGACCCTTTACTTCAAATTCCTTGTACTCTTCCATGAATCTAGGGGGAGAAGTTCTTCCGATCAGAATATCGCCACCAGTGACTACTGCCTCATGCATTATTGCCCCGTCTTGCTCAAGCAGCCTGTATGCTTTCTCTCCTCGAAAACCTCTAATATTAGCGTCTGACGAGGGAAGCTCAAATGTATCTTTCATCCCCCCGGGGTACTGTTTCGACTCTGCTTCATACACTCTATAGAAAAAGGTCCGGCCCAAACCACGCTCTACTGAGGATTTGTTGAAAACGATCGCATCTTCGATATTGTACCCTTCAAACGGCAATACGGCAACTACGCAGTTCTGTCCTGTCGGCCTATCTTCCAAACCGAGAAGGTTTATTGCCTTAGTGCTCACCATTGGCGTTTGAGCATACAGCATAAAATGTTGTCTCACGTAAGTGCTTGCATTCATGAGAGGGGTAGAGAAGCCCAGGCTCTGTTTAGCCATCGCACTTTCATATGTGTTTCTTGGAGATTGATTATGCTCAGGGTACGGGATTATTGAAGCTCCTACGCCGAGAATCGCTGATGAGAATATTTCCAAGTGAGTATGTGAGTTTTCTACCTGCTCAGGTTGAATGGCGACATAACAATTTTCTTCTTCATTAGCATCGACCAGTTCAATCATCCCCATATAGAGGAGGTCAGTCCATGACAAGAATTTTTTATTTATCTTCTCTATTATCTCATCGGTCACCAGAATCTTGCCATCTTTAACGACAGCCAATGGTCTAAGTACCCTCCCGGCGTTACAACTCACATAAAGTCGTCTGGTGGCATTGTCGTTGGCCGAAGAATAAAAGTAAACACCAATGTGAGGATGAATTTTTCCTGACCTCCTCATCTCTTTCAAGATGTTTGATAGGCGCTGTCCATCTTCTGCATATCCGATTAACCTACCGTCTACGAATATTCTGGCACCAATGCTTCTTAACTTCTCACCGGCTTCGTCAACATGTTCTACACCAAATTCAAATAATTTTTCGACAATCTCAGCTGATGACACGCTCACCGATATCACAGCAGAAAGAGCCAAGTTCTTTACGAGACCACAATTCGAGCCTTCAGGGGTTTCAGCAGGACAGATTCTACCAAAATGCGTAGCATGTAAATCACGGGCTTCAAAGTTCGGTTGACTTCTACTTAACGGAGATTGTATTCTACGCAAATGACTAATTGTTGACATATAGTTGGTTCTATCGAGAAGTTGAGTGACTCCAACTCGCCCCCTACCCCAGTTGCCAGTTGCGATGGCGTTGTTAAGCTTGTCGGATATTATTCCTGGTCTGACTGCAGCTGCAACAGCGTTGATGCCTCTTTTTTGGCCTGAACGCTCGAGCTGATACTTCATGTCTCGAATCAAATTCCTGAATGCGGTCCTAAATAAATCTGCGAGCATTTGACCTGCAAACTTGATTACTTTATTTCCATAGTGATCCTTATCATCCTCGTCCACCCAGCCTAACTTTAATTCTATTAGCTTGCTTGCTGCTTCTCCCAGGAATAATGCCTTCTCGTGTCGATTATCAGGATTTTTACCCAGATGTGGTAATAACCCCCAATCGAGGAGGGTTTCTGCCCGTTTTATTTGAAATTCCTCAAGCATGCCAGGCGCGATTCTTTTACTAATATAGACGATTGCGTCCCTACTCGAGATTATTTCTCCAGCCTTTTCGAATGATGGTTCGAGGTCATCTTGAATAGTTCGATTTAATGAAACAGCATTCGCTATGTCCCTGTCAGACTCTAGGCCCAGTGCTCGTACAAGTGTAATCAATGGGATATCAACTGGAGATCCCGGTATCTTACCTACAACAGACCCATCTGGTCGCATAATCAACTCCAACTTGGCCCGATAACCCACTATTGAAGAGTAGACTTTGGCTTTGTAAAGAAGCGCTCCAGAGGTTTCCTCAGCGTCAACAATAATCTTGTTATACGATAGGTCTTCCAGACCTACGATAACACGTTCCGATCCATTTATAACGAAATAGCCGCCAGGATCTCGGGGATCCTCACCTAACTCTACTAGCTTAGGCTCAGACAAACTGTGCAGGATGCACGCATTGGATTTGACCATGACCGGCATATCGCCTATATGGATGAATCGAGATTCTAAGATTTTTCCGTCTTCCACGATGCTGCATTCAAGCATTATTGGCGATGCGTAAGTTAGGTTACGTAGCCTAGCTTCCATTGGCGCAACGTGGGTAATGGAACCATCTAGCTCCATAATACGGGGCTGTTGCAATTTTACCTTACCAAGCTTAATCTTGTAAGGATATTCTGCCGTCTCTATTTCAATCTCTCCGACCTCATCAATTATGCTCTGAAGACCCCGCTCCATGAATTCGTTGTATGAATTCAAATGCTGTCTAGCGATACCATCTCTTCGCAGTAAATCATTAATAATAGGCCACATCATAATAAACTCAAGATTCTACTACATAGCGGTAATATACACTTTCACCCGCGGTTGCACTTTTTCTGATAATCTTTATTATATCACCTGGTCGAACATCTAAATTCTGTATGCCTTTATCATCCATCATGATATAAGGTAACTGGGCTGGTTTGGTATTGTATTTTTTTAAAATTCCCTCCGCTTGGGTCTTTGACAAAATCTCGTGTTTGGGCTGATACGCATGGTTGGTAATTTCTACTATTTTTTTCTCGCTAGACATCTTTTCAGTTTATGCCCCCAATGCCGGTAGCTGACCAACAAATCTTCAAATTGCTTCGAATCATCGCGAAATCTTCACATGTTCCTCAAATAGACATATAAGAGTATTGTTGTTCCATAGCCGTCTTTTGTAATTCTAACCCGATTCAGACTATTGACTCATCCATTAGCTGGTATTAACTTTAGTACCATTTAGTACAATCCTTGCTCCATTATTTGAATTCGAGTTGGGTCGAAACCCAAATCCAGCTGAAGACAAGGACGCCGCTTTTGGAATCGGCTATTCTAAAGGACAATCCTAATATGATAGTCGTGAATTTTAAGCGTATCTATTGATTCATCTTTAGCAAATGAGTATCACCCACCAACGACACAAGAATTTTGCTTTTATTCCCATATCTAGTTAACAGCCTCTTCAAGAGTTCTGTCGAACCTCTGAAAGCCTCAAGACCTAATTTTGATAAATACCAGCATGGCAACGTAGATACAACTCCTAGTCGGAATTTCTCTCTTAAACTCTTGAGGTACAAAAGATGTTCCAAACCTTCTATATAGAACCCACGTCTCTCTAGATCTTCAACCTTTAGCTTTCCTTCCACGAGCATCTGGAGTGCACCTTTTCCTAAACCGTTTCGATTTTGAGCCAATATGGCAGCTGAACCCCCCTCTTGAAGCACGTGAGCAGAATTCCATATCAAATTCAATGATGTGGACAAATCAACGTCCGTTTCAGCTGTGCCGCCTAAAATCAATGCTTGCGTCCGTTCTACTGCAATTTGAGTTGAGGATAAGGCATGCACGGCCTTTCGAAACGCGTCGCCAATTTTTCCCGGAAATATGCCGCATATGCACGAATCTGATTCAACGATCTCGACAGAAAAAGCAGACAAGTTGGCTGTGCTCGAAAGTGCTTCTTCAAGAGGGGGGCAATTGACTCCTGGTGTTGGAATATCGTTTTTTCGTAACTCATAAGCCTTCAACATTTGATTATGCATGTAATGTCGCAAAAGCAATGTTGGTGAACCGCTGAATCCGAATAATGGGTCGTACGACACTCGTGAAACAAATACCACGTCCTTGTAGGGTTTGGATAGCAACAGTGGAGAATCGGCCGATCCTATGTTAAACCCATTTTTCGGATCGTATGTAGTAGCTTTATTTAATGTACTAACCTCAGCCCCTCCACAACCCTTCGATCCAGTCGCCTGAGAAAGTAATGAGGCTACCTTGTTTACCGCCCTAGATTCAGACAAAGTTAGAACTAATGTCTCATTGGATAAAGGCAAAGACTGTAAACCATTGAGAATTTCATCTTCTGAAATCCCTTGAATCTTGGGCAAAATTTCGGCTTGGAGGTTTTCTAATTTAATGTCAAGCGCAACATGAGTATTACCATACTTAACCCAGATCTCTGGCATGTCCATTACAGTAACTTGTATGATAACGATTTAGCACATCTCGATCCCCTTAGCAAATAACTTCTGGTGTATATGACAAAAAGTTCTAGGTTAGCTTTCATAAATCATTAAGTTCTTTTCTTCCAACAGTGTATGTAGGTTATGGACCGCTCTATATACTTCGCTCTCTTTCTTTGCTCCGGTACAAACCAATTTGCCGCTAGCAAAAAGGAGGATGACAGTTTTTGGATCTAGCATCCTATGTATTAGACCCGGAAATTGTTCTGGTTCGTACATGCTTCTAGGAAGGACTCTTGCAGCAAGTTCCAAATGAATCTTGCCTCCTAAGCTCGCGGAAGCAACGATATTTTGAATCTCAATTTGTGGTTCATGTTCGACTGGAATTCCTCCCTTCTTCAATTTTTGAACTACATTCCTAACTGCTTTGATTGCCTGCTCTTCTGATTTTGCCCCAGTACACACCATTTTACCTGAACTAAATATCAGTGTGGCCGTTTTAGGCGATTTCAACCTGAAAACCAGGCCCGGAAATTGGTCAGGATGATATTCAACATCAGGGAATATTTGCGTAATTAAGTTTAAGTTTACCGTTTGGTTCACGGTAGCCGACGCAACCACATTTTCTATACTGACAATGGGTTTTGTTTGAGGCATACTATAAGGGCTTTATAAACCGGCTGTATATATACCTGCGTTTGGGTCCAAAAAATCAGGGATGATTCATGCGTGCCTGGTGCTTAGTCTTCCATTCGGTTTTAAGATGGGTCCTCAGCTTTGACAGAGAGTGCCACTGTCCGCCCAATAATTTACAAGTACATAAATGGACGCAATTATCTTATGATGAATCGGGGGTTTAGTTTGACCAGTTTCATCTACCTCCCAATTTTCGACACTAGATGTTATCTAGAGATACTCTTGACCTAGAAAGTATCTCGCACAAATATTTACGTACCTTGGGAAGATCGCAAACGATGAAACAGGATCTTGTAGGATCTTATGAGCCCACTCTTTTCATTTTCGATCCGCACTTTGGACAAGAAGCTTGATTGTGTTTTGTACCACAATTCATGCAATAATAGCTCAATGAATTGTATCCAAACATTGATGCGCCAGACATACCCATTCTCCTTAAGGTTCTTTTCCTGACATAGAAGCTTAATAAAATAAATACCGCGATAATTATCGGCAGAGAGTAAGGAAAAGGAATTAAGAACGAAATCGCAAGGCTTATACCTAAAGAAATTCCAATCCAGAGTAACTGTTGCGAAAGAAACTGTTTATTATCTCCGCTCAAGAGTAGCCAGTTGATATACATCCTCCTCTTTAAAATATCTTCGTCTTATTCTCATGACCGAGGTTCAACCTTGACTGGTGAGCATAATTTAAATTACATTATTACTAATAAAAAATCGCATCGACCAAACCGATGGGGAACACTCCTGGATGAGGCGCCGCGCCTCATCCAGGATATCTTCTAACTCCCATTTCTTGAGCACTAGATATTTTCTCGTATTCCTGAATTCATTATGTCACAAAGATATCTGTCTGGCACACCTTGGGAGTATGGCTCGATTTGACAACAAACCCAATTTGAAAAAAAGGGATCCGTCACATATGGCTTTATCTACAATCTGACTTACAACACTTCTACGTGTTCAAATGCGTAATCATGTTCACGACTACACTTAGTCTATAGCAGGTGCGTTGGGTTATTGGAAATGGCGGGCTGAACACCTCGCCGAAGCTTGATGCGTACACCCCCATCCCATCAACGCCATCTTCTATGGCCACCCTTCTCCTTTCAGAAGGCTGTCTTTTCTCGGGAAAGGCTTCCTCCTTAGATGCTTTCAGGAGTTATCCTAGACAGCTTAGCTGCTCAGCGTGCCCTGTCGGACAGCTGATAAACCAGAGGCTGCGCTGCCCTGTTCCTCTCGTAC
>JBPYDP010000009.1:0-18793 GCA_051985775.1 Candidatus Nitrosopolaris sp. | reverse complement strand
TGAATATTAAGGTCATATGTCTCGAATACTGTTCCCCATCCCCACCCGCTAAATTCTTTCGAATATTTTTTCATGATGTGGCTTCCCATCAAATTAAATCCGCATGACTCTAAACCGTCCAGTTTTTTTATATTTGGGACAATCGACTTCACAAGCATATCTCCTCCTTCAGGCAAACACGAGAGGAAAACCATGGGTTTTGAAAGATTTAGTGACTCATATTCAAACGCTGTTGCATCAGCATTAATTATCTCATATTCTACGTTTGTTAATGACGAGAGTTCGTTCTGAAGCTCCGTAAGCTTACTATCAATTTCAATCCCAATTGCCCTTAACCCCAATAGGTTGCCGCAGTAGGCAATTCGGCCGTCCCCAGAACCAATATCAAGTATCTCCTTGAATCCGAGTAATTTCGTACACAACGCTAAGGCATAGGCCGATAACATCCATGTGGGATAAAAGGGCTGATAGTTTGAATCATATTTCTTGGTACTCAACCAGTACTCGTTCACGTCACAAAGATAGGATCTACAGGGCACATCTAGAACACGCATTTCTTTGGAATCTACGCAGATTGGGTTCCGACTCATAAACTCCATTAATTCTAAAAGAGTTTGATCGCTAATTGGCAATACCATTGAATACGACAGTGGAATTGTTTCATGCATGAAAGTCTGTGTAAGCTGTTGTTGCTTAGTGAATTCTTCTTTTAGTTTAACTACGCCGTATGCAATCGAAGAGCAGTTCATGCAACTGTTGTTCAATTTAATACACTGATTCAGCCGACGGTCTCAGGCCTCGTCTCACGGTAGTTCGGCCACATGTACCACAACGGTACGTCCTCCTTCGCTTGTATCCGTAGATTAAATCATCTTCTTCGACAACCTGATGTAGAGTTCTAGTCATGCATCTATCGCAAAAACGCCTCTCCTCGGCTATCAATCCCAGTATATTTAAAAAGTAGTTGTAATTTAATCAAGCTTTCGTAACATGGCGAATTTAACGCTTTCTTTTCGAGAAATTCTGAGCTCTCTCTGGGGCGCGAAATTAGTTTAGCACTCCCATGACCTATCCGAAGTTCCCAAGTAACTTAGGAACTTCAGCAGGTCTTTTAGCAACAGGAATGCCAGCCTCTGCAAATTTCATAAATTTAGACTCTGCCGAGCCGTAGTTTCCATAAACAATCGCACCAGCATGACCCATCCTCTTTTCTTTGGGAGCAGATCTTCCTGCTATATATGCCACAACTGCTTTCTTAAAGTTGATTTCAATCAGGTAATCTGCAAGCCTCTCTTCGGCGTCCCCGCCGATTTCTCCAACAACTACCACCGATGAGACATCATCTCGGTTATTTATCATGTCAAAGGCTTCGATCAGATTCGTGCCATTAATAGGATCACCACCTATTCCGAAACATAGTTTCTGACCAAATCCTGCCTTAGTCAATTCGTAGGAAACTTCATACATTAAAGTGCCGCTTCTAGAAAAAACAACTGTGCTCCCTTGTATAAAGGGTCGCGCCGGCATAATTCCGACCTTGATAATTTGAGGAACTATAACACCAGGCGTATTTGGACCAATCATCCTGGCTCCTTTGGACCTCGCGTATTCCATCGCCTTTATGGAATCTATTACTGGTACGTGTTCTGGTACCGCTACTAATAGTTTTATCCCGCTATCTAGTGCCTCTTTAGCAGCCTTGAGGAAAAAAGGTGCAGGCACAAACATTCCAGAAATCCTCGCACCTGTAGCTTTGACCGCTTCACTCATAGTATCAAAAACCGGAATGGCATCAAAGGTTTGTCCACCTTTGCCTGGCGTCACACCAGCAGCTATATTTGTACCATATTCTTTCATTAATTTGGAATGTGTAGAACCAAAGGACCCTGTTATACCTTGAATTATAACTGGTTTTCTCTTGTGATCAGCGTCGTCCTTATTGCCTACCAACAGTTCGAATAGGTCGTATTCCATTTCCTAAAACCATCTCTTAAACTATGAAACCTGGTGCACTGCCTGCTCTATCGCTTCTTCTACAGTGTCATATAATTTGGCTTTGCTCCCAGCCAGCATTGCTTTTGCCTTTTCCGATTCGGCCCCAGTTATCCTTGCGAACACAGGCACATTCACGAGGTTGTTCTTATACGCATCAAGTATTGCTTGAGCCACTAAATTTGTTCGGACAATTCCACCAAACAAGTTAACTAAGATTGCCTTGATCTGGTTTATTTTACTTATAACCTTTAACGCCTCATAAATCGTTTGAGTCGTTGCTCCACCCCCAAAATCCAGGAAGCACCCGGCCTTGCCGCCGCTATCTGTAACCATATCAACGGTGGACATAACAAGCCCAGCACCGTTTCCAATAATTGCGATGTTCCCGTTCAACTCCACTAATGAGAAGCCACTTTTCCCTGCCTGCTTCTCGATGTCTGAAACATATTCGTACTTCCTTAATTCAGGGTGTCGGAATATCGCGTTGTCGTCAATAATAATTTTAGAGTCAAGCGCCATTAGGGACCCATCTTTTAGAATTGCAAGAGGGTTAATTTCGGCAAGCTCGACCTCTTTCTCGTTTACAAGGGCAGAGACCCTTTTTGCAAGATCAATGAATGCATTAGATGTAGCGGGTTGCAGACTTAATTTCGCCGCCGCTTCTTCAGCCTGTTCAATCTGGAGACCACCCAAAGGAATGTCAAGCATAATTTTGTTAGTCAGAGTTTCGATGTCTACTCCTCCTTCGGCCGATGCAATCAGCGAGTAACATCTTTTACCTCTGTTCAAGAAAAAGGATAAGTAAATTTCACCTTCCTTGTCTACTACCTCTTCAATTAATATACCGCGGGGTAACTCTCCTTTGACCTCCTTTTTGACAAGTTTGTCGTATTCTAATTCTAGTTCTGACGAGGTGTTACATTTCACGATTGCTCCGGACTTTCCTCTTCCGCCTACAGTCAACTGTGACTTTAGGACCACGGGAAATCGAAGCTTGGCTGAAGCTTTGAGGGCATCATCCTTGGAATTGGCCAGGGACGACAACGGAATGGGTATACCATACTCTGCAAAAAGCTCCTTCCCTTGATATTCAAGCAATTTCATGGTTATAAGTGCAGAGGACAATCGAAGACGCTTATTTATATTCCTATTTAGTTACGAAGTGCGGAAGTGATCTGGTTAGTCTATATTTCGCATTTTTGAATATCAATTTTGGTGTCCTGATAAAGGTTAGTATTAGTACGATGTATGCGACATCCCCATTCCCTTTAATTAATGAATCATCAAAGATGTCACTCACCCAATCAAGTTGCTTTTCTACCTCTCATTCACAGAACTTCGCCGTTAAATATCAGAATTCTAACTTCTAGAGTTACCTATCAGAATCACTAAACGTCCTTTTGAAGACTTATATACAGTCATTTTGAATTAGAGGCATGCATACCGCACTATGGTTGATTGTTTTAACAATGGTTGTTGTGGGTGCAATCCCTGCCTTGTTGATTTATTTGACCACCTTGCCACATTCGAAGCTGCTTTTGGGTGCGTTCGAATATCGACAACCATTTTACTTGCTTAGTCATTCAAATTATTTCGCAGCTTTCAGGCCAGTTTAGAAGAATATATACAACAAACAACCTGTAGATGGAATTGTTCCTTGCCGTTTTAGCAAACCTCTAACAGCTGACTTGTACGAGAATTGAGCCTTTTTAATGCCTAGCTTGGTCATGAAGATTGACTCTCTATGCCTTCCCACTAGTTGTTTAATGATGTAAATATATCATTTTTCAGGAATCATTGAAACTGGCTCATATTAATTAATAGGGGTGTCTTCACCTGGGATTCTGATTCCTTCCATTAACTCGTTAGCTCACATCCGATGACCGCAAACCATTACTAGGTACCATAGAAATACTAATCGATTGGGAAGGCGTCATTTCAAGATAGAAACCGGAACAGAGACTATTCCAGCTGAAGGCCATGCTCACAAAAATGTCGCCATCAGATATTTAATGAAAAGACGTAGATCATTACTAGGCACTAGAGACCCAGACAAAATAGATGCTTTATATTCCAAGCTGCCCGCGACTGTTAAAATTATAGGTAAACAACTGACTCACGAATACAAGGTAAACTGGGAAAGGATTGGATCGTCGGAATTTCAGGGTTCGCGATTTGTGTTCACCATGGACCAAGCACAAATCCAAAAGGCTTAAGTTCCCATATTTTTGACGCTGCATGCGTGGTTTACATTGTAAGATGGAGAAGCTCTAAACGATATGCTTGCATACTAGTCTACCCTATGTTCGTCAAGACCATCTTGATCAACAAAATACGTCTAAAGTTTTTCATGAAACGATCTCAATATTGTAAAAAAAACTGTATCCTTAGATTCGAAGTAGCGGAACTATGTATAACAAATTTATTTTCGGAACACAAAATACGAAATTAAGAATTTGTTTGACGAATATCGAGGTTGTCAGAATAGAGCATCAGAGCATGTTTTTGGCTTAAGTTCGAACATTGCTGTGATTCTCATACTCGCTACACCAATTGTTTTTGCCATGGTTGCGTACCCTACCACGTTTAACCTCTCTTGGAATCAAGGTCGGGGAGGCTTCCTTTTTGCGCTTGCCTTCATTTTCGCCGAGCTCTGGGGGCTAAAGCTGAAAATTCAGCCTAAAAGGTATTTGATGGTAATAGGCCTTTCAGCGCTTGTTATTGGGTATTTCGTAGCGTTGCCCTTTGGGCTTAAAGAGTTAATCATAAAATCTGCACCCAACTTTAAGGTTCACCTCATTTACAGTTGGACTTGGATGTGGGACTTTGTGATAATGGGGCTTTACATTATCTCAGCACAGATCATACTTTTTGGACGGATTTGGTATAAGTTTGCCTCAGCGGGCGCCATCTATTTGGCCGGTAGCGCGCTAATCTTGTCCCTAGACGCCTTTTTCCCTTATGATAGTCTAGGTATGCTACAATTCATTGTTCCTACATATTTACAGCTAGATCAATTGGCAATACAGTACATCCAACATAATGTCATGAATTTAGGAGCCGGAATCCCAGCCGCAGCCCATGGTAATCTTTTGGTCTTAAACGGCTTGCACGGACATTTTGGACTCGAGGTTTTTTGGCCTTCAGCAGGTGTCCAAAGTATGATAATTTACAGTCTGGTAATGCTTGCTTTCCTACTAAAGATGAATATCCCTATGGCTCGTAAGGGATTGTACTTTGGCATTGGGGTTATTGGGACCGCCGTAATTAACCTCATACGAATAATATCTTTGTCATTGTTTGCACTTTTAGTCACCACAAATGTCCCAGAATGGGAGACGTTTCATTCCCTTGCAGGGGAAATAATGTTTTTGCCATGGTTGGGGATCTATCTCGCGACAGTGTTTTTTGTTGAAGACAGAAGGATAAAAAATGAATCAAAACTCCGAACTAGCACACTCTCATCTCCCCCCAAACTCGACGACAAATATGGCTAAAGGCTTGCACGTTGTTACTTTAATTGTAGATTAGAGCAGTGATACTTTGCGAGCATTTAATATGACGCTAAGAATCTATCCTCACCTAAGGAGACAGAACTATATGGGTTAGCAGCAGTGGCTGAAATATTACCCCATTGTCTACTTTCGTTGTACTAATAAAAAATATAGATAGGTTTTTGTCTTTAGTCTAGCTTAGTTTCATTTATTGGATAATCCAGTCTCTGTGCATCCTGACGGCATCAAACTAAAGCCAGAGGATATGATGGTTGATAAGCTCTATCATTGCATTTTTGAAAATAAGGTTTTTTTATTTTATAAGGATAATGACGGATTATTGCACTGCTATGAGGTTGAAAATCATGACGCGGTTGCGGAGATCTCGCGAAATCCGTTGGAACTCGAAAGAATATTGGAAAAATATTCTAGAGAGTAACAGACCGAATCAACAAACATTATATTTCAGCCCATGAGATAAATCCTAATTCGATGTCGACTAGTAATGCTCATGCTGGACGCAAAGCAAGCAATGAAATTTTTATTGGCAAAAAGCCTTTGATGACCTATGTTACAGCCACACTAGTACAACTTGCGAATGAACCGACGGTAATCATAAAAGCTCGTGGCAAGAGCATTACCCGTGCTGTAGATGTGGCACAAATAATCGTAAAAAGAATGGATATGATGGGATACAAAATTGGACCAGTAAAAATAGGTTCAGAGACAGTACAATCCCCCGACGGAAGGGTAAGAAATGTTTCAACTATAGAGGTGTCTATCTTTCGAGCAAAATAAATATCCCTCAATACGGCCCTTTTGATGTTTTTGAACTAAACTGACTCAAATTAAATGAATGAACAACGACAGGGATATTGTAAGCTTCGACCCTTCGACGTTGAGTAGAGGAGCCCTTCTAGAATGCATAGTTTACTTAAAAATAGATAGACAATTAATTTCTAATAATCGACGCCATACATACTTGAAAGCATGGACTTGACTTAAAGGGATGTTTGAAAAAGGCGACAATCCCATTGCCAGAGATTCATTTATGCTCACAAATCCTAAAACACTAATCCCTTTCCCTGCAACTGAAATCTATTCAATGGGTAGACGAATGTGATATATTTAGAATTTGTTCTGTATAAAGTATGAATGATTTTGCTGAATTTTACTTGAGGATGGAAACAAATGAGGCGGCTTTTTGTTCAATTTGGGCAGACGTGGTAGAAATTAACAGCCATGCCCAATTATTTTTGAATATGAGAATGCCTTTGGACTATTTTTATAATAGATTAAATCTTTATGAAGGAGCGAAGCCTTGCGAGGTCCTAAGAAAGGCAGAATGCCGGTTTTTTAAAAGGGCTATGAACTGCTACGTGTATGTTCATGAAAAGAATACGGAAATCCAACATACCCTACTCCTTGCTGGATTCAGTAAGATCGACAAAATGGATGTCATGGCGCTAGAACCCCAACCGGATCGCGAAGACCTAGCTCGAACTGCCGGGCTTTCCATTCATAGAGTAGGCTATTTGGAAATTCCAATCTGGGTAAGTCTCTTTCGTGAATCCTTCGAAATACCTGGATTGCAAACGGAGATCCAACGAACTATCGAACTTCATTTTGACAAACTTATATTGTTGATTTCCGCGGTTGCTTCCGACGAGTGGCCTCTCGACCCAGGTGGGTGTTGTGCTCTATTAGCTGACCAAGGGATTTTGGGATTATACTGTCTTGGGACGGTTCCTAAATTTCGGGGTATAGGGCTCACTCGAAAGATGATGGCATGGGGGCTACAGTATGCGGCCATCAATCGCCTGGACTGTCTTTTTCTACAGACATTTGAGAGCCAAAATCTTTTTGCGTTTTATAGCAAATTTGGTTTTCGGCTTGCCTATAAGAAAAGAGTGTATGAAAAGAGGTATCACGAGGGCTCGAACCATAGTTGATAAAGATATTAAGCTGTGTAGAGGCATAAAATAGCCAAATGAGAAATAAAGTTCGAGTAGCGCTAGCAGGGATTGGGAATTGCGCTTCAGCTCTTGTTCAAGGGACAAGATATTATTCCTCTACCGAGGAAAAAAATGACGCAATAGGCCTTACGGCTTATTCGCTGGGAGGAATTCGACCTGGCGATATTGAATTCGTTGCAGCTTTTGATGTGGCCGATTCGAAGGTTGGAAAGGATCTTTCTCAAGCGATATTTGCAAAGCCAAACAACACTTTAAGAATTGCTGATATCGAGAAAACAGATGTCCAAGTTAAGAAAGGTAAATTATTGGATGGAGTGGGAACCCACTTGGGTCAAAAGATCAAAGTCTCTGATGATTCGACTGTGGACGTTATACAAGTCTTAAAAGAGACCAAAGCAGAAATACTAATCAATTATCTGCCTGTCGGGAGCAGAGAAGCTACCAAATTCTACGCCAAAAGTTGCCTGGATGCAAAAGTGTGCTTCCTCAATGCAATTCCCGTCTTCGTTGCTTCTGAACCTAACTGGCAAGCTGAGTTCAAGAACAAAAATATACCTTGTGCTGGAGATGACGTTATGAGTCAGCTAGGTGCTACAGTGCTTCATAAAACTATTGTAAAATTGTTCGTTGATCGTGGTGTAAAGATAGATGAAACCTATCAGTTGAATATGGGTGGGGATATGGATTTTTACAACATGTTAGATGATGATAGGCTTGAAGATAAACGTATTAGTAAGACAAGCGCAGTGGCAGCGATGGTGCCATACGAGATTCCGATGCGTATTGGACCTTCTGATTACATTCATTTTTTAGAGAATGATAAGATATGCTATGTCTCAATTAAAGGAAAATACTTTGGTAACACGCCGATAGAGCTGGATTTAAAACTGCGAGTCGTTGATGCATACAACAGTGCAGGCATTATGATTGATGCTATTAGGGGAGCAAGATTGGCATTGGACAGGTCCATTAGTGGACCTCTCGAAAGCATTAGTGCGTATTGCTTTAAACATCCACCTGTACAAATGCCATATTCGCAGGCAAAGGCGAATTTTATTGAATTCATCGACAAAAAGAGAGACAGGTAAGCGTAACTTATAGTTGCCTTGATGATCGAAGTATGGGCTAGTGACTGTCAATCCAAACTATTCCCGACTTATTCATAGATTTCGGTGCAGAGGGCTGTCCTAACCTCATAGATTGAGATACTAGGCACCTGCAAATCTGTTCCGAATATGAAGTTCGTAAAATTCCTACTTGCACGCAATAAATAAAGGTAAGTGTGTGCACGTCAAACAGTAATGACAACCGAACTAAAGGTGCATCCCTCATTTTTCAGGGAATTCGCAACAAAGACTTGGGTTTCCCCAAATGATATTGTTAAGGAGCTAATCGAAAATGCGTTTGACGAGGATGCCACGATATGTATGTTGACTATTTTGAAAGGAGGATCAATTGTAATCGAAGATGACTCGGGCATGGATCAAGACGGAATGGCTAAATTCCTCCTCCTAGGATCGCCTCACAAAAAAATAGACAGAATCTCTCCTAGGCTCAGGCGCGTTAGGACCGGAAGATACGGTACAGGGAGACTGTCATTTCTCACATCTTTCGAAAATATGAAGATTAAGACTAAACGCGAAAGCTATGAGAAGAGTGTTGTCATAGACGGCAATACACTTGACAGGCTGTTCGACGGAAATGCTTCGCTTGAGGAACTGCGTGAAGTTCCACTTGATCGGAATGGTACTGAATTGATTCTTAGGGGCCCAAAAACTAGTATCGATCCTCAGAAATTAATCAAGGAAATTCGCAAACTGGCAATCCTTAGGCATCCAATGTTTGAAGTGTATCTTAAGGAGTCCGATCGGTTCGTTGAATGGAATTTTGAAGGCGCTCAGCGAATATTAGCTCCAGAAATTCAGGGTCACAAACTACTATTAAGTTTAGAGAATGGCAAAATCACAGGAGAAATTGTGATAGCTCGAAGACCGTTAACTGAAGACGAGCAAGGGATTGCCATTATGGTTGGGAATCACATCGTTACCCGCAGCAATTTTGGTTTTAATACAAGGTTGAATAGGGTAACTGGATTCGTACGGGATGATGGTTTGACATCAAGATTCGCAGATAAATCAGCAATCATAGAAGATGAGGAGTATAATAAATTCAACCAAGCAATGAAGGATTTCGTGGTCAATACCTTATTGCCCAGCCTAACAGAATACGAAGACGTTTTGATCACCAGGGAAGAGTCTAAGATTTACAGGGAAATAGACAAAGTACTTGGGCAGGCCATTATTGAAAATCTGGAAACTCAACAAGTGATGGAGGGGTATGAATTGGTGGATGTCCATGAGCATAGCGAGCGCTTGGAGAACGTATCTGGTTCTTTTGGAGCGGAAATATCTAACACTGGCGATCCCCTTACCCAGGAAAGACAATCTTTGCTAAATGCTCCCCGTCAATCTACGGTTGCATCTGAGACCGCTGAGACTGGATTCAGACCTAACCAAGCAGTAATATCGAATGTCAGCTCACTTTCAGGCGCAAGCGAAGTCAACCAGAGCCAGATCCATCAAGGCCAATTCATGGAGATTTCGGCTCCTACTAACGGAATGATAGCAAAAAAAGTTACAAGACCACTGTTGAAAAGAACGTTCGCATTAAAAAAGGTCGGTTACAAGGTTATCCCTTACGAGGACGAAACAGATTCCAGGTATAGCTTCAAAAATGAAAATGTTGTTTTCGTTAATAAGGCAAATTCTACTTACAAGGCTGAATCTTTGCGGGGAGAAGAGTTTTTGTTGAGACATATTATAAGAATCGTTGCCGAGGCATTGGCAGAGTCCAAACATCCAGAGGGAAAAGATGCCTTAGAACTTCAAAACAGACTAGTTGCGGAAGCCATAAGAATCCACGATAGATCCTTATCAAAGAAATAAAGCAATACTATTAGTGTTTCTACACGGTAGAAGGATTTTTCATTTACGCGACAGATATCCAATTCTATCATAGTTGGCCGCACATAGAAACGCCTAAATCTGTCTCCCATTGGATATAATAACGATATTATGGCATTTCAGTTTATGCCTGGTGCAACCGCGGTCGGACTATCATTCGACAATGGTGTTGTATTGGCTTCAGAAAAGCGAGTTTCATATGGCAATTTCGTGGTGAACAAGAATACCAAGAAAACATTCCAAGTTACTGACCAAGTAGGGGCTGCTTGTGCAGGAATGATTGCAGATATGCAAATTTTAGTTAGACAGGTAGGTGCGCTTGCCAAGATAAGAAAGCTAGAAACGAGACGCATTGTTCCTCCGAATTCTATTGCGAAAATGATGTCAGTCATAATGTTTGAAAGAAGGTTCTTTCCCTTATTGACCCAGGTAATAGTAGGAGGTGTAGACACGGGGTCACAGATTTATACATTAGATCCACTTGGTTCAGTCTTGCCTGATGATTACGCTGCGGTGGGCTCTGGCGCTGAGATGGCCCTTGGAGTAATGGATAGCGAATACAAGACCAAAATTTCAGAACAGAGTGCTAAGGACCTTGCCATTAAAGCTATCAAATCATCGGTGCAGAGAGATTCTGCGAGTGGAGATGGAATCGATCTGTTAGTTATAAGAAGGGATCAGCAGCTAGAGGAGAGTCACAAGCTTTAGAAACTGCTAAACGCAATGATGCCTTAAGGCACGTATAAAACCTGAGCAGACTTCTTACGGAGTATTTATCTAATTCGTATAATTGCGAGCATGGCATCTTTATCGTGTGTGTCGAAGAGCTTGATACTCAAGCAAGTATTCTTAATTGCGTATCTAACTGGAATCCTTTGGCTTCGACGAAATCCAATATCGATGGTTTTCTCAGCCATAAGCCCCTTCTCATTGCTATTTGTCCTTTTTGTGGTAAGCAATGGACATTACCTCCCCTTTGCAGTTAGCGGTAGTCTTGTTATGGCACTAGTAGGATATGGACTTGCCCTTGGCCAAGACATTTCTTTCTATAAGACAGAATATAAGATTCAAGACTTGTTCGTAGCATCGCCTGTATCCCCGTTAACATACATGACAGGATTGGCTTTCTCACAATTGTTGTTCGGGTTTCCAGCTCTAACAGTTTTGGCGGTGCTAGCGGCCCTTTTCGGAAGCTCTATTGCAACACTTCCTCTGTTGATCTCGACTATATTGTTGATCTGGGGGTCCATGTCAGCCATGGGTTTTTTTCTTTCTTCACATATGTTACATATGCGAAATGCTACACAAGTTATATCCTTCGTGAACGTGGTCTTAGCTGTACTTCCTCCAGTATTTTATTCCGTCAGTAGGTTACCTCCCTACCTCCAATACCTTGCATATGCCGTTCCAACAACACACGCTTCATTGATGCTGCAATATACGATGGGACTTCCTACGCCCAAAGATTGGTCCATCGGCCTTGGATTGCTTGTTCAAGTCCTATATCTGGTTGGCTTTCTTATGCTTGCAAAGACAAGAGCAATTTGGCGGGACACTTAGGATTGGCGAAGGTGGATCAGCAATCGCTCATCTGACGATAATATTGTCAGTCATAACCACCACATCATTTAGCTGCCTATATATTTCCAAAAATCGTATTCCTCGAGCTGTAGTTATATATATCCTTTCTGCGTGATTGTATTCTATAAGACCATTCTCGAGCAAATGTGCGAGATATTCCTTGAGTTGGGGGTAGGAAAGGTATACTCTATGCATAATCTTTGCCTGTATGGCTTTGCTGGTATTGGCAGTTTCGAGAATTTCGGCGATAATTTCCAATCTACTTCTATGCTTCATGACTTGAATAACATATTAATCTCTTGAGATAAAAGGCGGACTAAATACTATTATAGTAATGTTTTTTTAATATTCAAATTAGAAGTTTTAGTGAAATATTTTTCTTTGCTTGAGCTAAACATAACGATTCTTTATATCATTACTGTGAACATCGTATTTTGAATTAATATTCTGTTCGCTTACCGTATTCAGATCCGGCAACAAATACTATAGAACAAATATTTGTCCACGGTCACTTCCACCATCCCGATCATTCGTATGTCCAGAGGTCCATAGTTAGGCTATATATTAGATTATAAATTGTATTATGCCATACCCCTAAAGACGATGGCCACCCCTACCCAAACTTATATACATGTACCCTCTGGCTAATCGTCACTACTAGCAGTCAATTGAGCGCTAAAACTAGTCGACGTATATATAAGAGCATTTAAAGTAAGCATTGCAGCGGAAAGATGGTAGCGTTTTCTAAGAAAAATGTTGTTTTGTTATTGGTAATTGCTGCGATCGGTACCTCCCTATCTATTTTATCATATCAGTACTCGTCGCTAACTGCCAAAGATATTGCCGAAATCGCTTCGCAAGAAATCAGGTCAAATGCACGAATTGAAGCGCATGACTTATCTGAATTACTTATGCATGACATTCAGTCAGTTACCAACAACCTTGCCACGGTTGCAGATTCTCCGCCTGTTCTAAATAATAACACGATGCCAATCCAACTACTTATTGACGACGCCCAAGCATCTACGAAGGCCCTAACAGACGGATATTATGTTCTCGACAAAAGCGGTAAACTAGTCGCATGGAGTAACTCCAATGGGTCTGCTTTAGAAACAGCTGGTAGTATAGATCTTAGCTCCCAAGAATATTTTAGTGTTCCAAAATCTACACACAATCCATTCATCACAACTGTGATGACGTCAGCTGATAATGTACCTAGACTTTACGTATCATACCCTATTATGGTCACTACAAGATCTGCAAATGCTAGCAGTGCAAATATTGGTAGGACGTTTGAAGGCGTTATTGTCGCGGCCGTTAATGTTAATTCGATTGGTAACTCTTTGCAGAGCGAGCTCTCTCCAGAGATAATTAGCAACGTAGGATTGATGGATAAAAATGGGGTCTTTTTATATGCCAGAAATCACTCGTTGATCGGCAAAAACTATATGTCAAGCGAATTCCAATCGGCCATCCCATCTGAAATTAAGAACCCTTACAATGGCATTATAGGACGCTCATTGCAGGGCAGCCCAGGTGCAGAAGATGTCACTCTTCACGATAACACTACGACTATATCATACCAGCCAATCACTATTGATGGAAAGCGGTTGTGGACTTTATACATTGGGTCTCCCCACAGTCTGACAAGTAATGTAGGCCTTTTAATTGATCAACAAAAAAATTTTAGCACTTTAGCAGTTGTAGCAATTGGTATCATAGCTGTTGGAATGGCCTTTCTCATTCTGTCATGGAATAGAAGATTGGAGGCAGCGGTTGGAACTCGAACCCAAGAATTGCGAAGGGCTAATGACTCCCTAATTGAATCAAACAAGTTGCTTGCATCTGCAAACGAGCAATTAAAGGTTCATGATAGGATGCAAAATGAATTCATTAACGTCGCGGCACACGAGTTGCGCACTCCCATTATGCCAATACTGGGAGATGCAGAGTATATTGAACATAGGTTCGGTGGTGCCAGCAAATTAGTAGAAATAGATAAGGAAACCGTATCATCTATAATTCGTAACGCGAAACGACTAGACCGCCTCGCCTCCGACATCTTAGACGTAACAAGGATAGAGAGCAAATCACTTAAGCTAAATAAAGAGACATTTGACATGAACGAAGTTCTTTCTGGATGTATAAAAGACTCAAGAGAACAAATGTTAAACGACCATAAAGATGGGGGCGTCGAGTTAAAATATACTCCAACAAATATCCTGGTGGCAGCAGACAAGGGTAGGATTACACAAGTGATTACAAATTTACTCAGAAACGCAATCAAATTTACAACTAAAGGAAGCATCTCATTGAAGACTTTTCGGAAGGGTGACTTTTTGTTGGTGAGCGTGAAGGATACCGGGACCGGAATAGATCCAGAGATATTGCCTAGATTATTCTCAAAATTTGTGACAAAGTCTGATAGGGGTACTGGCCTCGGCCTCTTTATCTCTAAGAGTATAGTGGATGCACACGGCGGCAAAATCTGGGCAGAGAATAATGCCTGCGGAATAGGCTGCACTTTCACGTTTAGTATTCCTGCTGATAACATCTAAACGTAAATGCCTCATAATCGACTGTGATTTTTGTAAAGAGAATATTAATGATCGTCTGGCGTCCTTTTATTACGATTTCGTAATTGATTAAATTAGCGCACTAGATTTACATACTCGACTTCGGATCGTGAACTTTACAACATAATATGTCATTTACCTATATGCTTAGATATTATTTGAGATGCCCTCTCGAGGCCAAGATCAACAAGATAATTGCCTATTTTGGGACCGCGGTCAGCACCGATCAATATTCTATAAAGCAGTTTGAACAAATCTCGCGGATCCAAATGAAGTCCCCTAGCAATTTCGAATACCTGTGATTGTAGTTTTATGGGAGTTTCAAGGTCTTCCTCTGTGCCGATAAGTTGTTTGATGGACTTTAAAATTAGCCTGATTGCCTCTCTGTGACTCTCATCCAATTCAATAGATGTCATCTCTTTTGCTAATGTTTGCTGATCATCTGCCCAACGAGATGCAAGTTCAATTCTTTTCAATAGATAAGGAGTCTTTTCTTTCGCTATACCATACTTCAAGAGTCTTGAAAATATTTTTGATGCCCTATGCTCATTGGTAGGAAATAATGAAGCCTGTTGCACGAGTAGTCTATACGGGACGTGCAGTTGTGTTTCTCCAGAGGGCTTTAGGCTATTAATATATTCATATATACCCTTCATTTTGGTCAGTTTTGCTAAATTAGACTCCTTCTGCTTGCCAAAATATAGGTCCTCGTAAAGATCATATTCGTCCATGAGCATAGGTATATCATCTATTCCTACTTGACGCGTCCCCGTTATTCGCTTGTATAATAGTAGCAAAAGTGATTCTGGTGTACCATATTTCAACCACATTTGAGGGGTGAGTACGTTTCCTGAAGATTTGCTAATTTTCCTACCTCCCTTGTCTAAGAAAAGTTCGTATTTTACGTGCATCGGATGCGGGAATCCCAACACGTCGCTAGCAGCCCAATCATTTATTCGTACCGAATCCATGATATCCTTGCCGAAGGCCTCAAATCTAATGTCTAGTGCTCGCCACCTTGCAGCAAATTCGACCTTCCAAGCAAGCTTTCCGTCGCCTCTGCGGATATAGGCTTCTCCGCTAAATCCACAACCTTCAATATATCGCCGTCCAATCGTCCCTCCAGAACAAGTATAGAGGACCTTTCCTTCATCGGGAATGTACTCACGAGCATTTGCGACGTAGAGCCTACCGCAATTCTTGCAAATAGGAAAGTAAGGGATACTTCCTGTGTACTTCTGCTGGCCAACCATCTTAGCTATTTTCGTGCCTAACAAGCTACTGTTTTTCAACAAGGTGTCAATTTCTTTGGTTAGAATTCCGTTGCTATACGTTTCATAAGCGCTTTGAAATTTGTATTTGATATTGAGTTGGTCCAGTGCTTCTAAGAGTAGCCCACTCATGTGTGCACCAAATGAACTATGACAACTACCCAGCGGATCGGGGATTTGAGAGACCGGTCTTCCCACATATTGTTTCAGCCAAGCAGGAAAGCCTGCAGGGACAGCCCGAAGTCCATCCATGTCATCTGAAAAAGCAACCAAATTTGCCTTGTGACCTAGGTTCTTGAGTGCCAAAGTGATTCCAAATGCTCTAACAGCATCACCAAGACTTCCGATATGAGGTAGCCCTGAAGCACCTAAACCACTCTCAACCAAGATAAGATTCAAGCTCCTGCCAAGCTGCTTTTCACGCTCAATTAAGAGATGCGCAATTTTGTCTATCCAAGTGCCTTTCCCGATTATCTTATCTTCATTCAAAGTTGGTTATAACACCTTTACCATATACGGACCCTGCATGTCATACCCCATTTTTTTGTAATATTCTCTGGTACCGACTGCAGATATCACAAATAGCGCCCTTGCTCCAAATTCCTCTCTAGAAATTCTCTCTGCTTCTTTCATTAGTTTTAGGCCGTAACCAGTATGCTGACAAGAGTTCATCGCCTTGTGACTGCCGACGTTTAACATAGATCCATAAACATGAAGTTCTCTAACTATCGAACAGGCTCCTCTTAGCTCTTTTCTGTGGGAGTTCGCTATCGATCGTAATCGCAAAAACCCTAGGACCTTTGAGCGATCTTTCGTCTCAAATGATAAAAAAACCTCCCTCCCATCGGATGCGTCATAGTCAATTCTGCTCAATAAAATACTCTCTGAAAGGATATAGCCTAAAGTTCGTGCCCCAATTTCACGACATCTTATACAAATACATTTTAAACCTTGCTCATGTAATTTTCGCAAAACAATTTGTCTTAAATTACCGCACGTTGGTCCAGCGATTATATCACTTGCCTCAATTTCCCGGTTTACACGCATGATCCTAATCCATGGTGGAATTCTTTTTTTCACTTCGACCAACACGTTAACAATTTCTTCGGAAGTATACGGGATGTATTTCCCGGCCTTGTAGAGGTTGTATAGAGGAGTGCCTTCCAAAACGAGAGTTGGATATATTTTTAGCATATCAGGCTTAAAAAGTGGGTTTTCAACCAAGGAACAAAAATCTTCAATGTCCTTTTTGGGAGAAGATCCAGGCAAACCTGGCATCATATGTGCAACTATCTTTAACCCGCTATCGCGAGCGACACGAAACGACTCCACGACATCTTCAATAGTATGTCCGCGGTTTATTGCCTTAATAACTCCTTCCTGTAATGACTGAATCCCCAATTCAATTCGAGTTACCCCCATGTCAAGCATAAGGTCGACGTGTTTTTCCTTACAGTAGTCAGGTTTTGTCTCTACTGTCAGCCCGACGCAGCGAGATTTGGCCGCTTCATTTGACCTTTTTGCTTCAGTCAGATTTATCGAATGGTATGTTTCTCTGTTGTTACTATTCAATGCATCAAAACAGGATTTAATAAAATTTCTTTGATACTCTTCTGACATGAAGGGAAAGGTTCCTCCCACTATTACTAGCTCTACCTTGCCTGTCTCATGACCCATTGAATTGATTTGAGTCAGCTTGGAACAAATTTGAAGATACGGATCATAGCTCACCCTCTGAGCCTGCCTGGTCACAGGTTCGTGGCCAGTATAACTTAGTGGTGAATTAGTTTGCACACCACCAGGACAATATATACACCTTCCTTGGGGACACGGGTACGGCTTTGGCATCACCGCAATTACTACAACGCCTGAGGAGGTCCTTACCGGTTTCACCGCTAAAAGGACTCTAGCTGGATCCGATTTATCCAAGAATTCTAAAATATCCTGATTTTTTGGGAGCGTGCGCAGAGAATAGATTGCTGCAGCTTGTCTAATTATTTTGTAAATATCTTTTCTGGTATGGTTGACCCCAATAGCTAACCTGTCAGCAATGTATCTGCATGCGGAAACATAGCTGACGAATTGATAATCATTTTTATCAAGCAACGGAGGTTCGTTCAACGATCTCAATCGGAAATTGGGAATTGCTTATTAATATTATGTGGATTTGAATGGTTCCACAATTTAAAAAACGTTCTAATGTTTTTACAGAAAATCAAGGTAGCTATAATATCCTATTTCTGTTACCCAACTTAGCTATTACTTTTCCTCTCCCACTACCATCGATTCTACCAATTTGCGTACAGTTCATTTTGTGTTTCTCAAAAATTCGAACTGCGCCTTCCACAGAACTTCGTGGGAGTATTACACAAAAACCAATGCCCATGTTAAATGTCCTGTACATCTCTGCTGGATCTAATCGGCCATCTATTTGTATTTGTTTGAAAATGCCTTGGACGAAGGGTAGTTTGTCAAGAATGTATGTCACTCTTTTATTCAACCGCGACAACTTTGTGAATGATCCTCCAGTAATGTGTGCTAACCCGTGGACATGATTGTCATGAAAATGATCTAGAATTTCGGTTACCGGCTTGACATAAAGCCTGGTCGGAATTAATAATTCTTCTCCTACTGATCTACTCAAATGATTTGGAACTTCTTCTACCTTGTATTTTGAAAGAAGTACATTGCGGGCTAAAGTATACCCATTCGAATGTAGGCCGCTACTCTCTACTCCAAGTATTACGTCGTCTACACTGATATCATTTCCTGTCAGGTATTCTGACGAATCTAAGGTCCCAACTGCCATACCTGCCAAATCAAAGGCTGTATCATTATAGCCAGTAATAACTTCAGGCAAAATGGCTGTCTCGCCTCCAATTATCGCAACACCAGATTCCGATGCTCCTTTCACAAGACCTCTCACTATATCCTTTA
>JBPYDP010000008.1:0-49690 GCA_051985775.1 Candidatus Nitrosopolaris sp. | reverse complement strand
GAGAACAAAAGTGTCTCCGCCTTCGGCTTCGGCCCACCATTTCCAAAGACTCACAACAACATAACCATAATACAGAACCATAATCCAGCGGGTGGTTGTTTAGATGACCCCGCGGTTATTTGTATCCCTTAAAGTAGACTTCTGGAATAGAGCCACTAGTGGCTCGATTGAGGTAAGACTGTTCTAGAAGAAACAGCAGCAGACTTCAACCAACTAGTAAGCGCAAGCAAAGAAGAAAGTCGCTGGCTGTAGTCTGCTGTGCTGTGTCGTGTTGTGATGCCTTGAATCCTTAGGTACGATACGCGTTTGGTACGTAATAAACAGGGTCAGCCAGAACATTTTAAGCTCCTTCCTATCAACTTTTAACGAAAAGTGGCCTTTTTAGGGCAAGTAATCGCTTCTGTCTAGGTGTTGAAGCCTCTTTTTGGTCGAATATTTAGGGTGTGGCCTTTGGCTTCAAGTAGGACTAGGAGCTTTTCCTATAGCACGAAAGAAAATATTGGAGCTTCGAGAACTGTTTTATGGAGAAAATCGTATGTATTCTAAAAATATTATGGAAGAGTCCTCACATCCTTACTCTTTAATATGTGTGGATTTCTTGGCATCTATTATCCAATTGAATAGGAGTTTTGTTACGATTTTTAAAAAAAGATAAACAAAGATTTTTCAAAATGTGTACTTTTTCGGACGAATATTGTCCAGTAACAACGCAAAAAACAGCTAATCTTATATTCTGGCATGAGGATTTAATTTAAGTTGGCAACACAGGCTTATTGTGTGAAATGTAGGTCGAAGCGAGACATGAGAGACGAAAAGCTGGTAACTATGAAAAATGGTCAACGTGCAATCTCAGGGATATGCACAGTTTGTGGAACTAAGATGTTCAAAATAGGCGCGAGTGGAAAGAAAGTGGCAAAGGTTAAAGCCGCAAACAAAAAACCCACTATCAAAACCGTTCATGCAAAAGGAAAATCCACACAAAAAAGAAAGTGATATGGGCGATTAGCGGGGCAAATGGTTGAACAGTGGCTGTAGGTCATTCGAATGTCCCGCCCTTTATTTTTTGTCAGAACTTAAGCACTTAATTTTTTTGAAGTATTGGTTTTGCTTGAAAGAGGCCATCGTGATTAGTAAAGTAGTAAATAATATAGTCAAAAACACCACATTGCAATGGGTTATGTCTGTGGAACGAGGGTTTATCAGCCGATAAATTTATCTTCTGCACTCCTCAACTTGTCTAAGTTGCCACAACGCTTGACCAATTCGTGTAACTTTTTCCTTGGATTACCTTCTCTCAAAGATTGGCGCGCAATTTCTATACCTTCACTGAGGTTTTCGGCTATATTTCCTACTACCATGGCACCAGCAGCATTCAACACAGCGATGTCCTCCCTCGCCGAATCAGCTAGACCATATATCACCCTCAATGTGTGCTTTACAGAATCTTCTCGAGAACTCACGAGAAGCTGCTCCGTCTTAGCAACGGGCATCCCGATGTCCTTGGGATGTAACATGAGCCGTTTGAATTCTCCTTTTAATACCAATGTAATCCTATTTTCACAAGTATTAGAAAGCTCATCAAAGCCATCAGAAGAGTGTACGATCATAAAATTTGAAGTGCGGGTTGTTTGCATTATTGCAGAAATCTTGTCCACCAGGGAAAGCTCGCAAACCCCTATTAGCTGACCAGTCAGATTCGTACAAGGGTTGCTCAAGGGACCCACTACATTGAAGGCTGTTCTCATTCCGATGGACTTTCTTGTAGCTGCTACGCGAAGAACACCAGGATGGAATTTTGCTGAATATAAGAAACCAATCCCCACATTTTCAATAGCGTCTCGCACGGCGTCAGGCGAAGTGTCCAAATTGATTCCAACATATTCCAAAAAGTCTGCGCTACCGCACATTCCTGATGCAGATCTGTTACCGTGTTTTGCAACATTACACCCTCCTGCACACGCGATTATCGCTGCCGCTGTGCTGATATTGAAGGATCCTATTGTGTCTCCCCCAGTGCCACATGTATCGACCAAGCTACCAAATACATTAGGAGTTATCGTAATAGCGTTGGTTCTTATGCTTTGGAGGATCGCAGCCAATTCTTGAGGTGTTTCCCCTTTCATCCGAAGAGAAATCAAGAACGAAGCGATGTCAGCCTCGCTTACATTACCTCCAAGAATTAGATCCATTGAATATCTGGTTTCAGTTTCAGAAAGGTTAGCTTTTGCCGCTAATTTCCTGATGATATAGCGTAGATCCGATGTTATCTCTTCTGGCACTCATTTTTTCACCATCGAAATAAAGTTTCCGAATATTTTGGGTCCTTCTTTCGTCAAAATAGATTCGGGATGAAATTGCACACCCTCGATTAGATAGTCTTTATGTCTAACGGCCATTATTTCATCATCATCAAGTGACGATGCAGTGACCTCCAGACAAGGTGGAATTTGTTTATCTGCGACAAGGGAATGGTATCTAGTTGCCTTGAACGGATTGGTCACCGATTCAAATAGGCTTCCTGATCCTAATTTGTAGCTTATAGTACTAATCTTTCCGTGTCTGATTTTTTTGGCATTCACTATTCGCCCGCCGAAGGCGTGTACTATTCCTTGATGTCCCAAGCAGATTCCTAGAATTGGTGTGTGGGGTCCTCGGCGCATTATAAGGTCCCTACAAATGCCAAAATACCTTTTATCCGCTGGATGACCAGGACCGGGTGAAATCACTATTGCATCGGGATCTATGTCTTTGACCGAATTAATAGTAATTTTGTTGTTTCGAATAACCACGGGTTCGATGTTTAATTCACCCAATCGTTGAGAAATATTGTAGACGAAGGAATCATAGTTATCTACAACAAGAAATCTCATTCCATCACCACCGTTGGCAGTAGATCATGAGCAAATACAACATTTCCCTCTATTAGTACTTCAGAATTTCTATTTAAACATGTTTAATCGTCGATCATAATTTAAAGCACACTGATGGTTTGAAGATATTCCGAAATTCAGACGACCAATGAATCATTAAGTAATATATATAAAATACAAAAAATAAAATGAATCAAAATTAAGGCTAGTGATAAAATTGGTAAAAGTGTTTATAAACGGGTACGGTAATATCGGACGCCGTTTGGCATATATTCTTTCTTCTGATGAAGATTTTAAGCTCGTTGGAATTGGCAAGTATACAGCCGATGAGAAAACAAAAGATGCCTTGGACAACAATCTAGCTGTTTATGTACCTAAAACTAAATTAAGACAATTTAGAGATAGTAAATACGAAGTTTCTGGGACAGTGGAAGACGCAGTCAGTCGAAGCGACATAATTCTGGACGCTGCCGCCGAAGGCAGGGGATTCGATAACAAAAAAAGACTATATGAGCCATTGGACAAAGCAGCTATCTTTCAAGGAGGAGAAGATCGAACCGGCCCACGCTCGGTAGCGGACATGATTCATAATTCGAGAGTGAATTATTCACAGGCCAATGGCAGAAGATATGTCATCCAGGGAAGCTGCAACGTTTCTGGCATGGGCAGGATAATACAGCCACTTTTTGAAAAGTATGGGGATCAAATCAGTAGATATGACGTTACTATCGTTAGAAGATGGGCAGATCTGGAAGATTCAAAAGATGTGAGAGATTCAATTGAATGGGATCGGGATCCGCATCACCAAAATGATGTTAAAGACTTCTTACCTTCTGCGAACCTTTTCGTGGAAGCATATAAGGTCCCTTCAAGGATGATGCACCTTCACCAAATGGTGATAAGATTCAAGACCAGAGCTCCTTCGAGGGAGGACGTGATCGAAACGCTTCGCGAGGAGTTCGGGATAACGATTTTGAATTCTGCCAAGGGTACAGCAGAGGTTAGACGGAAAGCAAAGGAGTTGGGGTTTAATCACGGTGATACTAATATGGTACATATTCACAAGGAAGTTTTGAGAGTTCAGGATGATGTTCTTAAGATTCTATATTCTGATGACCAAACTGGAATGGTTATCCCTGAAAATCACCTACTTTTGCAATCAATGGTTTTTGGTCGGCCAAAGCATGAAGCAATAAAAAAAACTGACAGCTTATTTAGTATGACTAAGAGAGCAAGAATGCTAGAAGATGAATTCAAATGAACAGAGATTAGGTTTTTGAGGGAACTTTATCGATACTATTTCAATGTTGTTTAAAAATTGAGTGTATAATCAAACTAATCTAATTGGACACGAAAATTTCACGTCTAGGACCAGCCAATGCTTGGAGAGACTGTAGATAAGCCTGCTAATAGGTGGGTGCTGAATTGTGATATAATTGCCTTTTGGAATTGCTCTGAAAAACAAGCAATTAAGTTCTTCCTTCCCGAATTGCAATTAAGTTCTAAAATCCAAAATTGTTCCGAGATGGGTTTTTCAATATGTCAATCGATAAGAATAGCCTAGGAAATGAATTATAGAAGCTTAACCCAAAATGGGATAAGGTTTGGAAGGAAGGAAGTGGAACTTGTGGAGTGTTACTTGTAACACCCGATCAATCGAAGCCTGCTTTCGTATGCATTTGTTACGATATTTAATAGTTTGTCATGGGAGTCTCTTAACTTTGCTAGCAATTTTGAAGCCAATTTGTGCAAAGCCTTATACCTAGCACGATGGCCTGACAATCGAAGTCGATTTTGTAATTTGAATATGATTTAAATGCTCCTGTGAATATTATATTCACAATGTCAAAGTCCGGCACTCTCGATCAATACCATGAGCTCTGCATATTGTTTAATGAATTGTCTCCCTTTATTGGTTATCGATATCAATCCTTCGGCATTACTGCGGTATATTATCATGCCTCTATTCTCTAACTCCTCAAAGTGGTTCATCATTTTATCATAGGATAGTCTGCTAATATGTTGAACATGAGTTGGTCTTGCAGCTGCATTATTATTGTTATTCATGTATTCTTCTATAGCTACAAGCATTTCGTAAAAGAGTTGGAGTTTGTGTCTCTTCTCTTGTCTCATCATCTCTCAATCTCCACTTCTCTGCGTCTTCCACTATCTAATGCATAATAAATCGCGTATACGAACAATCCCAATCCAGCCAATCTAACAATTATGGATCCAAAATAAGCAAATGGATCATTATCAAAATAGTTAATCACCAATGAATACTGTTCAAGCCATAACAATGCGAAAGCGGCCGGAATATATAAGAATTTGACATTGGCAGTTTTTACGAGAGGTTTTAGACATTTGACTAGGATGTACCCTAGGGCTATGATGTCAAATAGTGTGGTATAGATACTCATGTCCTTGAGCTCGATATCATTGAGTATCGGTTGAACAAATAAAGCAGAAATCGTAACCATCAGTGGTATAGAAATTATAATCATTGGTAAGACGCTGACAATTATTTCTCTAATTTTGAAAGAAGAGTAATACCAGATATAAGGAGAAAATAGCAATTTAGAAGTAACTGGCAATCCGTCTGTATTGGAACTAACACGGTTTTTCAGTATATAAGAAAGGGCTATGAACGCAATTCCTTCTGATTGGAGGGTTATGCGTACCCAAAAGAATAGATCTTCTAATGGACCATAAGAAGAATAAACTAAATTCAAATGCTCAAATACAAAAGATACTGCTAGAATAGCAAAGCCAGTCGGTAGGCCTAATAGATATCCAAACCCTGAAAATCTGTACGATCTGTAAAAATACACTGTTATCACAGAACATAAAAAGACTGACGCCATAGTCACAAATAGGCTAAATAAAAATAGTGATGATGCGCTACTAGTAACCAAATTGTATGCTAAATGCGGGGAAATGAGTGTTGTAGTGATCGTGATAGATAATGAATCAAGTAGAATAAAAGGCTTTAACTTATATTGTTCATGCTGTGCAGTGGATTGGATTACAGCAAATATATCATGAGAAATGGGAACCAAGTAGTACCAGGAGATTCACTCATACTAAAATGATATGTAGATATCTGCTCCAGGTTTGCATTGCGATCGGGCCACCTTCAGATAAGACTTGAATTATGAGACCTTTCTTGTGGTTAGTTTGATAGACCTTGGAATTATAAATCAATTCATTAAGAGTCGTGTGTTTGATCGTGTAATTGGGTGTGATTAGGTCGAGAATATCGGGCTATATCTTGTCTCGTATAAGCCAGAATGTTGACAGCAATACAAGTTTGTAAAACTGGAAGGCGAAAACGACACTGCGAATTGTTGATCATGCTTTTTTAATGTTTCTGAAATTCAATTAAGACCTAAGAAACGGTTATAAGTTGAAAATCCTACATATTTCGTTATACTGATAATGGAAGATTTAGCTACATATTGGATTCTTTTTGTTATTATTTTCTTGAGCTTAATATTTCAAGTCATAGGAGCGGGAATTATTGATGTCAGTGGGATTAGTATTACCCACAAGGGCTCCAAAGTGGATACGAATTTTTCTGGAATCCATAATCAAATTAAGGGCGTTAAGATCCTAAAAGTACACACCGCACCTTCAACTGTGTCAGTTGGGAGTACGTTTAACATAGAAGGCTTAGTGTTTAATAATTCCACTTCGCCAATTACGTTTCCAAATGGTACCTGTAACTCACCCGTATCAATAGACTTTAGCAAGAACGTCATGATAGAGAGTCAGGGAATTGCACTCTGCACCTCGCCCACTAAAGACATTACACTAAAGCCTTTACAGTGGTCGTCAATAGTAAGCACACATAATTCTGGGATTGCATATAGGGCTACATCGCCAGGAATTACCAACGCAACGATTTCCTTTAACTATAAAGTTGAAACTGCCAATGGTGAATTCCCAATTAGTGACAATATCTCAAGGGTATATGGCTTCTATATACACAGTATGCCGAGTGCCGCCCCAGCTAACCATCATCTCAGAGGGATCAAACTTCTTCAGGTTCATACTTATCCACCGATCGTAGCAAATGGTAATTCATTTGGTATTAGGGCTGTTGTCTTTAATAATTCCACCTCTGCAATTACATTTCCAAATGGCACTTGTACTCAGTCAGTGCACGTAAATTTCAATAAAAATGTAGAAGAATCAAGAGATAGTTTGTGTTCGACTTCACATCAAAAATCGATTACTCTATGGCCAAATGAACAGTCATTTATCGTATCAGGCATCTCATACAAAGCCATCTCATTTGGAACCACTAATGCAACGATGGTGCTTAGTTATGGAGTTCAAAATTCTGAGTCAGTCTATAACGATAGTACCTCCCGGTCCTTCGTCTTAGATGTCCGCAGCCAAGTCAACCCTCAAGACTCCTCTTTAAGTAATGCCTCCCACTTTCATATTAAGGGCATCAAGCTTTTGCATATTCATACTTATCCTCCAAAGGTGTACGTCGGTAACATCTTTGGTTTGAGAGCTACTGCATTCAACAATTCCACATTTACAATAAGTCTGGCTAACGGGACTTGCCTCTCTCCACTATCAATTAAATTTGATAAAAATGTGATAACTGAAAACCTGACCAAGCATTCGGCATGCATAGATCGACAAGCACTTTTGGGTCCCGGCGCACAGACCCAAGTATTCAGTTCAAATCTTTCGAAATCAGCATATAAAGCTATCTCTGCCGGGGTGGCTAATGCAACCATTATTTTCAAATACGAAGTATTAACACCTTCCGGCAAGTCCTTTATTAACGATAGTGTATCGAGGACGTATTCCATGGAAGTACAATCCCAGCCTTCGTCTAGTTCTCCAAAAAAATAACTACCAACTGCAACTCGGTGCAGCACTCTATTGCTATATTATTTTATAGTCATTTAATAGATCTTCACTTTAATTTTGGTTTCTTGTTCTGAGGAGTGCCCGGGCTTGTAAGACTGACATGATTGTTATAAAATATATTATCCTTTGACGTGGGATCTTGTTCAATTTTCAAGCCGGCATTAGTGCTGCTAACTATCATGTTCGAATAAAAAATGTTTGATGATGATCCGTTATCCACAAGTATAGCGTGAGCCTCCGAATTGCGAATGACATTTCCAAATGCCTTGTTGTAATTAGACCCCGATCCTACTTTTATTCCTTCTACACTATTTGAAATCGAATTGTTATAAACTTGATTATGATGTGAACGAGTTATAAAAATGCCTTTTGGTTCGTTGTAGACAATGTTGTCCTTAGCAATCGAATCATAGGTAAATCGGCTAAAATCGATTCCATCACCTGCGTTATCATGAACATTATTGTTTTCAATAAGTATGTTGTAACAATTGAGTGAACAAATTATCCCACTCCCATTGTTGCCGTATACTGTATTATTCCGAATTATCATATCGTGTGTCCCCGTGTGGGGATCAAGTCCATAATGGCCACTATTGCTCACAATATTATTTTCAATAATCGCATGGCTTAAACCAATAGAATAGAATCCAAAATAAACATTGTGTATGTTATTATTACGTATTACGCTTCCATCACCACCGTAATAACTTAGCCCAGAACCCCCTTTATGCTTGCCGGTTTCATAGCCCAAATAAGCTATTTCCGAATTTGTGATATTCGTAGTTCCAGTTGCATTGTAGTCGATATACATGGATGGTCGAGGTGTACCGTAAATGTACGCTCCACGACCAGTTCTTGAACCATTACTTAAGGGATAAGTATTCTTTACTTGGTCCCAGCCAGTTAACTTGATTGAGTCAATCCTCAGACTACCATGTATAACAATCGAATATGCCGGACCTGACCCTTCTGCCACCCTCGAATTTATCTTTAGCCACTTGGTGTCGGTAGAGTCAATGTGTAAAACACCCCCTTTAGCTACTACCAAATTAGCACTCAGAAGCCATACTCCATCTGGGGTTTCCTTGGCTAGAATGCTACTATCATGTAGCACGTTATTGACATCTGTGAGTCTTGAAGAATTGGTACAGCTGACAGTAATCGTTCTTGTGATTGGATTATAACTAATGCAACCTGCGGTTGATTTGCCAGATTTCAAGGTTGCAGCCATATTGGCCTTATTCGTAGATGTATTTTGTTCTTGAGTTGATGCTTTGTACTTAGCTCCTTTTGCCTCATGTACAATATATGGAAGGATATTAACTGGACCTTGTTGAAATACTAATAGCGAACCAACAATCGAAGTAGAGAGTAATGTGATAATGAAAAACGGCATAGCCATCCAAAAGGCTCTGTTCAAGTATGGATATGAATTCTGTGACCTGAAATAAATGTTTTCGAGAACTATTGATATAGGCTCTTATAATTGCCATTATAGTGAAGATCGTACAACTTCTCTGTTCGTTTAAATAGATCAACCTCGCCGATAAACTTAGCTGAACCCATCACTACCTGCCAACAAAAAGCTCATGGTGCAATGTAATAAATCACGGATGAATTCGACGGCCTATATATTTGCATGAAGTAACATAAATCTATACTGAAGCTCATTTTGAGCGTTGTATACTTCTGCTTTCACTGGGAGCGGGATATCATGTGAAAGCCAAATTTTGCTCGGTTTTATGCCAATCGTGTAGCCGAGCACATAAGCGGGAAACGTGCTAGTCGGAGTCTGAATTTGTTCTTTACTGAGGATTTTCGCTGAAACCGTCGACCCAATGGGTCCAACGGTAAGGGAATTCCATTCGGCCCCTATAACCAAATATTTTGGCCCATCTAAATCAATATCCCTAATCTCTAGAAGAGATGATTCAATAGGTCCATAGAACGGTCTGAAATCTTTGGACACGGGGCTTGCATTGGTAAGCTGTTGTTTTGAAAGCAACATAGTGCCCGATTTGCTAGTAGTACCGTTTTCGATGAAAAATGAGGCATTCCACAGATTTCCTTCTGACTTGATAAAGTGAAGCGTCACTGTCGCGTTTATTAGAGAATCCGGTCCCACCAAACTACTCCAAGGTGAACTGTGCCCACCGAGCGCTGTGAGGGAATATTTCAATTCTGTACCCGGATGGATATTCTCACCGACAGTCCATAAGTCTGCTCTGCTCGGGGGGTTAAGGAATGAGGAAATAGGAGCTGAGAAACCGCCGCCAAGCGCAATAAGAACTATACTGACACCTACTCCGAAGCCGGCCAAAATTCCGAAAGCGAGGATAACCTTCTTAGTAGGCGACACGGCATTATGGATATAATGTAACAAATATTTAATTCTGTGTCCGAAATTTCTTCGACGCCGCTCTATTTCGTGCCGCATCCATCAAGATACTCAGGAGTGAGTTAGAAAGTGATGGCAACCTGATGACGGGTCCCCGGAGGTATGAGAAGAAGAAAGTTTTCAACTGACCAATTTGGATGGAGATTCGAATATATCATACCAATGATTTTGCACGGCTGCCGTTTTATGCTTGAATAACGATACCACATGACCCATATTAAATACGCTATATAATATTATTAATTTCTATAAATAAATATATATTCAACTTAATAACAGTTATGATACTTGACAATTGTGAGTGTGTCACTCAACAAGAAAATATTGGATGACATGGAAAGGATGCGACGGACATACGGCTTTTCGGGCCGATCAGAAATAGTTAGAGCCGGGATCCGCAACTTGCTTTTAGAAGAAAAAAGAAGGGAAGAACTGAGCGGTGTGCTTCACGCGTTGTTTTTAGCAATTCACGATGAAGGCTCTGACGAAGAGGTTACCGAAATGGGGCATATATATGACAAATTAATCAATACGCATTTACATAGTAAAATTGATGGAGACAGGTGTCTTGAAATATTTCTGTTAAGAGGCGAGGCTCGTGAAGTTAAAGAGATGGCCAAAAAGTTTCAAGCAAATAAGAACATGGATAATGTCCAGTTAATCGTTATGTGAGCTAACTTCTTGAGGGCAGCTGGGAATATGAGTTCGAGCTTTTGTGGTGAAAATATATATTATCCAAACTCGAGTATCCGTCTCGTTTAACTGATTTAATTTTGTAGACTTACTGAAAATTTGGGTTTTAATATTGTACGACTCCTGCTCCTGGAAATTAAATGAGTTAGGAAGTTGACAAGATAAGTGTATAGCAAGATAAGTGAAGGGCCTTTAGCGGGGGCTGTGCATTAGTAGAAGATCATCCTCATTCCATTCTTCGAGTATAAGAATTAAAACAAAAATTAGAATGTGATCAACAGTTGCTAGGAATACTATTTATATCATTTATGTTAAGTTTTTAGCTGAATTTGTCGAAGGAGGTTTCCGTGAAGAAATATGGGGAATCAGCAATGGGTAGCGGATTGTCGAGCGTGCAAGCTCCCGTATTCTTCCTTTGTGAGTCGTGTCATTGGTGTGCGACGTATCTAGAGAAGTTGAGATTCGTAGATCGTGGTGACTGTCCAAATTGTTCAAGCGATTTAATTTCAAGCTTTCCAATATTGCCCACTGAATCTTTCAGATTCGAATACAGCGATAAGCGAGGCGTAGAACTAGACTTTAGACGAAGAGAACGATAGGCAAATTCGAAATTTATTGCTGCTGGATACTGTTGAAACAAATGACGTAAGAAAGAAGCTGGAAGCTGCATTTTCTCATAAATCAAATGATTCCAGAAATCTTGATAGTGCTCCTTTGAGTTGGAGTCTTCCTTTTGTTTTGGTCTGCGCTTGGATTAGACGTAACAATTTAGTGGCGCTAATATATAATGCTAACAAGATAGCATCGGTATAATTATATGAAGGACCTCAGAGGAATTAGAGAAGTAGGAAAATATTATGAAATCTCCAAAAATAGTGCTAAGTGCAGACCGTACCCTCATGTCTCCTTATAGGGGAATATCTCTCGCATCTTTTTTTGGCTGTGCACCGGCGGTTGATTTGCACAGGAGCCGTGATACGTTTTGGTACCACATTCTGGGGCAACAGGTCACACCGAAACTATTATTTGACTTCATTTGTAATCCTATAGAAAACACAAACGGTCTAGCCAATTATGCCCCTTACGGCCTTAGGAAGGTTGAGGCGGCCTTGGTAAGGGATGGATATGCAGGAAATGATGTTGTCGTAGCACATCCGGATCATATTGAAAAGTTTATTGGGCCGGAGACGGAGGTGGTTGGGACATACGAAATGGATCCTCTTGGTATGGGGCCAGTCACCATGACTTTCACTTATGGGAGGAAGCAAATGTCTTATGATGAATACTATAGTAGACAATTACATAAAAGGATACTTGCTGCAAAACGTAGAACCGGGAGCAGAGCAAAAATTATTGCTGGTGCTTCTGGAACCTGGCAATACAACTATGACCCAGAGAGGATCCAGGAGTATGACCTATATGGTATTGTGGAAGGAGATTTGGGTGGTATTGGACCAGAAATAGATGGAACCGGAGGGAGATTTTTTGACTCTCTTATTAATGGAGAGATGGAGGTTGCCAATCCTTTCAAAAAGACTGAATTCAAGATTGAGATTAAGGAATTTCTCAAAAACGGCAAACAATACCACGGCAGATTCATACATTGTTGGGACCAACCAACCATTGATGAAATTCCCAACATTCTAAGACCAAGTATGCATGGCCAAGTAGAAGTGATGCGAGGGTGTGGCAGAGGATGCAAGTTCTGCGATGTGACCTTGAGACCACTAAGGTACTATCCAGTTGAGAAAGTGCAGCAAGAAATACAAATAAATATGAAATTCGGCGGATTAAAGAACGCATGGGTTCATAGCGACGATATTTTTGTTTATGGATTGAATCCTAGAACAACCAAAAACATGCAGCCTAATCGAGAGGCGATAGAAGAACTATTTAAGGGCGTCATGGCGACTGGTGTTGAACATACAAACCCAACGCATGGCACTTTGGCAGGTGCAATTGCGGATGAAAAATTGCTTCCAAATATCTCCAAAATCATCAAAGCAAGCGCTAGTAATCACATTGGTATTCAGTGTGGGTTTGAAACAGGTAGTACCAGGCTGATAGGAAAGTACGCGGACAGAAAGCTAGCTCCGTATCAACCTACTGAATGGCACTGGGTAGTCAAAAATGCTGTAAAGATCCTAAATGAAAACTATTGGGTACCGGCCTTCACCATTATAATGGGCCTGAATAATGATGAGACTCCTGAAGACAGCTGGGAGACTATTAAACTAATTCATGAGCTTGAAACTGAACAACCAGATTCTAAATTCACCGTGACTCCCCTAACTTTTGTTCCTATAGGCCTCCTGGAGAAATCGCAATTTTTTGACATCGGAAATACCATGGACCCTCCAAAGCTTGGAGTAATGTACAAGACATGGCAGCACAATTTTAAACACGGGATACAAAAGTTCATGCGGAAGGTGGGTCGCGATAACCCGATGAAGAATTTATTCTTCGCTGCGCTCGCAAGGTCGCTTGGTGGGGTACCGTTGAGCGCAATGGAGAGATTTGCTAGGAGGAAAGGTCCTGACCATGAGCGAGTTATAGAAACCATTAAAGCAAAATATTGGTAGGAAGGTGAATATACTGCCTAACTACCGTCATATCCCATACTGTTAAGGTCTCCCATTCATACGAAAAAAAGCTTTTCACACGCGATCGATAACGTGATAATCCTGTGTATCGGATCTTTATCCAACTAATTGGTCAGGAGAACCCCATTAATTATGTCTCTCGCCAGGTGGTCACTAAAATAGTTGTTCTCCAGTATATGAACCACTTTGCGACTAGTGAGTTGAATCTTTCTTAGTTTTTTCTCTAGTTAAAAACTAAGAGACTCCAAAGGATTGCCATCACTTGACTATCGGTTAAACCATGATGATGAGTTTGAAATACATCTCATGCATTGTAACCTCAGATATGAGAGGGTTCATTTGCATCCTTTACTACTTATCCGGCTTATATCATAAATCCTCGTTCATCTTTCAGAGACTATACCTTTGCACCGACATTGATATAAATCCCCGTTCATCTTTCAGAGACTATACCTTTGCGCCGACATTGATATAAATCCCATTCCTACAGGTTGAAATTCTCTATTCTGAAAAATATGACTAGGTCAAACCTGGCAAGAAAAGACAACCGTCGCTCCTCTATGTAGGTCCTCGATAATGTCGCTGCTGAGGGTGTAGAGCTTTATATTTTAGGCATTCATATTTTCAAATTTTGATGGCGCGAAGGCTCTGCTCCTAACCATTCCTAATCTGTTCATCAAGTCCTTTATCTGGCCATGAGTCGGATTTAGAGCTTTAACTACATCAACGTCGACCTTAAGATTCTTAAGTTTTATATAGACTTCTCTGTACTCCAGGATGTCCACGAGCTTGTTCAATCGAAATGGTTTCTGCATTATTTCTATATGTCTGAAATTTGGTGCTGAATCCATAATAGTATCCCCCATGAAAGCAGAAGCGAAGATTACTCTTTGATGCGGGTTAACTGCCAAAATTTCCTTGGCAACTTGAAGGCCGTTTATTTTCGGCATTTTGTGGTCTAATACTACGGCATCAAAAGGCTGTTTATTAGATGTAATGTACCGTTGTTTACTTTTTGTACGCTCAAGTTCTTCGTAGTAAAGGTTGAGACATTCTTCACCATCTCCGCAGATAATAACTTTGTGGTTCCTTCTCTCCATTGTATGCTTATATAAGGATATGAGGTCTCTATCATCTTCAGCAATCAGTACCTTCATATCGTATCACAACCAGATATATTGTTCATCTATTTTACCTAATCTAAAAAAAATTATGCTCAACTTTTAGATAAACTGCGTGCTGCTATATTTATAAAGTGATAACAATTGCATAACCAATTGATTAAATATGTTATTAATTCTCATTAGATCTGCTCTTTATATAATTTGATGAGAGGATGAAAATTTCTCTTATTTAACTCAAATTTGTGTAGAGGAACAAAATATTTTCACACTCAATACTATTTAATTTTTTTAATGTTACATTGCAAATGGTTCAAACCGTCAGAGACCTCAGAATTGAGTTGCACAATCAGGTTAGAGATCTCTTCGAAAAGAAGGATGCAGCAGTAGACGATATCGACAAGCTGGAAATACAATCGCAGATAAATTCTATATATTCAAAGATTGAAATTCTTGAATTAGCTGATGAATCTTGTTAAAGAGTTGTATGATCTAAATATAGGTCCGAGTCGAAATGGTCTCAGTTATATAGACGACCTTTTGAGTTTTTCTTAGATCGATTTTTATTTTACAATTATCAAGCTTCCGTTTGCCTCTGTCTCTTTTTATCCTTCTCCTCTATTCCGTTCAGTCGAGACTATCTGGTTTAAATTGAACAATATACCTCCTCTTCTCGCGGCAAGCCGTGGCACGCGTTGTCTAGCTGCCTACAATTTCTTTAGCCCATTCGATAAATGATCCAAGGTCATTTGCGACATAATCACTTCCTAACTTGTCGACAGCGCTTCTAATACTGCTGGGTGTAAATAATACTATTTTGAGCTGCATGCGCGTTTTAGCCTTGATGGCCCGAGTAGCGGCATACAGAAAATGCAATGAACCCTCTCCCGAAGAACATATGCAAATAATCAAGAGCCCCTTCCTGTTGCCACAAATTTTGAGAACATATCGTTGAAAATCGATGTCAAAAAATGGATCGATATGCTGCTCAATATTGCCTAAGTATGATATTCTAGACCCTAATATCTGAAGCGCCAGAGCGCCAATTTTGGCAAAGAAAATATAATCCTCTGAGGCTGCAACAAATAGGGAAAAAGCATGAACCTTGTTTTTGGCTGGTAGGATAATATATTTTAAGTAATCAACAATTTCCATAACCAAAGTCAACAAATGGATCCTTTCGGTTTTGCCCAAACGACCTCTATTATATAATTCATTAAACGTGTTAACCGTTGGGGCTACTATATCACTCAGTACCTTGAGGTCTTCAATTTTCGAATCAATGAGGTTAACTAACATGTTTCGAGCATAGTCTCCATCTCCAAGTGAAATGGCTTCCATAAATTTCTGCTGGATCCCAAAGATATTGGCTCGAATGTCATATTCGTCGGTACCTGGCTCTGCGAACCACACATTCACAGATCCGATTTTTTTTTGCTTAATTAACCTTAAGGTTGCAAAAATATTCAGATACTTGGTGATAGTCATTCGGCTTATGCCCGTTAACGAGGCAATCTCAACTCCTGAGAGCCCTTCTCTATTCTCACGTAAAGCATTGACAATTCTTCGCTTTACTTCCTCGATTGCATAACGTCTATAGGCAGGCTTATCATTCATTACTCAAATACGCAGGGTCATGGCTATAATTGCTTCCGCTTCGATGAAAAACACAAACCTACACCTGTTCTAAAAAAATCATACCCAGCAGCGGAGGACAAATCAAAGCCGCTTCCGTCCTTGATTGCACGATACACATTGCGAGGATTAATGTTTTAAAACAAGGTAAAGATGACACGGCATCTCAGGAAAAAAATCACCTTTGACATTCTGGATCCCGTTATTCTTATCGTATACTAAATTGCAAGTAATAATTCATTAGCAATCCCAGCCAGAAAATCTCTCTTATTAGTACTTGAATCGACTATCTCTATTCCATCATGCAGATTGTCTTTGGACTAAGAGCAAAACTTAACTTCAGAGGTAGGCTTCAAATCATCCTATGCAACATGTACATTGCTCAGGAGCTGGGGAGGGAGGGGGTACCTCACCACCGATAAAGATTTGCCAAAAAATTTAAATGTAGTGTTGGATTTTCGAGGCGAATAATAGATGCCAAAAGAGAAGGTAGTTCTAGCTTATTCTGGTGGTTTGGACACTTCTGTCTGCATCAGGTATCTACAGCTACATCATAATCTTGACGTCATTAGTCTGACAGTAAATTGTGGCCAAAAAGATAATTTTAAGGAAATCGAAGATCGAGCGTTGCAAATAGGAGTGATAAAACATGTTTTCGAAGATTGTACAAAGGAGTTTGCCCAACATTACATATTGCCAAGCGTTAAGTCAAACGGACTATACGAAGACAAATACCCATTGGCTACTGCGCTCTCACGGCCATTAATTTCGGCCAAACTTGTTGATGTTGCTCACAGAAATGGGGCAAGAATCGTGGCGCACGGCTGCACAGGCAAAGGTAATGATCAGATTCGATTCGATGTTACCATTAGAGCGCTTGATCCACGAATGACCATATTGTCGCCAATTAGGGATATGAACCTAACTAGAGACCTAGAACTAAAATTCGCTGCTGAGCAAAATATACCGATAAGCTTTGAAGCAAAGAAGTTCAGTATAGACGAAAACGTTTGGGGTAGAGCTATAGAAGGAGGAAGTGTTGAAGATGCAGGCAGTGAACCACCATACAATGTCTTTGGATTCGTTAGATTTGATGATGATAGGGTTGAATACATTGAGGTGGAATTTAAAGAGGGAGTTCCGATCGCAGTAGACGACCGACCAATGGATATCATCGAGCTAATAAAATATATCAACGACAAAGCGGGGTCCCTCGGAGTCGGTATTGTTGATCACGTGGAGGATAGGGCAGTCGGAATCAAATCTAGGGAGATATATGAAGCGCCTGCTGCCATGGTGTTGATTGAGGCTCACAAAGACTTAGAAAAGTTGGTCTTGACTGCTCACGAACTTCGCTTTAAGCGCATTGTTGACGAGCAATGGAGTTGGTTAGTTTATTCAGGTTTATGGAAAGAGCCTTTACGATCTCATTTGGATAGGTTTATAGATTCAAGCCAAAAAAAAGTTAGTGGAAGAGTTAGATTAAGAATGCAGAGGGGATCGCTGCGTGTAGTTGGAAGAGAATCAAAGTATTCTCTCTATAGAAACAACCTTGCAACTTATACATCAGATTCTACCTTTGATCAGACCCTTGCCAAAGGATTCGTGGACCTATGGGGTTTGCAGTGTTCTGTAGCGAATAGTATCGACGAAACATTGCGGCTGGATACTAACAAAAAAGGAGGTGTAAAAAAGTGAAAAAAGAATGTTTAGAATGTGGAGCTGAGATCAATGTTCCTGACGATATTCTGGTCGGAGAAATTGTAGCATGTCAGGATTGTGGTTCAGATTTTGAAGTCGCATCAAAATCACAGAATAGTGTGGACCTGAAACCAGCTGAGAGCGTCGGAGAAGATTGGGGGCAGTAGATGGTAGAGCTTTGTATCTTATACGATAAGGTTCGATTCGAAGAGAAATGTATCTATGATACTGCCCTTAAGAAAGGGGTAAAAGTCAAGATGACAGATGCGAAGTCCCTTACCATTTCTACTAAAAGTGAACTTCAAGAATTTGAGCTGGGTGACATAATATTGCAGAGAAACATAAGTCATTTTAGAGGATTGTATCTGACAGCTTGTCTAGAATTTTTGGGTATGCCAGTAATTAATAAGTTCGTAGTAGGCGAGACTTGCGGAAATAAATTAATGACTTCAATAGCTCTTGCAAAACACAATGTACCAACTCCTAAAACTTACTTTGCATTCAGTCCTGAAGCTGCGACGGAAATCATTGAGAGGATAGGGTTCCCAATCGTTTTGAAACCCATGATCGGTTCGTGGGGTAGGGGTGTCTATCTATTGCGGGATGAGGAGGTTGCAAACATGGTGTTGGAAATGAGAGCTGAAAGTGATAGTGCCTTAGGAAGGATCTATTATATTCAGGAGATGGTAGAGCGTCCACCGCGAGATTTGAGATGTATTGTAGTAGGAGATAGGCTTATTACAGCGGTATATCGCTACTCAGCGGAAAAAGAGTGGAGAACCAATATTGCCCGAGGAGGAAAATCAGAGAACGCCCCAATCACCAATGAGCTGGAGGATATAGCAATGCGAGCCTCTAAAGCTGTAGGAGGAGGAATTCTAGGTGTTGACTTGATGGAGGATAGCGATAAGGGATTCTTGGTCCACGAAATTAATAATACCGTGGAATTTCGAGGAGCATCTAAGGTTTCGGATACTGATATTTCAGGAGCTATGGTTGATTACGCTTTGGACTTCGCAAAGAAGTGAAAGCGCAACCATTAGCTACAGGTTCTTTGGACGAATCCAAACAACAAATATAAATTGAGAGATAGAAAATCCTTCCACTTAGGTGAATGGCACATTTACGAAATTCCACGTTCCTCGCCTTTAAATATAGGAGATTATTGAAGTGAAGGTTGGCGTAATCGGCGCCTCAGGCTATGTCGGTGGAGAATTGTTACGTCTTCTAGCCTCACATCCAAAAGTTGAGATAAGTATGATTGTCTCAAGACAAAGAGCGGGGGAGTATGTGCATCGTGTCCACCCCAGCTTAAAGGGGTTTGTAAATGCCACTTTTTCACCGATGGATATTGAGAAAGTGACTACGGCATGTGATTTCGTTTTTACTTCTGTCCCTCATGGAAAGTCAAATAAGATCGTTAAAGAGTTGTATGAAAGGGGAATGAAGGTGGTCGACCTCTCGGCAGATTTCCGTTTAAGAAATCCTAAAGACTACATTAAATGGTACGGATGGGAACATCCCTTCCCCGAGTTACTTAGTAAGTCTGTATATGGGATACCCGAATTCCACAGGGCAGAAATCGTACGAGCAAAGCTTGTTTCCTGCCCCGGCTGCATGGCTGTGACTTCGCTGCTTGCCATCAGACCGCTAATACAAAATGGCATTATTGACACTAATCATATTGTGGTGGATAGCAAAATTGGTTCATCAGGAGCGGGTTCAATATCAAATGCTGGAACTCACCACGCCATGCGATATGGCGTGATTAGACCATATAAGCCCGCTAAGCACAGACATACAGGGGAAATAGAGCAAGAACTAGGTATAACCGCAAAGCAGCCGATCAAAGTAAGTATGAGTCCGCATGCTGTAAACTTAGTCCGTGGTATCCTTGTCACAAATCACCTATTCTTCAAAACCACCATTCAAGAGCTAGAGTTGTGGAAGTTGTATCGGAATAGCTACAAAAATGAACCGTTCGTTAGACTAATTCGTGACACCAAAGGCTTCTACAAATTTCCAGATCCCAAATTTGTTGTAGGGTCTAATTTGTGCGACGTCGGCTTTGATATTGATGAGGATAATCATAGAATTATTGCCCTGTCTGCGTCTGACAACTTAATGAAGGGAGCAGCTGGCTCTGCAATACAGAATATGAATGTCATGCAAGGCTTTGACGAGACTGCTGGCCTTAGATTCACTCCGCTGACACCTGTATGAACGTAATTAAGATTGGTGGAAGTGTTGTTGACGGGATACATGAAACGGCCATAGGCGATTTAAAAAGCATTTCAGAAAAGGACAAGCTAGTGATTGTTCATGGTGGAGGAAAAGAGGTGACAGCGATCGCGAATAAACTTGGAAAGACGCAGGATTTTGTGGTATCTCCTGGTGGCATAAAGAGCAGGTATACGGATAAGGAAACAGCCAAAATTTTCACTATGGTCATGGCTGGCAAAATAAACAAGTGCATCGTCAGATTGCTAATTAGCAACGGTGTGAAGACTGTAGGCGTATCAGGAGTAGACGGGGATGTCTTGAAAGCTAATCGTAAGAAAAGACTGGCTGTATTGAATAACAATGGAAGAAAAATGATGATAGAAGGCGGTTATACAGGAAAAATAAGTTCTGTCGATCCCACGTTGATAAATTTATTGCTCGAAAATGGATACTTGCCTGTGATATCTCCTGTCGCGATGAGCGAAGAATACGAGTTCCTCAATGTGGATGGCGATAGGGCTGCCGCATATATTGCGGGTGCGTTAAAGGCTGAGAGAGTGATATTTGTTACTGATGTCCATGGAGTGGAAATGGGTGATAAATTAATAAGAACAATGACTCTTGAGCAAGCAAAATTGGCACTACCTAAAATGGGTTTTGGTATGGAAAAAAAAGTATTGGCAGCAATCGAGGCTCTACAGAATGGGGTTAAAGAAGCCATCATTACTTCAGGCAAAGTGGAAAGACCTTTCTCGAAAGCTATAGCGCACGTCAATTGTACAGTGATTGCCAGTAAATGAACGGGGAAGATCAGTACTTATCTCATATCTACCAACGATTCCCAATATCTATAGATCGTGGAAAAGGAGCGAGGGTATGGGACATTTTTAATAAGGAATATATTGATTGCATGGGAGGATACGGTGTAGCAATTGTAGGGCATTGTAACGAGCGTGTTGTTCAGGCTATCAAGGCACAGGTGGAAAATTTGATAGTGTGTCACATGTCTCTTTTTAATGAATCAAGATTAAAGTTTCTGAAAAAATTGGCTACCCTCACCCCTCCAGGACTGGATAGAGTCTTTTTCAGCAACAGCGGTGCAGAGGCGGTTGAAGCGGCCTTAAAGTTCTCGCGCAAATTCTCTGGAAAGAATGGGATAATCGCTATGAAGGGTGCGTATCATGGGAAAACCTTCGGAGCTCTCTCAGTCACTTACAATGATAAATATCGCAATCCTTTTAAACCTCTGTTAGGAGGAGTTCGATTCATTCCTTATGGTCAAATGTCCAAATTGGAAGAAGAAATTGATAACACCATTGGAGCTGTAATTTTGGAACCTATACAAGGTGAAACTGGGATCATAGTCCCACCTAACGGTTTCATTCAGGGGGTTAGAGAAATTTGTAATCGACGCAATTTGGTCCTAATATTTGATGAAATTCAGAGCGGGCTTGGTAGAACAGGTAAAATGTGGGCAGGTCAACACTGGAATACGACTCCAGATGTAATGTGCCTTGCGAAAGGCATCGCTGGGGGGATGCCGATGGGGCTCACCTTAACTAGGCCAGAAATAATCGATTGCATGAAGGTGGGAGAACATTCCTCTACCTTTTCCGGCAATCCATTAGCTTGCGCTGCCGGGTTAGCAACACTAGAATCTTTGACAAAAGACAAGCTAGTTGAAAACGCTAGCAAGATTGGTACAATTTTTAAAGAGGATCTAATAAGGTTGCAAGAGAAACACAGGATTATTAGGGAAGTTAGAGGTTTGGGTATGATGCTTGGCATAGAGATGCGTTTCGACGTTAAAGATTTATTACTTGATGCAATTAGCGAGGGGTTATTGATGTTATATTCAGGACGAAATGTCATTAGACTACTCCCTCCTCTTGTTATGGATGACGTTACCGTCAATAAGGCCGTTAATATTATCGACAAGGTCATTTCGGCTGAGGAGAAGAGGCGAAATGTCTGCTGAGCTCGACCAGTTTGATGAGAAAATAGTTCGAGATTTACAAATAAATTCACGTCGATCGTTCGTAGAGATCGCCAATGAAATTGGTCTCTCTGAATCTGCAGTTAGGAGACGAGTAAAGAATATGATTAATGCCGGCGTCATAACGCAATTCACGATAGAGTTAGGTAGAAGTGGAAAAACGAGTGCCATTACACTTATATCCGTTGGACCAACTTCTGACACATCAACGGTTTCTTCTGAACTTAAAAAACTAAGTGGGGTACAGGTAATCTATGAAATAACCGGTCAATACGATATTGCTGTAATAATTGCCGCTCCGAACATTGGAGAGATTAATAGATGTGTTGACGATGTCCGTAGGACTCCCGGAGTCTCTGACACAAATACTGTGATTATACTTAAAACAGTAAAGTAAGTTATCTATGAATGTTGTGCGGCGGGTTCCGTTGAATTAGCCGGGAATCGTTAGATTTGGGACTCGAATCTTATATTTTTGTTCGATAACATTTATATCCTCTGCGGTGGGTGTTGGAATTAGTCACTAATGTCACTAAATTCGGACGATCCCAATCAGTATGCCCACGTTTATAATAGATCCGAAAACATGAACAAGAAGATACAAATTCTAGATTCAACATTGAGGGAGGGGGAGCAACATCCAGGAATATCCTTCACCGTCAAACAGCGGATTCAGATAGCATGGTTAGTGGATTCATTTGGCGTCGATCAAATCGAGATCAGCCCAGTGGTTTCTAGGGATCACGCAGAGGCCACGAAGACCATAATTAATCAAGGTCTAAGGGCCGATATTTTGGCCCACGTACGGGCTATTAAATCAGACATTGATGTGGCTATCGATTGCGGAGCCACATGGGTCGCGACGTATATGGGAATTTCTGATATCCATCTAGCTTCGAAACTCAAAATTACCCGAGAAGAGGCCAAAACCAGAGCTCTTGATGTGGTTGACTATATCAAATCCCATGGTCTAAAGGCTAGGTTCACTATGGAAGATGCGAGTAGAACAGATCCCGTCTTTCTGATTGACATGTGTCGTGAAGTGAATCGGCTCGGTATTGAGCGAATTAGTATTCCCGACACAGTGGGGATTATGAGACCTATGGGTATGTACAACCTCGTGAAGATGGTTTCAGAAAGTATCGACATGTCAAGGAGCTCTATAGACGTACATTGTCATAACGACATAGGTCTAGCGCTGGCCAATGCATTATCAGGATGCGACGCAGGGGCAGATCAGATTCATACGACGATTGATGGCCTAGGTGAACGTACGGGAATTCCAACATTGGCTGAGACCGCAGTTGCATTGACGTTGATCTACAAAACGAAAAAGGACCTGCGACTGCATATGCTTAAGGATCTCTCTCGTACAATTTCTCAATATACTGGCCTAGAGGTCCCTTCTTCGAAGCCAATTATAGGTGATAGTGCATACAAGCACAAGGCCGGAACACATCTCGCAGCAATCTTAAGAAATCCTGCATCTTACGAAATACTTGAGCCCAAGTTGGTTGGAAATAGGCGCAAAATAGTGTTTGGGGAACTTGCAGGAAAGAATGGCGCAGCTTATCTATTATCAATATTAGGGTTAGATACGAACGTTAATGATGCTGAAACACTTGCCCAAGGGCTAAAGCATCTTCGTATGGGCGATGTCTTGGAATTGTACCTTGATGAGAACCTTGAGAGGAAAATACTTAATGATGCCGCACTGAAGGTAAATTAAGAGGCACAAAATTAAGAGACCATGCTAAAGGGACAAGAATACGAGGCTGAGAATAAAGTGCCAACGACTCTGGAAAATAATATAAAAATATGCTATAAATGAGGCGAGTGATATCAGCACAAAAGTTAGCCCTTCCCTTACTATTCTTTACGATAATATTAGGTGGGAAGAGAAGGCATTATACGAATCTGCTAAAAAGAGAGGCATTAATGTAGTAAACTTAGATTGTAGATCTTTGTTCATTGACCTGAATTCGAAGCATTCCATATATCAGCATAAAATTGTTATCCAACGCTGCGTAAGCTACTTTAAAAGTATTCATTCAACAGCTGTACTTGAAGGACTAGGTGCGTTAGTGGTGAACCCCTTGAATGCAGCCGCTACCAGCGGCAACAAGTTATTGGCTCACATGAGTCTCGTCAATGCTGACGTGAAAACGCCCAAAGCCATCTCAGCATTCTCTAAAGAGTCTGCACTTGATGCTCTTGACTATATCAATTACCCAGCAGTCATAAAGCCAACAATAGGAAGTTGGGGCAGATTGGTGGCTCTTTTGCGTGATAAAGATGCAGCCAAAGCTGTCTTGGAAGATAGGGAGCAAATGTTTCCACTTTATCACATCTACTATCTAGAAGAGTTCGTAAATCGTCCACCAAGGGACATCAGAGCTATCGTGATAGGAGATAAAGTTGTCGGAGCGATCTACAGGTATTCCGTTCAAGGAGACTGGAAGACAAATATGGCATTGGGTGGCAAAGCAGAAAACTGTCCTGTTTCAAACCAGCTGGAGGATTTATGTCTAAAGGCGACTAAGGCCGTTGGTGGGATGATCGTCGGTGTTGATATAATGGAAAGTGAACGAGAAGGCTTAGTTGTTCACGAAGTGAACAATACAACGGAATTCAAGAATACAGTTAAAACAACTGGGATCGACATACCAGGCCTGATGATTGACTACCTTTCGCATCTTCAGAAATAAGCCAAATTGGTCTCACAAAGCTATTCAGTTGAATTGTTACTTCGTGCCTTACGTCTGTACACGCCATCTCGATCCGAAGCATCATTGGCGTCCATGCTTAAAGAAACCTGTATCAATGAATTAGGTTTTGAACAGGCCGATATTGACAGCGTAGGAAACCTAATTGCTGTAAAGGGTATTGGTGATCCCAAGATACTACTTTGCGGACACATGGACACCGTTCCCGGACAAATACCTGTAAGAGTTGAAGATGGGCTAATCTATGGGCGAGGTGCATCGGATGCGAAGGCGGCCCTAGTTGCGATGCTACTAGCTGCTTCTGAATACCGGAAACCGACAGGCACTATAATATTTGCTGGATTAGTTGATGAAGAAGGTAACGCAACGGGAGTTAAGCATCTAGCAAAGGGCAAGATTCAATTTGACTACGCGATTTTTGGCGAGCCAAGTGGCCTTGAAAATATCACTATAGGCTATAAAGGCAGACTTGCTATAAGGCTCACATGTGATGTAGGCAAGAGTACGCACGCAAGCGCACCTTGGTTAGCAAAGAATTCGATCGAAGAAACATATGAATTTTGGAATGCAATAAAAACTGAAATCGGATCTTCAGAAAACCAGGGCACAAACCGGGCTAATCTGGTAAGCTGTTGTCTAACAGAAATTACTGGAGGTTCAAGTCACAATGTTACTCCACAAAAATGTAAAATCACATTAGATATCCGTATTCCTACCTCAACGAATTGCGAAAACGTACTTGAAAAGCTGAAAGATGTCGTTGAGAAAACTGCCAATAAAAAATTAATTAAGGCAAGTTATAGGATAGAGGACAAAACGGAGCCATTCGAGGCCGATCGCTCATCACCAATAGTCAGGGCGCTCTCGCTGTCTATTTTCGAAATATGCAAAAGACGTGCAAACTTGGTTCGCAAAACGGGTACAGGAGACATGAACGTGTTAGGTACCGCATTTAATGTTCCAGTGGTCACGTATGGGCCGGGAGAATCACACGCTTCCCACACACCTAATGAGTATGTGAAGATTTCACAATATGTTTCTAGCATTGATGTTATGGGTAGGGCCTTGGATCACTTGTCGAGACTACACAATAATGCCAAAGAACAGATCACCTCGTAGATTAAAATATGGACCACCAATAAATTCATCGTCCAATGCTTTGCTTTATAGGTACGGGGATAAGCGGCTACAAGAGCGTGAGTGAGCACACCCTTCGTATATTAAGTAGCTGCGATATTGTTTACCTGGATACATTCACAGGGTATCTATCCTGTGAGGATATAGAAGAGTTGAATGAATTAGCAAACTCACGTGGTCTAAATATAAACCTGCTTGCTGCAAAAAGGTGGTTCATTGAAGACGGACGGGAAATACTGGAGCAAGCACAAAAAATTGATATAGCAATCTTAACATACGGCGATCCGTTTGTTGCTACGACTCTTGTCGAACTATATGTAAGGGCCATTAAAAAGTCAATCAAAGTAGAAATCATCCATGGGGCGTCTGGAATCACCTCATTAATCGGTGAGGCAGGTCTTCATATCTATAAGTTCGGAAAAATTGTAACTATCACTTCAGAACCATCTTCCGGCTTTAGCGTTTATAGAACAACTTACGAGAATTTGCTTAACGGGAATCATACACTCATTTTAACTGAATATGATAACCGATTGAGTGGCCACTTTTTTCTAGATCCGAGTTGGGCGTTGCAAGCCTTGCTGCGGGCAGAGGATGTATTTAGGCGGAATGTGTTTTTGGAAGACACATTCGCAGTAGTGGTGTCTAGAGTAGGTAGTCCATGTCAAAGGATGATATCCGGCACAATCAAATCGATCGGCTCAACCTGTTTTGGACGCGGACCCCATTCGATAATCATTACAGGAAGCTTACACTTTACTGAAATAGACGCATTGCTCACTTTAACACAAAATGTCAACGAGCCAAGGGATAATGCAAAACTTATTCGAAATACGCCCGCAGATTTAATTTGTCGATACGCTCCTATGGCCAAGGATGTGTTGTCAACTTTGAGACGAGTAGTCGAAAACGACAAGCAAGGACGCCGTAACGAAGTGATATCCAAGATATTGTGCAATGCTGAATGTTATATAAACGATGCAGAAAACTTTCTGGAACAGGGAAAACCGGAACTTGCCATTCTAAGCATGGGATATGCGGAGGGCCTTATTGACGCTTTGAGTCTAAGAAGTGGGGGTGTTCCACCAATGTAACCGCTTTTTTCCCAATCCTACATCCATTGTAATGAATTTTGAGATCGAAAATGAGTATCCTAAATTCATAAGGACTGTGGCGAAGTCGATTTTTTTTGGCTCTAACAAGACGTTTCAGTTACAACATTTCTACTAGCGTAACTTGAATCCGGTTAAGACTAAAAGGGGCTACTTAACATAACCATGGTTATACCTTATATGATCAAATTGTTTGGCAGGAATAGGGCAAACGGAACATTGTTCATAGGTTACGACTTGGATTAGAGATACGCAGAGAACATAGGCTATTATATCAAGACCTACGCAAATTGTTAAATGTTTCCAGTGTAAATGCATCTTATGCGCCAGACAATTATGGATGATGCTACCGTCTATCGTCTACAGAGCATAGTTGAAATGCTCAATGAGGAATCTGAGTGCGGCTCTATAATAGTAGTTGAAGGGAAGAGAGATGCAAAAGCGTTGGCTAGCATAGGCTTCACAGGAAAATCGACATTATTCAACACGTTTAAAGGCATAACAGATTTTGTGGATTCTCATTCTATTGTTCGTAAGAAGATTATACTCTTATTCGACATGGACAGAACAGGAAAACGGTTGACGAGCAAACTCATGACTAGACTCCAATTAAATGGGAATCAAGTTAGCCTTTTTTATAAAAGTGCACTTGCGAGAGTAGGGAATGGAAAGATAAGGCATATTGAAGACCTTGCCGGATATGGTCCTTTTTTGTTAGGAATTGTTGGTAATAGGAGAGATTTGCACTTTTATTTATAGAGCCGCATCGAAGGTCTATTAATTTAGGCGTTTAAACTGGCTTCAAAGCACTTATATTCGAGCCAACCCACCTTAGAGTTAATTTAAGAACATGAGGTTATGTGATTGCCTAACACGGGTATTGTGAAGTATCACGTTAAACTAAAATTCGAGGTTGATGGTTTGGTTGAAAAGGCCGATATAATTGGAGCTATTTTTGGACAAACAGAAGGACTCCTCGGTCCTGAAATGAATTTGAACGAGTTGCAAAAAGTTTCGAAGGTAGGAAGAATCGAAGTTAACGTAGACACCAAGTCGAACATGGCGAAAGGCGATGCTGTCATTCCAATGAGTACCGATATTTCTACTGCCGCACTAATAGCAGCGGCCATAGAAAGCATCGATAAGGTTGGGCCATTTCAAGCTAAATTTGCTCTAAGCGGTATCGACGATATCAGAGCTATAAAAAAGAAAGTAATCGTTGACAGAGCAAAGAGGATCGTACAAGAATGGGCGACCAAGACAATTAGTGAGGGTGAGGAGATGCTCAAAGATGTCTATGACGCGAGTAAGCCTGGTAAACTGACTGCCTTCGGAAAGGCGCAACTAGCGTGCGGGACCGGTGTGTTTGAATCTGACTGGATAATCCTTGTAGAGGGACGAGCCGATGTTATTAACTTGTTGCGCGCAGGGTTTGACAACGCTATCGCAATCGAAGGAGCAAAAATCGATGAAACTATAGTCAAACTCACCCAAGGTCGGAAAGTAATTGCATTTCTTGATGGCGATCGGGCTGGTGATCTGATCCTCAAGGAGTTACATGGAGTAGTGAATATTGACAGGGTCCTTAGAGCTCCTGTTGGTAGGGAGGTCGAGGATTGCACACCGCTTGAAATTGCGGAGATTCTTAAGGAAGTGTCGGGGCTTTCAGGCCCGAATGTACAGGAAACTCGTTACCTCTTGCCTGTTCAGCAAAGTGAAAAGAGACACGAGATTAAGAAGGATCGGCAGGAGCATGCTAAGGTAGGAGAACGGGAAATACAAGTCAATACTGAAATTGAAAATCCCACTGTTGTAGAAGGTGATTCGAACATTTTGTCTGCCGTGAAGGGCGTCTTTCCTCAAATCAATGAAACATTAGAGGCAGTGATTTTAGACGGGTCTATGAGGGTGTTGCTCAAAGTACCTGTTTCGGATGTAGTTAAAAAGCTTGATCATACGGAAGGAGGGAAGATGCTTGTCCTTGATGGTATAGTCACACAGCGATTGGTTGATGCAGCAGATAAGGTAGGAATTGAATATATAGTTGGTCATAGAACTGGGGAGCTAAGAAAATCAAGTGATATCCAGGTACGGACTTTTGGCGATATGGGTATCAATAACTAGATGCGATGTCGCAAGTCAAGTTACAACATATTCTTACCATGACCAAACTCTTAATGCTAGGGGCACAATACAGCTTTATTGAATTGACTACTACAGAGTTAGCCAGAAACATAATGAAATCACAGCAGGCCGCTTCAAAACATCTCCAGGACCTTGATGCTGGCGGGTACATAGATCGAGTAAAGAAAGGCCAGCGGTTTAGGGTTAAATTGACAGAAAGGGGATATGCTGCTATAGAAGGCTTATTTTCTACATTGAAGGCCGCTATTGAATCCAATCCTCCAAGTACAATTAATTTCGAAGGTAGAATCGTCTCGGGTATGGGTGAGGGCGCTTATTACATGTCATTAAATGGTTATCGTCAGCAATTTCAAGAGAAATTGGGGTATGTTCCATATCCGGGGACTCTAAACGTGAAGCTCGTTGATAAAGTATTTAGAGACGCCAGAAGAGGTATAGGATCTTTTCCAGCCATTTTTATAAGCGGCTTTAGCGATTCTAAAAGAAGCTATGGATGGGCAAAATGCTATCCTGCAGATGTTAATGGAGGCATAATCAAAGACGCTGCCGTCATAGTATTGGAACGCACACATTATGATGAAAGTATGCTTGAAATTATAGCACCTCTCTCTATTAAGAAGACTGCAGGCATTGGAAATGGAGACAAAGTCAAGGTGAAGCTGTTTGTTCACCCTTCTGTGCTGTGAGTGATTGGTACATGTCAAAAATAATAATCTCAAATTCTGTAGAACGATTTGCCAAGGTAATCCTTTATTATTGAACTCTTTGTTGCCGGAAAAGGCGTATTAAGCCGAATGACCCTTGTGGTTAATTTTCTTTTTTGACAATTCTTTGCGATTTCTTTTTCGCTATGAAATTGATCGTACCCTAATGCGATAATATCAGGCTTTATGTATTCAACTGTCTCATACAGCGTCCCTTCGTTTCCTAGGATTGCAAGGTCCACTACGTTCAAGGAAGAAACTAATTCTAAACGAAGCTCCTCTTCGTGGTATATCATCCGGTCTTTTTTTATCATTACCGCAGTAGAAGTTCGAGCAACGACTACAACAAGAACATCACCATGCGATTTCGCTGCTTTTAGAGTATGAATGTGCCCTGGATGTATCAGGTCGAAGACTCCTCCAACTAAAACTACCTTAATTGCGTCTCTGCCTAAGAAGGTTAAACTCGAATTGTGAACACCTTTTACCAATCCGAGATTGACGAGTTCTTGAATCTTGCGAACATAAATTTCCCCGGGCAACGGAAAATGAGATCTTATGCGTTCCAATGGTGGAACAGTGGGATTCAACTCACTTATGTAAAGTGAACACAGGATAATTCTATCAAATGGATCCAATATCTGTAATGATCTCACGCCATGTTATATATTGGATAGTTTTAGCAAATGAACACTGTCAGCCCAACATAGTGTTCATCAGGTGAAGGCAGTAGTTATTCAATATACCCTACCGGTCGACTTACGAGATGAATACTCGATAATTTACAATTGAAATCGACAACTGAGTAATATCTACTACTAAGGTTATATTACCTTGAACCTATTTCGTGGTGACTGATTTATGTCTAACTACGATGGAGAAAAGGTCTCTACAAATCAAGATGAACGGAGGGAGCTCAAGGGCGTAGCGCTGTTGTCAGGTGGATTAGACAGTACATTAGCGGTTAAAATGATGTTGGAACAGGGAATTAAAATAGAAGCAATAGCAATTAAAACTCCGTTTTGTGATTACGATTGCGGTAAAGGATGCGGTCACAGAGTAAAAGAGGTCGCCCGTGAATTAGATATTCCTCTTAAGACTGTCTATCTTGACGAGGATTATCTCAAAATGCTTAAACGGCCCAAGTATGGCTTTGGGTCTGGGATGAACCCATGTATTGATTGTAGAAGTATGATGTACAGCGCTGCCAAGGAACATATGATGAAAACAGGCGCAGATTTCATAGTAACAGGCGAAGTACTCCATCAAAGACCTATGAGTCAAAACCCCCGGGCACTACAAATAATAGAGGAAGAAAGCCATACGAAGGGTATAATCTTGAGACCACTTTCGGCTAAGTGTCTTCCCCCCACAAAAGTGGAGAAGGACGGATGGGTTAATCGTGGGGAGTTATGTAATATCTCTGGTAGGTCGCGTAAAACACAGCTCTCATTGGCGAAGGAGTTTGGGTTACTTGACGTTCCAAATGCAGCTGGAGGATGCCTCCTAACAGACCCTCAATTTTCGAAAAGAATTCGGGATCTGATGCAACATTTGGATGTTGATGAGCTTCCAAGCGTTAGTGATGTAGAATTACTAAAGCTCGGCAGGCACTTTAGGCTATCAGAAACCACGAAGCTCATCATAGGCAGAAATGAAACGGAGAATTATAAGTTATGTTCCCTCATCAGTGGAAATGACACTCTTCTTGAGGTAAAGGATTTTCCTGGACCAATTGGAATTTTGCGAAGCAACTACTATGAGCATTCGCAAACAGAGAAAGCATCAAGCATGATTCTTCGTTATTCGGATTCCCCTCAGAATAAAGAGTCTGACGTAATTGCATCCCAAAATGGGGAAACAACCACCATGTCTGTACTTCCCATGGATAAAAAAGAGGTTGAAAGTTTACGAATCTAAATCAACCACTCAGTAAATCACTGTTGACCGGCATGACTATTTGCGAATTGCGATGTTCTCTGAAAGACAGAGTAGGATAATTAATGAATATTCAAGACAAGCCAATATATCTGAAGGCAATTACACTTAGGAATCTAAGTGATATTCCTAGCATTAAAGACGATGCAAAGAAGCGTATGATTTTGATTTTGCGAGTCACTCCCTTGGCACAGAAAGATATCATCGAATTACGGAAGGCAATGGAAGATCTTTATCACCATGTGCAATCCGTCGGGGGAGATATTGCTAGATTGGGAGAAGAACGGGTAGTTATCATGCCACCAACAGTCAAAATATGGCGAGGAGCATACGATCTGAATTGATGGTCATGTTTATGGCATAAGTTAGGCAAATAAATCTTATTATACTCGTGACGCTTGAATTTGATTTAATTTATACTAATTTCATTGATTCCTGAATAGTTGGGTGTTGAGTAGTTATTTTGAAATTTCTGTTTAGAGAGCTTGCCAAGTTATGTATACTAGACTTTTCACCTTGGCATACTAATATTCTTCGAAGCTTGTGTCGAAGCTTACCAACGTACGCAATAGTCTGGCTTTGGTCGGAATGAGTACTGAAACCTTCAACTGTTTGAACTTGGCACTGGATTTTCAGTGCATTTCCACCTATCGGAATTTCTCGTCTACCATCTTGTAAAAGCCGTCCAGGAGTGCCATTTGCCTGAAATCCTGTCAATATAACTTTGTTCAATGGGTTATCTGAGATTTGGACGAGGTAATTCACAGAAGGTCCCCCAACCAACATTGAGGAAGGAGAAAATATTATTCCTGGAGCTTCGTCCAATGTTACTGAATCCACAAAAACAAATTCATCTTGAAACGGTTTTTCTTCAATATTCAATACTCTTTCGCCCAATTCTCTCGATAGATATTCTGGAAAAATTTCGTATATAGAACTAGCTTCTCGAATTGCCTTCTCTACTAAAATTTTCGTTCTTTCGATTTTACCTGCAACCATGTACTTTTTAATGGTCAACATTAATTCTTGGGTCAATCCCATTGTGGGAACAGGCAATAAAACGGTGCCTTCCTTTAATATTGTGTCATTAATCTCATCGATAAGATGGATATTTGCAATCTCGTGGTGTGGAAATGAATCTTTATCTCCGTACGCGCTTTCAATAACGAGTGTCTCTACCCTGGGAAAATTCCATACAGCATTTTCCAACTGCTCATTTTTTGCGTACCTAAAGTCCCCTGTATAAAGTAGGTTGTGATCCCCATTTCCTATATGAAGATGCACGAGCGCAGCTCCCAATATGTGCCCTGAATTACATAACGTCAGTTTGGTATCGGGAGAGATATCGGTAACAATGTCGAACGGAAGGGGAATTGTATGAATTACTACCTTCTCGATATCTTCTACCGAATAGTGAGCGTCAAGCCCAAGATTTCTTAAGTGTTCTGTGTGTAACAAATACATCAGAGGCAGTGTAGGTTCGGAGCAATATATTGGCCCGTCAAAATCAAATTTGAACAACATTGGCAAAAAGCCGGTATGGTCTAGATGTGCATGACTCAGTACTATGGCATCAAGTTCATTCAAATTAAACCCTATGGTGTCAAATCGAGGAAATTTACTTATTGGTTCCTTGTTAGCAACATTTAATCCGCAATCGAGCAAGATCCTGCTTTCGTGGGTAGAAATAAGGAGTGATGATCGACCCGTTTCTCCAAATCCTCCCAAAGTGAGTAGATTTGCTTCAACTATGTCACCTAATTTTGCCCTAAAGATTTTCTCACCGACCTCCTTAAGGAGTCGAACCCTTTCAGACATTGTCCTTTTCAGGATGTTGTTGATGGCCTCTACTGCTGTGAAGGTGGCAGGCTTTTTCCTGAACTCCACCTTCCAACCTATCTGACCTGCTAACCTAATAACTACAGGTATGTCATCGGATTTGGACATTGAAGGTCTATCTGCAAAGACAGTCGCTTCACCTAGTGCTGGGTCATACAAGATATTAGTAATTCCTATTTCGTCAGATAGAGTTTTCTTAATAACCTCAGTGGCCGCAGGTTCAGGCTGACGCAAGGATTCATCGATTCGAACCACAATTCTCTTTTTGATTGTGTTAACCATGTTAGATATTATTTGGGGATTTTTCAGCAAGTAAGTAGGATTAGTAGAATAAAGGGCTATTCTTGGCCCCTCGTACTCTACCCTCGTAAGCTCAGCTTCATTGGGCAGGTTTTTGAGTATAGCAGCCATAATGTTCTGGCCAGCAAAATTTGAGTGAGACAGTTAATTTTTGATCTGTATGCCACTAATATCTAAATATTTCTTAAGATGAATGCGCCCGATTGGCTAGTGCCTATCACTTGATTTTCCCATGATCGTACATGATTCCACACGTTTTGTGCCAATGGAATGAAAATCCAACGGAAAATTGGAAGATTTGTCAATCATGTTAAAGTTATAAATCAGTGTCACGCTAAAGTTGAAATACCAAGTGCTTTATAGTACTTCTGAGATACCTTGGAAGATAGGAACGTACCCAATCATGATCAAGAGGACAAATATTTGGGAGGAAGTTATAGGAGTAGCGATGGTGGTTATAGTAGTGATTATGGTAGAGGCCGATCGAGCTCTGGTGGGTCTAGACCCTTTAGACCTGCGCCAGTTAAAGTTGGCGAGCAATTCGACGTGAAAATAGAGTCCATGAGCAAACGAGGCGATGCAGGGGTCGCCAAGGTGGAAGGTTTAGTTATCTTCGTCGCAGGTGGCAAAGTTGGAGACGGCGTAAAGATTAGAATAACGAAAGTGGGGAGAGGGTATGCTACGGCAGATATTGCCCCGAATCCTACTTTATCATCAGGATCAGTCTCCGACAATGGGATGAATCACGGCTCATCTATATCGACAACAGGAGGACAAAGCGATATAAAGTAATGGGAGGAAATGTGTGTTATCTATGACTTAGGTCAAGAAGCAGGCATCAGGAATTCCAATAATTTATTAAGAAATTTAATTATTTCTTTGTTAGGTGATCAACCGTCTCACAATTCTTTCTTCCTTAATTAGAATGATCTTACTGTTCAGATGTTTTGCGAGACTAAGTTATCCGGGCCCAAACAACATTAAATATATCCAGTACCTAACGTTGTGCCTTGACTTCTGCCTTGACTTCTGCTCCTACCCATTTGATGGAATTGCCAAGAAAGATCCTTATTGGCGACGGTGTCATTTCTAGCCTAAGTGAGTTTGTGGAGGATATTAGTTACGTAGGATCAAAAATTGCCTTCGTGACTGGAAGCACAGTTAAGAAAAGAGCGGGCTCAGATTGTGAATCTTCATTCAAATCCACTTCAAGTGAGAATACCTGGCATATCGTGGCTGACTCGACTATTAGTTCCGTTTTGAAGTTGAAAAGATCACTTTCTGACAACATTCCGGATTTGATTATTGCACTCGGAGGTGGGAGAGCGGTGGATGTGGCTAAAATGACCGCATTCCACCTCAAGAAGCCATTCATTAGTGTTCCTACGTCTGCTTCACATGATGGCATTGCTAGCCCCTTTGTGTCTATCAGGGGCTCAATGAAACCATTCTCTTTGAAGGCAAAAACGCCGTTGGGAGTGTTGGCTGATACTACGCTCCTTGCCGAGGCGCCTGAACGACTTATGGCGAGCGGCTGCGGGGATCTCGTTGCGAAGATCACAGCAACTAGAGACTGGGAGCTTGCTCGGGACGAGAATGGTGAATATTTCGGGAGTTATGCAGCAAATCTCGCTTACATGAGTGCAAAGATTATACTCGACGAATCGAAGGAATTACGTATTAAAAGGAGGTATGGCATTCGTATTGTCGTAGAGGCCTTAATTAGTGCTGGTGTGGCTGCATGCATTGCCGGAAGTAGCAGGCCTTGTTCAGGAGCAGAACATCTTTTCAGTCACGCTGTCGAATACTGTGTGGGTCAGAACTGTGGGCTTCACGGTGAACGGGTTGGGATAGGTACGATAATGATGGCAAAACTACATGATGCTGACTGGGAGCTAATTGTGGAGGCTTTGGAATTGGTCGGAGCTCCGACAAAAGCAAAGCAGATAAACCTAAGTGAAGAACAAGTAGTGACTTCGTTAATAGCTGCTCAATCCCTAAGACCTGACAGATATACGATCCTAAATCGAGTTAAGCTGAATAAGAGATCAGCGTTTAACCTAGCCAAATCTGTGAAGGTTATTTAGATAATCTAAATCCGCTTAAGGATCTAGAAAGTTCAAGATTCATAAATCAATTTTCCTTTTGCGGTGTGCTTTCTCTTATCCTGTTCATTTGCTCGATAGATTTGGTTGATTCATAAACCTCTGTGAATTTAATCCTTGTTATTTTGGAGACATACTTGAAAATATCTGTAGCTATACCGCGTTTGATTGCTTGTAATCCTTCAGTCAAGAAGGCTTGCTCTGGAATTTGAATAGTCAAATTCTCTCCATCGATAACAAATTCTAACTTGCCATCATCAATTGGCAATCTACGCTTGATCAGAGATTGAACTTTTTCCCCTCCATTTTCAAGTTTCTTAATAATATCTACATTATAGGCGAGCGTGCGCCCGGCCAGTCTGTGGTTGAAATCTACTTGAACTCTCCCTGATCCTACGATTCTGACTACTCCTTGACGGTCATCTAGTTCTACCTCATCCCCAATTTTTACCTGATCTGCTTTTTCCCCTAATCTTCTAAGGGCTATCATGCGTACCTTATTGGGATTCCTTTCTCCAAATCCCTTTTCCGGTGGAACTTCAACATTTAATTTGTCACCACCATTGGCATTTGCCAAGGCTTCATCTAGACCCCTTAGAACCCAACCTTCCCCTACTGAGACGAGTCTGGGAGTATATTTGCGTGAAGGGTCATAAACATTAGAGTTCCTAGCCTCTTGTTCATCTGTGGTTTCAAATATTTTATTGGTATCTTTTATTTTGGCAGTATAATTAATTAGTATAAGTGATCCCTTCTCTAATGTCATAAAACTTGAAATCGATTTACCATATATTAAGCTTCATTGCAACTGGAAATTTAAATAATGCCATCGAGTCTCCTTAATGCAATAGAGCTAGCCTCTGAGCTAACCTTTAGCCCTAAAATATTCATAACCGACGCAACGGAAGAGAGAGTTCTCATTACATGATATTTGTTTACCTCACCCATAGATCCAATTCTGAACACCTTCCCCTTAAGATTTCCAAAACCTCCAGCAACCAATACTCTAAATTGCTGCGATAACAAATCCCTGAATATTTTATCTTGCATCCCTTGCAAGTAATTAATTGCTATGACCAGGTTACTCCTGGCGTTTTCCCTTGCGAACGGTGAGAAACCCATTGCACTCAGACCGGCATAAAATGCAGCGGCACAAGCTCTGTGGCGTTCTATCCTCTTGTCTAACCCTTCCTCAAGGACCATTGTTAGCGCTTCATTGTACGCATTAAACAAGGGCAAGGCAGGGGTGAACGGTGTTTCAAAATTTTCTTCAAAGTATTTGAAGTATCTTTTCAAATTGAAGTACTGGGTAGGTGGTGGGTTCTCACGCATGAACTTCATCGCCCTGGGACTAATGGATATTGGTGACACACCAGGGGGGGCTGCTAACGCCTTTTGAGAGGTAGTTGCGCAAATGTCTACGTTCCACTTGTCTATGGGAAGTTCGTCGCCGCCAAGTATCGAAACTGCATCCACGACGAAAAAGACGCCCTTTTTTGAACACAATTCACCTAATCTGTCCAAACACCGAAGCGTTGTCCCAGTGGAAGTTTCGTTGTAAACAGTATAGAGTGCCTTGACATCTTGATTTTGGTCGAATGCAGCTTCGAATTCAGAATAATCAGGATTTTGGCCATAAGGGGAATTAACACGAACCGTTTGTCCTCCCCAACTGTCTATCAAGTCGGCGAGGCGGGTTGCAAATTCGCCATTAACTGGAATAATCACTTTATCATTTCGCCTAATTAGGTTCACAACTGACGCTTCTACGGCGCCTGTTCCTGAAGATGAAAGTACAACTATGTCGTTCGTCGTTTGAAATACCTTTTGCGTCTTTTCAACGATGCTCTTGTATAGTCTTCGAAAATCATCGCTCCTATGATTTATTATTCTAGTCAACATCGCATTCATGACTCTGTCAGGTACATTTGTAGGACCGGGGAGCATAACCAGGTTTTCCATTATCATGAGACCCAGTTAGCCTCCTATATTTAAAATTACATTCTCATAGCTTTACCAAGCCTTTCATACATTTTGTTGAGAACCTTGTTGACCCATACTTTATCAATACATCATGCCCTAATAGAATCTTAGGTTGGTAACAGTTCTATGAGAATGAATGCCCGTAGATCCAAAGTTATGAGTATTGCTCAAGACAGGGGTTTTGACTTGTTGGGTGCATTTATGCCAGAAAATATTTTTTACCTCACCAATTTTTGGGGCGAATCAGTTGCAGTCTGTGCTAGTGATAAGACTAAGTTGATCGTTCCAAGATTGGAAGCTTCAAGGGCAGAACACGAATCCAAGGATTGCGAAGTAATATCCTCAGAGAGAGGCTCTCAGCTAATTGATACGTTCGTGGAAACCATTCGGAAACAAACGATATGCATTGATTCGGCAGATCATCAATCTCTAGCCCGAGTCGTCAAAGAACCGGCGTCACGCATTGTTGTGGATCCGGATATATTATACCAAGTAAGAATGTTTAAGGAACGCGGCGAGATTTCTGCCTTATATAAAGGAGCGAAAATCCTTGATAATTTATACGACGTTTGTGTTTCTGAAATTAAAGCAGGTCGCACAGAGAGAGCCTTGCAAGCTGAAATCGTGTATGAAGCTATGCGAATGGGCGCAAATATAGTTTATACCAAATCTACCTTAAATCCAATAATTGTTGCCAGTGGCCCAAACGGAGCATTCCCACATTCGCAACCTTCTGATAGGAAGTTCGCTGATGGTGATCTCATCGTTGTTGATTTGACCTTTCGATTTTTACATTATGTGGTGGATGCGACTCGAACGTTTGCGCTAGGAAGAGTGACGCGAGAAAAGAAAGAAGCGTACGAGATTGTCAAATCATCACAACAAATTGGTATCGATTCTACCAGGGAAGGAGTAGCATGCGAGCAAGTGGATCATGCCTGTAGACAATTTATCGATCGTCGAGGCTTTGGAGACAAATTTATTCATTCAACAGGCCATGGAATAGGTCTAGAAGTGCATGAGCCACCATGGTTGAGAAATCCAAACAAACAAATTCTTAGGAGAAATATGGTTGTCACAGTTGAGCCAGGGATCTATAAGATTGGAAAATTTGGTATAAGGATAGAGGATTGTATTCTGGTTAACGAAGGTGGTTTGAATTCTTTCACCAAAGACCTTCTGGTACTCTAAGTTAAATGAAAGATTCAGGAACGAGAAAAAGTCGTGTGTCAAGAATTCAGTCGCCCTCCACTTTTTAAATTCCGTCATATTGATGACAGCAAATTTAAATTCAGTAAGAAGTACTCGTATTACCCTGAATATGCGCACATCTGACAGGCATCAAGTTCAAAGGTGGGTTCCAATACTCATTTGAGGGTTTTTTTTGGACAAAGCAATCCTTGGGAAGTACGCACTTCTATCGTAAATGTTCAGAAATACATCCAAGTATTTTTCTAGCAACCTGACGTTTGTCCTGAAGCGGCAAATGCGTAACTTTCATTTGCTTATCAATTATAAAAACCTCATTTTTGTCCGAACCTGCCCAACAGCCCTTCCTTCCCAAATCGTTGGCAATCACCATATCGGCGTCACACTCGCGCATTTTTTGGTAAGCCTTCTGGATAAGATAAGCGTTTGAAACCCGATACTCGGATTTAAATGCGACTAGGAATAATTTCTTCCTTTTGTTATATTGTCTAACGTGGTCTACGACCTTGGCCGTTGGCGACAAGTACAATAAGAACTTGCCTTTTTCTGTCGTTATTTTTTTAGAAGACATACTTCGTGGGGTAAAATCGGTCACTGCAGCACAGAAAATCGCAATATCATACTTTTTTGATAACAACTGCGACTTTACTACAGACCTCATCTCATCTGTAGTGGTCACATTAAAAAGACAACTCCCGTCCAGTAACGACGGGGGAGGCTCTGATACACGACCAGATATCAAACTAACGTCACCTCCAGAAAGTGAAGCTTCAATAGCTATTGCATTTCCCATCTTGCCGGAGCTTAGATTTGTTATTACTCTAATAGGGTCTATGTATTCAATAGTGCTGCCGGTAGTGATTAGTATTTTTTTTCCTTTCAATGGCATGGATAATCGGGACTTATTCATTTCCTGAAGTATTGATCGCAACGCTTGGTCAGGGGTAATTATCTTGGCCTTGCCTTCTTCTAAAGAGGGTCCTAAAAATCTGATACCGAGACCTCTTAACCGATCCATATTCTTCCTAATTATTTCACTGGTGTACATTGACTCGTGCATGGCGGGGGCAACAAATATAGGAATACTTGAACCAAGTCCGACTGCCAATACGGAAGTAACAGTCGTATCGTCTATTCCATTCGCAAATTTGCCTATCGTATTAGCCGTGCATGGATAAACGAGAATAAGATCTGACCTTTGCCTATCTGCGAGAAATATATGCTCTAAGTTGCCAGTTAATTTTGTCACCACCTCGTTCCCCGTAGCCCACTTCAATATCTCGGCCGGAATTAGCTTTGAAGCACTTGACATTACGGGAAATACGTCAGCTCCGTGTCGAATCAACATTCTAGCCATGTCAATTGCTTTGTAGGCAGCAACGCTTCCTGTAACGCAAAGCACTACTTTCTTTTCGAGCAACTCCTTTCCTTCTTTTCCCTTAATGTCCTTTGAAGGGTGCATACTCCAACCTTTATCTAATTCATTTCCTTTCAGAACCATTTTCGAGTAATTTCGAGTATTCATCGGCGTTCATGTGAAAACTATTCTGTTCTTCTGGGAAGCTTGCACTTTTGACATCCTGTTTGTACCTTGAAATGGCCCTAAAAATATTACCAGATAGATTTGCATATCTCTTGACAAATCTAGGCCTCAGGTCCTGATACAATCCAAGCATGTCATGTAACACCAGCACTTGGCCATCACAGTAGGGACCAGAACCGATTCCAATTACCGCCGATGAAACACTCCGTGAGATAATGCTCGCAACCTCGCTTGTCACCATTTCTAGCACTATACTGAAAACACCAGCTCGTTCTAAAGCCTTGGCCTCTGCTATTAGATCAATTGAGGAAGACTTAGTTCTAGCTTGGACCTTATTGTGATCCCAAAAAGAAGATGTTTGGGGCCTTAGACCAAGATGTCCCATCACAGGAATGCCAGCTGAGACAAGCGCCCTAATGGTGTCTACTAATTCAATCCCGCCCTCGAGCTTCACTGCATCGCATCCGCTTTTTATGAATCTTATGGCGTTATTCATCGCATCTTTCTTGCTTGGCTGATAAGAGCCAAAGGGCAAATCACCAACAATCATTGCTTGTTTTGTTCCCTTGGCCACACCTTTGCAGAAGACCAGCATGTCGCTCATTGAGGTGGGAGTCGTACTTGTATGGCCGAGCATCACCATACCTGCACTGTCGCCTACGAGTACGATATCCACACCCGCCCTGTCGCATATCACTGACATGGTGTAATCATAGGCAGTAATGGCCACTATTTTTTCTCCCATTTCTTTAAGCATAAGAATTTCGTTTACGGTTTTCTTTTTGATTATTGCTCTAGTATTTTCAATCTTTTTCCTAAGAGCCAATTAGCCGATTGTCCCCCTTATAATCTCCACTGATTTTGCTAGGACTCGCCTATTATCAAATTCTTCGATTATTTTTTGTTTCTCTTCATCCTCTAGGGTGCGCATCCGTTTAATGAAGTAAACCAAGCTTGGTAATGCCCTAGATAAATTGTCTACAATGGTTATGTCAGCAACCCTTGAAGTTCTAGACAATGGATTGAGGTCAATAGCAATAATTTTCTTACCCATCTTTACTAAGGCCTCAGCTCGGTCCCCATCTTCAAGAGGGATAAGAACGACATCAGCCACAAAAATACCTCGAGGGTCCACTTTTCTTCTCTCGCTGTCCAAATCCGGCAAAGTAGCGGAAGCAAATGAACCAACCCCGTATACCTGTTTTGACCCGTGTTTGAGGAGCTCTCGTTTTATAGCTAGCTCACGTCGCTTTTCTCTATAAAAAAGATTCACCTCCAGCGGAGCATTGGCGTATCTGCTTAATTTAATGACGTCAGCTGCGCAGATTGCAGCGACATTTCCGTTAACAGAAATTATTGGATGCTTTGCCAACAAAAGAGTCGCGGAAGCCGCGCGTATCGCATCCAAGGCGAAGTTTGTAGTCTTCTCGCCAAGCAGATAATCAAATGCTTCTCCCCTTCCATGAGCTATTAAACCTTCCCTGGCTACTAGCCCTCTAGAAAAACCACTAACTAGCTTCTCACGAATTAATAACGACTTTAATCTAGGATGTGTTGCAGGAACTCGTTTGACCATTCTAATTAGAGCATTCTGGCCCCAATACTGTCAATCCCGCACACGATTAGTTGACCAGCGTATCCACTTAAGGAGTTAACTACCTGCTTCGCCTTGTCCTTTGGAACTATAGTGAAAATTGTCTTCCCAAATAATGCAACGCTGGAAGTGAAGCCATGTGAACTCAGGTTACTTATAATCTCACTGCTTTGGCTATCTACGAGGCCTTTACTATAAACAAATGCATGGGACCTATCTAGAAAATCCTTCAAGTTAGTAATTTCGAGAGGGGTACTTATACCATGTTCGGCCCAGGATTCAAAATCATGGTACTTCCGGAGGATCTTCTTAGTGGAAATTGGGCTTCTACATAAAATCACCGCTCTCAACCCCTCCGAATTGTATTTTCTTATCACTCCTATGCCTGGGGCACCTGCAATTGGTCTATATTCAAGACCCCCAGCATACTCCCCAAAAACCGTTCCCAAGCCTGTTCCGCATACCACCTCAGCGTAGTGTGCGATTTGAGCTGCATGTTCCGGACTCAATCCTAATCGAAAGCATTTGTTGAGGGCATATGAGAGGCTAAGTGCAGCTGCTCCGCTGGCACCTAATCCAAAGCCGATGGGTATCTCGATCTTGTGTTCTACCTTCACATAGCAAGGCTTTTTTATGAGATTAAAATACTGCATTAGCACGGATTCAGATACCTCGGCTTCGGATGTGTGTTCACCGTTCACTAAAATCTGAAAACCGAAGACAGGAGCGCCGAGAAGATTAACAGTCGTAGTTACTCCGCGATCGATCGAAATACCTGCTCCCTCGGAACCTTGTCTCAGAATGGGTTGTGATGGATCACTTACTGCCTTCACGAGACCACTAATATGTCCAGGACTGTAGGCACTATTAGTCGTAAGGTGTTGCAAAACCGGATATCCCAATAATAGTTTATAGTTTGCATAAAATATAAAAATAATGTTTAATTAGTTTATATTGGTATAAATTACTTCAATGAACTTTGCACGGAGATTGCAAAAGATTGGCAGTAGTATGCTGATTTCACTCCCCGGCGATTGGATTAAGATGAATAATTTGAGGAAAGGAAGCACAATAATCCTCGAGACGAATGAAGACAACTCAGTATCATTATTCGCATCCGGAACATCTGACACAAAAATGACAGATATCACTATCGTGTACAACAAATCATACTTAGATGCAGTGATCAATCAAATTTATGGTGCTTATCTGTTAGGGTATAACGATATCAGTATAAGAAGTGAAAATCAGATTCTCCCCCAACATCGAGAACAGATAAAACTTACGTTGCGAAAGCTTGCCGGGCTAGAGATTGTAGATGAGGACAATTCTAATATTGCTTCTCAGTTTCTTCTAGATGCAAAATCTCTAGATGCCGAAAGAATCCTTAGGAGGATGAATTCAATAGTAGGAGGTATGTACCGAGATGCCCTAAACAGTCTGAGAAATAAGATTGATGGTACCAGAAATTTAATGTATGGTAGAGATGATGAGGTTGATAGGCAATATTTTTTGTTAGTGAGGTTGATACGGAGCGCCATGGTAGATCAGAAACTGGCAAGGAAGCTCAATCTAAGCAATATTGATATTTTGGATTATAGAATAGCAGCGTATCATCTTGAGTGCGCAGGAGATTATACATGTGAATTTGCATCTACCATTCATTCGACGTGCTATAGCAAGATTGCGGACGAGATTACCCAAGCCGGCCTCTATCTTGAAAAGATGCAACAAAAATCTGTAGAGGCATTCACCAGTAAAAACCGGTCTGAATCTATGGGAATAATCAAAGCATATTATGATTTTGGGCTCGTCATGGACTCGATCAAGGAAATGTATGCGAAGCTGGAGTTAGCCAATACGGAATCCGCTATTGCGATCTTGAACTCTATACACTCTTTGGAAAAAATTGCCAAATGCTGGGTTGATGTTGCTGATTTGGTGAAGCCAGTATACCTTACAGGTCTCCTGCAGAATTCGAGCAGGAATAGTAAACAGGACCTGTTTTGAATTCGGCCAGCCATTGTGTAATAGCCTTGGACATTTTTGTAAAGTTGAAGTAACCGAACAAGTCTAGTAGTGATCTAGATCCTACTATGCAAAGCTATGAGTTATTTAAATGAGGAACGTTGGTTAGCTAACTCTCTTTAAATTGAAGGCAATCCCACAACTGCTTTAAAATTGAGGCAGTAGCTCCCCATATAATTTGGTTATAGTATCTAAAGAGGTGGAGCGGGTATTCTGACATGTGTTGATGCTCACTATCTATCTTAAGAGTATGTAGCAGGTCGAATAATGGCGCATCGATAATACACTCGACCTCACTTGAGGAGGCTAAAGGCCGCAGAAATTTGTCTTGTATGGTAACGAAAGGATAGATGAAGAAATTTGAAGTAAGTGTTCTTACTGCTTTCAGACATCCTAATATGTCCCTTTCTTCAATATTCACTCCTATTTCTTCACTGGTTTCTCTTATGGCAGTTGCAGACAACGAACGGTCATGCTTGACGAACGCACCGCCTGGGAATGAGACCTCACCTTTATGGTATGTTAGCAAAGAATTCCTCTTCGTCAGCAATATGTGTGGAGAATTTTGATTAAAATGGATAATTATAAGAACTGCCGCTATTTTGTTGGATTTTTGCAAATCTATTAGCCCCGGCAATTTACTCACACAGGTTTGTAAGGCAAACACTAGATCTTTCTTGTTCATCATTTCCAAATCAAGAAAATCAGGATCAAAGTTTAATTTGCTATATAGAAGGTTAAAAATATTTACATGCAGCCCGAATAAGGAGTTTCTAATCCGGGCGCACTTAATAATGGGGTATAGATACATCACTCACCCACGCTATGAAGATTAGTTTTGAGCTGAACCCCCCGAAGATATCGACAGGTCGACGGTTCGACATAGCATTGCTTAATCGTGAAACACAGGAATTTACAATTCGAGCTTCTAAACTGATAGGTCTGGCGAATACCATTCACGTGACAGATTCCGTTCTAGGGGTTGCTAGGATATCAAGCATCACCGCAGCTAGCTTGATAATTAATACTGGTAATCCATTGAGTCTTACTTGTAGCATTAGGGTTCGAGATAGAAATCGTACATCAATGCGTCAAGTTGTGTCGGATGCGATTCTGGTAGGAGTAAAAGGGCTTTTAATCCTTATGGGAGATGACCCAAGTGGCGAAGCAAATCATTCTGGATTGAAACCTAGTGAAGTATTAAAGATGTTGAATTTTGAAGAATACAATTCTCTCATCAAGCTAGGCATGGCTTTACCTTCAAGGCTTGGAAGTCGAGTCTCACTACATTCAAAGCTTAACGCAAAACCCAGTTTCTTTATTACTCAATGCATAACATCAATACGCGAGTTAACTGAAATCAAATCCGCTATTGAACCCTACAAAATACCTATTATAGCATGTATAATGGTTCCTTCAGATAAGAACATAAAGTCAGCAGAACGCATCGGTTTGGATTGGAGAGGCTATTATGATGATCCAGTCGGCTTCATAATGCAAGTCGGAGACATTGTGGAGGAAGTTCTCCTTACCTCACCAAACAGCTTCAACGAAGGCATTAAAGTCCTTGAAAGATTGCTTGTCAAGTAGATAGCCTCAGTCGTGAACTTCGCCATCCTTGCGGGCCGTAATAATTTCTGTAGCAAGCTCGTCAAGGATCATCCTTCTATAATGGTACAGATTATTGTCTTCCGAGAGTCTTGGGCGTCTGTAATCAACCGATATCTCCTTTTTGACCCTTCCAGGCCGACTCGTAAAAATGACCACCTTGTCACCAAGGCAAACTGACTCGGAGATATTATGTGTGACGAAGACAATCGTCTTTCTAGTACGTGCCCAGATCAGCTGGAGTTCAACCATTAGCAGGTCCCTGGTTTGTGAATCCAGTGCTGCAAAAGGCTCATCCATAAGCAGGACCTCGGGGTCAGTTACAAGGGCACGAGCTATAGCTACTCGTTGTTTCATTCCGCCAGATAGTTGGTAAGTGAATGCCTCGGCAAATTTCCTTAATTGCATCATGTCCAAAAAGTGCAGTGCTATTTCGCGTCGTTTTACCTTTTTCACTCCTGCCATCCTCAAGCCAAATTCGATGTTATCAATTACCTTGAGCCAAGGGAACAATGCATTTTCTTGAAAAACCATAATCCTATCAGGTCCTGTTTCCTGAACTGGATGTCCATTCAAGATCACTTCTCCAAAAGTCGGCTTATCTAGGCCGGCTAAGATGTTTAGCAAAGTAGTCTTACCACATCCTGATGGTCCAACAAAACAGATGAATTGTCCTTCTTCGATGCTGAGATTTATATTTTCCAAGGCAGTCACTGAACTAGCTCCGTGATTTCCATCAAACCCCTTAGTCACATTTTTGAGTTCGAGTTTAGTCAAGGGTATTAAGGGCTAAACCTCGCTTTCATACGAATAAAAGTCTTCTCTCTGGCATTTTCTATATAATCTTATACACAGGAGCAAAGTGTGTTACCAGTATCTTTCTTTTTATGACGAAAAGGAAGGATGAACAAAGACTTATCCATGCGGATGGAGGATATGACTTAAAAAACTATGAAAAACTATGAAAAAATAGGTAAAAGGCAGAAAAATCAGAATGTCCTCATCTTTGACGTCGTTCAGATACACAAATAGGCAGAACGATGTAGCACGATTATCCTAAATAGTACTCAACAGGCCTGAGGTGCAAATGATATCGAGTTGGAGAGGACTCTTAGGCATCCTCTTAATTTGTAGTAACCCGGCTGCATTCGTGACCCCGCACATTTGGGCCATCCCCATCATAACATTACACAATTACGCTCCTACACTTAAAGCCCTTTGTTTTTTGATATTTCCCCTAATCTAATAGTCGAAAAGAGATTAAACCATGATTTTAATGTCAGTTTTTCCTCAGATTGAATGTTCAATTCTAGGCTTCGAATCTATATACCTTGATGTCTAGACACCTTTCATTATCCTTGTATCCAGGTTCAGGAAACTAGCTACCTTCGACCTACCAGCTCAAGAATTTGGTTAATGTGAGCATTAGTTTTAAACCCATTGGGATCAAGGCTAGTTCTGGAAGCTTTAAAGCCGCTCTTATGCAACCGCTCAATAATCTCACGCAATGACTTGGGATTTGTGGACAGCCTAGATGCAATCTCGTCGGATTGGAAATAAAAAGGGATATCATCCAATTCATTTAAGCATACAGAGAGAGTTTTTTTTAGGATATTGAGCCGGCCGGGTGAACCATCGCGATCATCCGATAGATGGATCATCTTCTCGACAAAGTGTTTGTCAAACAAGTTAGCTATCCACAATATTCCGGCAAATCTATATGCGTTTCCACATAATACGCATCGATCATCGTGCCCGAATTCAGATACCGTATTTCTATCTCCACATTTGATACAATCTCGCAAATAACCAATATTTTTATAAATGCGATTAGCTTCGTTTTTGCTATATAACGCAGTTAAATAAACCCTAATATAGTGAAGATTGAGATGAACAAAAATAGGGCGTACTACAAGGTCAAGTCTCGCTGCGGTCAAGCTAATCAAAGAAATAAGTATTCTAATTGCAATTTCGCGGGAGTAGTTGCTATTAAGTGACTTTCCATAGTACTTTCGCATACAAACGTCTGGATGAACACCGCAAAGCACAGCTGTGTCTGTGGCAGTAACAGAGACCATGCCTCCTTTTTCGACTGCTCGCAGAAGACAGTCAACATATGCTGCTGGACTGCCGAACGGGTCCAGATCCACGACAGCAAACTTTTCGTCATTGTTTGAGGAATGAGTTGCGAGGAATGATATTACATCCTCCGATGTGAAACTACATTTTTTTGACACTAAATTTATCTCTGCGGCTTTTTTTGCAGCGTCTATTGCAAAGGGGTTCTTGTCGTTTACGAAAATGTGTTCGATCTCTGGGACTTCCACTGCTATTCTTAAAGACCTCGCTCCTACTCCCCCAAACGGGTCGCCGAAGGTTCTTCGACCACTTTTCATATCCATAGTGAAAGTCTTGTATACCAAAAGTGAGATATCACGATTCATTCTCGCCAACGGATTGAAAAAAGCTGGAACTTTTGGCGGAACTATACTCGAAAGTGAGAGCTTGGGGACCAATAGTTTGGTTTTCCCTTCAGTGATTTCTACAAACTCTTCGATATTCATTCCCTTTTAGCGCTTATTATCTATAACTCGACTATTTATGAAGAACTTTTTATTTCTAGGAAATTAATAATAATATGCACGTTCAACTTCAACCAGGTGTTCGATTTTTTAGACAAGTATAAAACCACACCTGTTGCTGGAGTGGATGAAGCAGGACGAGGATCCATTCTTGGCCCTTTGGTCATCGCCGGAATTAGCATTATGACGGATCGAATTTCAGATTTAACTAAATTAAGAATAAGAGATTCTAAGACATTAACTCCTAAGGCTCGCGAAAGCCTTTTCAGAAAAATCATTGTTCTTGTAGATTGCATCAGCGTAGTTAAATTTGAGAGTCATGAGGTAGACCGGTATGTCTTTCTTAACGGTCTAAATGAGCTTGAAGCACTAGGAATGGCATACGTCATTAATAATCTTAGAGCCGATAAAATTTTCGTTGATGCGTGTGATGTAAATTTGGATCGTTATAGAAGCTCAATCCAAAAATACATGTTTTTCAGTCGTAGCATCTACTGTTTGCATCATGCGGACAAACTCAATATTGTTGTCTCCGCAGCATCAATTGTCGCTAAAATTGTTCGCGATAAGGAAATTCAGAAAATTCGAAAAGTCTACGATGACATCGGTAGTGGATATCCATCCGATGAGAAAACAATGAGTTTCATTAGAAGATGGGTGAAGCTACGTGATTCATCGCCCACTTTCGCAAGAAAATCATGGAAGCCTTTGAGAGAAATGCTTCTATGTAACAGTTTTACAACTCATCCAGTTTGATAAATGGCGCTTATTAATGCGTGATCTTTATCAAACGGTTCCAATTTAATAACTTGCTTAATTACAAATCGATTAGCCTCGAGTTTTTTAGCCTCTTGAGTGATTATATGTCTAGGATCTTTGATAACATCTATGCTTCTTGTCTTGACCACTAAAAAAAGAGTGCCGTTAGGCTTTAGGTACCGGCAGCAATTCTTTACGGCAATCTCTGTCTGATCAGGTTGAGCAATATCGCAGTACACTAGGTC
>JBPYDP010000007.1:0-42100 GCA_051985775.1 Candidatus Nitrosopolaris sp. | reverse complement strand
AGTTATGAAAAAAGGCAGATAATCAACCTCGTTATCTCAAAGTTGACTGCTTTGGGATAAATTGGATCAAAAAACAGGCGTTATTTGAATCTAAGAACTCGCATTGGCTACACCTATTATTTGTACTCTCTTATATAGTGGCCTACCTCCACGGAGGACAGGTTCCCAGCTTTTCCTATGGTCACCTACCCACCTCTTTTCAGCGGCTCTAGAACGTGAAAAGAGAGAAATTTTTTAGTCGGATATTTGAAAATACATAAACTCTGTTGATTTAAAAAACTATGTACTCAAAACTTGTCTTTATCTTCCGGGACACAAGCAATTGCAGTCTGCTACAATTCGGCCTCCCTCCCGGGACACAGGAACAAGTCAGTATAGACCTAATTCTAAACAATCCAATACAAACCGTCATGTCGGGTAAACCAGATTCGGCAGCCTATGACTTTATGAACAGTCGGCGACTGATTACTGGGTTCCCCGTCTTTGAAGGAGGAAAGCCAGCATTTTCTATTTTTGTGATAGCCTCTACATCTACAATATTTTCCCAGATAGGGAATATTATATTTACGGAAAGAATAGAGATCCAAAGCCTGTTGGATCCACAAGCAACAGGCAACAAGGCTAAATGGACCGCTCGTTGTGTCCTGAAATAAACTAATCAGCATAACAATAAAGATAGAAACGAAACCTTCACAATGATATCATGGTTCGACGACTAGTCAGACTAGTCAGAAGTGATATATTGATTTTCCATTAGCCAATCCAAAAATGCTATTTCATTATGATCAATTTTACACCACAGGTGAATAGACCCTGGTAGGATCTCAATTCTGCCCTTTTCACTAACTACTCTCAGCCCTTCCTTTCCCTCGTATGCATATGCGTCCTGAACCCGGATGTTGCTACCTAAAAACCTAGAGGCATTTGTTCTTAGGACTTGCGTTGATATGCGGAACTTCTTGATAGATTTATCTGTTACAACACTAATATTTTCGCTACCATAGGAATCGATGTCTTTCAATTTCTTCGGATCGGGGAAATGCAGTTGTAGTATCACGTTGTGCCTAGACCCCGTGAAAGAAGCAAGTTCAGTTAGTTTCTGATACAATAAATTCAAATTGGACTTGCTTGAAATTGAGATAAAAATATCTCGGTTTTCTCTAATATTTGAAATGAGTTCGCCATATATAGTGGAGAATGCGACCATAATCTAATATAGATTGGACTCCTTTGTTAAGTATAATAAGTCAGTATACGTAAATTTCCTAGATCCATTTTTTAACTTAAAAATGTATTTTACATTTGGTGGTAATACGAGGAGACGGTTCCGAGCGGGAAAACGTGCCAGGATACCAAGCTACGTGCGCCGAATTCATTTCAGATATGACTGAGGACTACAAGGCATGGGTTGAACGGTATCGACTAAGCAGAGGCGAATCTAATACAAGAACAGAAGCTATCGATGCTGTTGCACGTACAACACAGGAATGGATTTACAAATATGGCGACAGTATCAAAAAAATTGACCTCGTTATGAATGATGGAATTAACAAGATGGCTGAAACTACTGCCGGCTACCCATTCTTTTTCGAGGTCAGCATAAATCAGATGCGAAGATACACAGTTCACGAGAGCGGACACGTCAAAGCAAGGGTTAGAGCAACTCCCCGGGAAGGAATGTTGGTTAGAATATCCAATTATCAGAAAAACGACCTTCTGCTTATTAACTCCACTGCTGATGTGTCCTTCAAATTCAGTGAGGCTTGCAGAAACGAGGTTGATGTTTTAGATGACTACATAGTAATCGACGCAAGTCGTTGTCAAATAAGTGATCTAATTTCTGTGACGATTACAGTGGAAGAGACCTGTAACAACTACGCAAATGAGAAGAGGGGTTACTCTACAATAATACGTATCACTAATTGACATCAAGAATCTTGTTCTTGTGCAAAAATAAAGTGATACTGGTTTTACGTCTCGCCTATTCTTTGAACTCTTTTTCTCTTGCATGTTAAACCTGCCTATGTCGTATGAGATCAATATATATAATAGCCTTATAATCTTGTTTCAATTGCTGCGACGGTCGTCCAGTTTGGTCTAGGACATCAGATTGCCAATCTGGTAACCCGGGTTCAAATCCCGGCTGTCGCACGTAAATGTTGACGAACGATATAGCTCCTCTTATCGCACCTTTGAGATATGTTAAAGATATGAGTCTAGTCTCATCTTTGGCATGATTGAGAATTCTTTGCGTCCACCGGATGCAAAATCGATCTTGAATAGATAACGAATTAAAATCGATCTGGAATAGATAACGAATTCACCACAACGCATTGTGTTACCTCTTTGATTAGCATGGGCAATGTAGGGCATCTCTTCCGCCAGGGCAATTTCACATTTATTTTCATCTTCAAATTTCAGAATCTGTTCCTGACGTGTACTTCAGCAGCTCCGATTCCTATCTCCCTTTGGCGTCGGGAGAAATATATGACTGTTTGAGCCAATCTCATTGGGTCTTTTCTAACTGAAATGCGAGCTTGTTTGATGCTTATCATCATGTCCATCACTTGACATATTCTTGGCAACCTTTTTCGTGGGTTTACCAAGTTCTTTCCATAACCGATTCTGGCGAACCCAAATGGTATCTCATCTTTACAGTATAGAAAATGCACTTTTCAAGCCCCTATTGAAAGGAGTAGAGCTTTGAATCCTCCTACTTAATCTATTTATTGTACACATAACTAATAGTTCTATTCAAGGGCCGCTTGAATCTCTCAGTCTTACTAATTATACTAGTAGTCAGACCAAAATCATCGTAAGAAAAAGATCTTTAAGCCCTTCCGATTACCGCGCTTGCCATCACTCAAAAGCCTCCAGCCTTGTCGGCAATGTTTTCGAACGGCATCATTTTACACTCATCACAAATGAGTTCGTGGAATTCGATTCGTCACTGTCTTATTATTTCTATTGCATAATGATCTTAGGCTTTCTGCCTGGATCCTAATCCTTGAAATATTCATCGAATAATTATCGACTCCAGCTCAATATCCGAAAGCCTGTAGTTGTGAAATTAATAACTTCCATGCCTTCGCAGCGTTTGTATTAAATTCGGTTACTGAATCGATTTTGTTATAAATTTTTGTTATAAATTTTCAAATTTTCTCTTACCGCTTCGAGAGCATTGATAGTTTGCTGATTATTTATATTAATGGCTCTTATCACGTTCCTGGTAATTTCCTTGAGCTGTTTAGCGAACTGTTCCGTAAACCGAAATTTAGGATATGTTCCGTTCCAAGCGCTTGAGCTAATATGCACGAGCTGACTCTGTGTATGAAATATCGTTGAGATTCTATTCTTGTATGTAATCAAGTTGGAAATTAGATACTGATTGCTAAAACTGAGGTTGGATCTTTGCTGCCGCATCGACAATTAATCAAATTTTCCTTAGTTGAATTATACAAATTCGCATCATCCCTAGCTCTTAAATATTCATTAGTTGATTCATTTCTTTTTTTCAATCATACCCGGTAACCTCCGATTCTATCATATAAAGCTTGGAAGCTTACGGTAATTGCTTCCATTCTGATCCTTAATTCTTCAACTCGTTTTTTTGGTGAGATTATCCGTATCTATATTCAATCCCTTTTTCTCCCCTTGGATGTTTCCAGTCTGTTTCTAACGCGCAACTGCCACACTCTATACATCCTTCGTGTTGAAGCACCACCTTTTCCTGTTCCATATTATAACACCTTGTAGGACAAACGCTCACCATTTCTTTCATGAACTTGCTAGTAGGATCTAGAACCCGTATATGCGACAATAGATCATCATTATACTTTAGTTTAGCAATTCGCTGCGCGATCGTTGGTATAGTGCAGCTATAAGTGGACTGGACAGAGGTCCCGAACTTCTCGGCCAATTCCGTGGGAACTTGGACGTAAGTTTCCTTCGTTTCGATCATTGGTAGTAGTCGATCGTAGCCAAGTATGTTAGCAAAGCCAACGGCAAGCCCGCGAAGTAAGCCGCTTGACATCAGCTTGAAGATAATGCCATACCTTGCTTTGATGAAATCCTTTGGAACCTCTTTAGCTGAATCCATGAATAGCTTCAAATACTCTTTGTCGATCTCCATCATGTCGCGTGTGTAAGGACTATCTTCTATAGATTTTGTGTAAAACTCTCCGAGGTACTCTTCTGCGAAATTATTTCTTTCAATTGACCTCGAAACACAATTTGCAGCTCTGACAGCATCGTCGATCCCGACATTCAGTCCTTCGATCTTTGGACCCACAAAGATACCCCTACCGGCAGCATCACCAACAAATAAAATATTCTTGCGGTAAGGCTTTTTCATTCTGCAGCGCTTTCCATCGGGAACAAGTTTAGCGCTGTATTCTAATTCTACGTAATTATTAGCAAATATTGTTTTATGCTTGACGGACAACTCGTTACGTATCCAATCCAACCTAGCTTTTATTTCATCATCTGATCTATATCTGCCACTTTCCTTGAGCCTGGCTCTTCCAGTTCTGGAGTAGTACTCATCCCGAAGGTCAGTCCAATTTTTTATTAGCTTGCTAACTGCGAATCTGGCTTTAAGCCTCTCTTCCCTGGACAATTCCTCTTCCACCACCTCCAACTTAGGAACTTCATCTTTCACAAATTCGCTTATGAGCGGGTTTTCTAGCAAACGATTTACAAGATTAAAGGGCTCTATGGGCATCTCGAGCAGGGAATCATAATGGTAGACAGCTCCCAAAGAAAGCGTCTCCCTATTGGTATAGAGAAATCCCCCGCCAATGTGATTAAGAGTAATATCACCTGCGAAAAGGTGGGCTGCGCCTTCGTTTTCTGCGAGATTGAACCGCTTTTCCAACAGCTCCTCAGGCAATTTTGCTATAATCTTTACTCCTTGATATAGCTCTTCCGGTGTAAACTTTGGCCTTGCTCCTGAGATTACAGCTAGCTCGGAATTAACCCCATCGGCTGCAATGATCACTTTGACGCTGAATGGTTCGAGTTCATCAGTTTCTACAATAGTTTTGTCGTCTTCCCATCTTACATCCTTGACGTGAACTCCATTTACCACGCCCCCTCCTAGTTTTTCGGCATTTTCATTAGCATGTTTTGCTAACCATGGAATAAATTTACTCAAGAGAACAGAATATGCAACGTTGGATAAATATTCGTGAACTGAGGTAAGATCAATGGAAAATACCTTATCATTTGAAGTTGCATGAAGCACGTACTTCGTAATTCTTCTTTCAAATGGCGCCTGTTCGTAGATATCTTGCCCGAAGACATCTTCCACGTTGTATAATTTGCCATACTTTGACGTCTTAGAATACAGGATCCCACCAGATACATTCTTGGTACCAGGTGTTTTTCCAGCTTCGATCAAGATTGCTTGTTTACCTAAATTAGACAGTTGTTGAAGTGCACTAAAGCCAGCGGTTCCGCCCCCTATTATTGCAGCATCGAAATGTTCCAATTTTTACTTCTTGACCTCCAACGCCTTCTGACTCTTTAGTTCAGCTAATAATAGTGGTATCACATCTTCGGCCCTGCCTTTTATGAATATATCACATTCATTTTTTATTGGTGCCTCATCATCGGGATTAATTGCAATAACAAATCCTGAATCCTTCATTCCCGCAATATGCTGCATTGCTCCACTTACACCTACTGCTACGTAAAGTGCTGGGGATATCTTTCGTCCGCTAGTCCCAATAACCCGGTCTGGAGACATGTACTGGGAAGACAGAGGCTCTGGAACGGAATATGGTCTTTTTGAGATAGGAAGAGACACCCCAATTTCTGCATCCAATTCTTTTGCCAATTCGACTATCATCTTGATATTTTGTTCTGGCGAATCCCGGATCCCGCGGCCAAGACCCACAATGACCTTCCGACGGTCAAAATCTACGGAGCTTTTGATAGCTCTCCTACCTAAAATCCTAACAAGCTTTTCACCTTCCTTTGAATTAAGATGATGCTCTACTATCACCCCTCGTCTTGAGGGGTCGCGGCCTAGGGGCGGGAAAACTCCTGGAATTATACTACAAGCCTGTGGATGGTACTCTCTCCTATTGGATGGGTTGCGATTGTCTAAACATAGAATCGTGGTCCAAAGGAATCCCGAAAAGTCAGGCCTATACATCTCTAAGATCTTTTCATATTTCAACAACTGGCCCTTCGTCTTGTGTTCGTGTCTAATCTCAAGGTCGTCTATCACTAACTTATTAATGTCCGAAGCAAGGCCAGATTCTAACTTCGCAAGAACAGTTGCTGATAAATGCCTACCAACGTTGTCTGCTGAAAAAAACATAAATCGGGGCCTTTTAAATTGTCTGGAATCTTCTGGGGCAATCTTTGACGCGACGTCTGAATTAGTAGCAATTTCACTTATAATCTCAGTATCAACAAGGTTTACCGGATATCGCAGGCTGGGATCCTCGACTCGAATAACTGCATCAGCACCGTAAAAGACCAATTCTTCACACATTTTCTTTATATCAGCTCCTAATGCAACCGCTACTACTTTCTCTTGGCAGGAGTATCTAACGTTAAAATCATTCATTAGTCTTCTAGCCTCCCCTAACATTTCAAATGTGACAGGCAGAGCATTACCCTCTTCATGTTCTACTACGAGGTACAGATGTCGATAGTGGGATTCCTCCTCATTTTGTTCGCCACTCAGGTCTACCGAGTCAGTACCGAATGTCTTTGAAGCAGTCAACTCTGTGCGGGGACGCCCCCTCGGCTAATTTCCAACATTTTTTCAGCAACAGAGCGTAATTGCAGAGGATCAGAACCATCGACAATCGTTGCGTGTCTACTTGCCCCCGCTTTAGGGATTTTTTCGACCTTGTAAACTATCGTTGGTGAGCCAGGAAGTCCGACCAAATTCGGGTCTACCCCTAACTGTTGAGAATTGAAAATCGTGAGATGGTTCTTATAATTTTGTGCTCGCCGCTCACCTTCTTGTTGAAATCTTATTGACGCTAGCCTTTGAGAAACTGTGTTAAAGAATGGCTTGTAAGAAGGATCGATGGCAATAAACACAGGCAGGCTAGCCTCTACCTCTTCAATAATATCAGCTGCTCCTTGCAAGGATATTAAACGCCTAACCGAAACGATCCGCTTTTCAATATCAACATCATAACATACTACGTTACCCAAAAAAGTGTACCCGAGCTTCCATGCTGTTTGTGGACCAGTTTGGCCTGTTTCCCCGTCTGATGCCCTGTGTCCAGAAAACACGATATCCACTTCTCCGGGGCACTCCATTTTTTTTATCCCAAATTTCAATACTTCAGCAGTAGCCAGAGTATCAGCCCCTGAAAAAATCCTGTCGCTGTATAGGTGTAGAAAGTCTGCATCGGAAATCAATTGAGCCTGTCGCAGCGCTGAGTCGGCGATTGGCGGTCCCATGGTCGCAATAGTTATCTCCGCTCCATACTTCACCTTAGCAAAAAAGGCCGCAGATGATGCAATAGCACTGTGTGGCCCAAGAATGCTTTTTGTCTCAGCCCGATTCAAAGTCCCATCCGAATTATAGGACACATTACCTTCCGAGAAATCTGGTTCTAGTTTAACAATTACTGCTATCTTTAGCGTCGAAGTCATTAACTGTGGTTTTTCTATCTCATAGCTTTAAATGGGTTATGCAACAAACTGATGGTGCAAAATGTGACAAGGTCTTGCCTTGGCAAACTCTTTAGCACGCAACTACTACCATACACTGCTTAACTATCAAACCAACGGGTCACAAGAACCTAAGCCAATAATTGTGAATTCCAACCCGCACAGTGTTTTAGACTGATTGAGGCATCGTGAGTGTCTGTTCAAAATATGTAGATCTTAGTCTTTCGTAGATAGTTCGGATTGAAGCATAATAGTTAGGAAGTTTGGGTTTGAGCATGGTATATGCAATATAGAAATCTTCAGCCTCTCGGAGATATCTTTTTATCTTGTCGTAAATTGCTTTATTGTTCAATTGTGCAATACCTAAAACAAACGTCATATTGTTGAGCCTGTCTGCGAGCTTTATTGTTTTTACATCATATTCAGATGAAGACAGCATTTCACAGTAGCTCTGAAATCTTTTCATTTCACTCTGAGCTCTATCAGACCCGGGGAAGTTTTCCAATGGTGGAATCTTTAGCTCAGTCGCGATTTCCCTTACGCGGCTTCCAAATCTGTAACTCAAATATGCCTCAAATCCATAGTCTTTGGTTTTATGATAGTCAAGAATTCTTTCATTGTCTTCCAATATGTCGTGTAGTAATGCTGAAGCAACTTCTACGCTTGTCAGCGTTCTGTTAACTGACCTGTAATGTTTCACCACGTCAGCTGCGACCGGCCAAATGTGTGTTTCTAGGAAAGATGACTTTGCATCTTCTCTGGTCACACCGTGATGTACTTCCTCGGCAACCTCAATCGCCCCCTCTATGAAATCATCTACGCGAAGTTTAGCATCTGCCTCCAGAAAAACCAAGAAATCTTGCTTGCTCATTGCAAATTCAGGTTTTTTCACAAGAGATCTTATATGCATTCCAGAAAAAAAATCTTCCTGTTACTATTACAACAACTAATGACCAAAGCTATAGTAATATATGGTCGTTTTGACGAATAGCTTTTCCTGTGCTCAAGAGCTGCGACTCATTTGCACTAATGGCTAGTGCTTTTACCCCACGTGGAGATCAACCTGAAGCAATTGATAAATTAAGTTATGGGGTTACACGGAGACCCGGTCTCCAAACTTTGCTCGGAGTTACCGGCAGCGGCAAGACATTCACAATAGCCAATGTAATCGCTAGATCAAAAAAAAACACTCTAGTTCTTTCTCATAACAAGACGCTTGCGGCTCAACTTTATGCAGAATTTAAGGAATATTTTCCCAACAACAACGTCGGCTACTTCGTCAGTTTTTATGACTATTATCAACCTGAGAGCTATATTCCTCAGTCTGACACCTATATTGAGAAGGATACTGAAGTAAACGAGAAAATCGAGAAAATGAGGTTGGAGGCAACATCGATGCTGATGTCTGGTGAACCCACTATCATAGTTTCAACTGTTTCCTGTATTTACTCTCTCGGGTCTCCTTCAGAATGGAATGAAAATTCGTTGGCTATCTCCGTTGGTATGCAGACCAAGAGAGCTAGTCTAGTCCGCCGCTTAATAGATTCAAGATATCAACGAAACGACTTGTCCATAACACCCGGAACCTTCAGGGTAAAAGGTGACGTACTAGATATCATTCCCGCATATTCTAATGACGTAATCCGGATTTCATTGGATGGAGATGAAGTCGAATCAATAGGGATTCATAATTACCTCAGTATGAAAAAAATAAGAGATGCCCATTCTGTAACGGTATTCCCTGCGAAACATTATATCATAGGCCAAGAGGCACGATCAGCTGCTATTGATTCTATCGAACAGGAATTGGATGGCTGGCTTCCCAAGCTGCCAGGGGAGCTGGAAAGACAAAGGCTGAGTTCTAGGACAAACTACGACCTCGAAATGATTCGCGAACTGGGATATTGCTCCGGGATTGAAAATTATTCACGTCATTTCGATGGTCGACAGTCTGGACAGCCACCGTATTGTTTGCTGGATTTCTTTGGGCAGGATTTCCTGATGGTGATAGACGAATCTCACGTATCACTCCCTCAACTGCGAGGTATGTATGCTGGCGATTACACAAGAAAAAAGACATTAGTGGAGCATGGATTCAGGCTTCCAAGCGCATTTGACAATCGACCACTAAAACTTGAAGAATTTCAAAAGTATATGAAAAATGTCATATTCGTCTCTGCCACTCCGTCGGAAACCGAAACCGAACAAAGCTGGCAAACCGTAGAGCAGCTTGTGAGACCGACTGGGTTGGTTGACCCCCAGGTACTTGTTAGGCCGTCTAAGCATCAGATTGAGGATTTGATCAAAGAAGTGTCCTCCAGGGTGGTCAAGAAGCAACGGACATTAGTTACCACCTTGACTAAGAGAATGGCCGAAGATTTGGCGGAATATCTTGCAAAGAACCAGATAAGAGTTCGCTATATGCATTCTGAGATAGACGGATTGCAAAGAACTGATCTATTGAGAAGACTCCGTCTGCAAGAATTTGATGTGCTGGTTGGGATTAATTTGTTAAGGGAAGGACTAGATATACCTGAAGTTTCTCTGGTGGCTATTTTGGATGCAGACAAGGAGGGCTTTCTCAGGAATGCAACTAGTCTCATCCAAACATTTGGTAGAGCAGCTAGGAATATCGATGGAACCGTCATAATGTATGCAGATACCATGACCAAGTCTATGGATATTGCAATATGTGAGGCAGATCGAAGACGTGCTAAGCAAATCGAATACAATGCAAAACATGGGATCGTGCCACACTCTATTATCAAAGCAATTCCCGTTGGAGGTTATGAGGGCGAAGAAGGCAGGGAGCAAGGCATAGCTGATATAGCATCTATGACCAAAACAGAACTTGCAAAATTTTCAATCGAAACCGAGGCAATTATGAAAAAGTATGCTGAAGACTTAGACTTTGAAAATGCGATCAAATACCGAGACAAATTGAATGGGATAAGACATGCATTAGGAGAGGTTAATCTAGCAGAGGTCTGAAAACTAAGAATGCATAATAGAATAGTCATTCGTGGTGCAAGGCAGCACAATTTAAAAAATATAAACCTAGAGATTCCAAAAAACAGCTTGGTAGTAATCACAGGCCTGTCAGGTTCTGGAAAGTCGACCCTTGCATTTGATACCATATACGCTGAGGGCCAAAGGAGGTATGTGGAATCTCTCTCTGCGTACGCTAGGCAGTTTCTGGAGATGATGGATAAGCCAGATGTCGACTCGATTGATGGCTTATCACCTGCCATATCTATACAACAGAAAACGACCAGTAAAAATCCACGCTCAACAGTCGGAACCGTGACCGAAATATATGATTACCTCAGACTCCTATACTCTCGAATTGGCACACCACACTGTCCTAAATGTAATCAAAGGATAACAGGGCAGTCGGCAGAGGCCATAACTAATTCATTACTTAGAGCTTCAAACCAGAGGCAGATTCTGATTATTGCACCTATTGTCCGAGCAAAGAAAGGGACCTACGAGAAACTATTCGAGGAGATAAGGCAAAAAGGTTACTCCAAAGTTAGGCTTGACGGCGAGATTATAAGACTTGATGGTGATTCCAAAGTTCTAACTAGAGACAGCGAAAACTCCAATACTCCTAGACTAGATAAGCAAAAAAAACACACGGTCGAAGTGGTAGTAGATAGAGTCAAGGTAACTGCAGAGGAAAAAAGCCGATTGTTTGAGTCAGTACAAACTGCGTTGAAATTAGGTAACGGACTGGCAATTGCTTCTTTTGATAATACAGATACATTTTATTCTCAACGTAATGCCTGCGCCAAATGTGACATAAGCATTGGCGAATTGGAACCCCGTAATTTCTCATTCAACTCACCATTCGGTGCATGCAATGAATGTAACGGGTTAGGTATTAAGATCGAATTTGATCCGGATCTTGTTGTCCCAGATAAGACCAAAAGTATACTAGAAGGAGCTATCAAACCTTGGGTCGGTCGCTTCGCGACGTTTCGTACAGCAATGCTTAGAGATGTGGGAAAACAATTCAATTTTGACCTAAGAACTTGTATTTCTGATATGACAGAGGAACAGCTGAGGGTAATACTATATGGAACTGACCAAGTCATTCAGTATAAGCATGAGTCAAGATATTCCGATTCAAAATGGGAGTATAGTGGTCAATTTGAAGGAGTCATACCCAGTTTAGAACGTATTTACAAAGAAACTGAGTCGGATTCTAAACGTGACGATTTAATGCAATTCATGCGCGAAAAAGCCTGCGAAAAATGTGGTGGGAAACGACTTAAAGATGAAGTTCTAGCTGTAAAAATCCAAAACAAATCAATAATGGATATTAGTGACCTTCCTATCAGTGAAACCTACAACTTTTTTGAGAAGCTAATACTTTCTGATGCAGACAGACAAGTAGCCAAAGTGATTCTCGGAGAAATTAGATCAAGGCTTGAGTTCCTTATCAATGTTGGCCTGACATACCTTACATTGAATCGAATCTCAGCGTCACTTTCTGGAGGTGAATCACAAAGAATTAGGCTAGCTACTCAAATAGGCTCCAACCTCACCGGGGTTCTTTATGTTTTGGATGAGCCCACGATTGGCCTACATCAGAGGGATAATACAAGACTGATAAGTACTCTCAAGAGATTGCGCGATCTTGACAACACTCTGATTGTGGTCGAACACGATGAGGAAGTCACCCGCAGCTCTGACTGGATTATCGACATTGGGCCAGGCGCAGGTGTACACGGTGGTGAAATTGTTGCCACTGGTCCGATTAACAAAATTCTAGAATCTAAGGAATCCATAACCAGTGCATATCTTAGAGGTGATATGCATATATCGTCGAGACGAAAAAGGAATGCCACAACCAAGTGGTTGACAGTCTATGGAGCTCGAGAAAATAACCTCAAATCCATTGATGTACGATTCCCCCTGGGATGCCTGATAACAATCACAGGAGTCTCTGGATCGGGTAAATCAACATTGGTTAATGACGTCTTGTACAGATTTCTTGCAAATCATTTCCACAATTCTAAAGGGAGGCCTGGCAAGTTTAGCAAATTAACAGGGTTGGAACACATAGACAACGTCATCGGCATAGATCAATCTCCAATAGGTCGAACTCCCAGGTCAAACGCGGCCACTTATATAAATGCCTTTACACCAATCAGGGAATTATTTTCCCGGACTCGAGCTGCAAGAGAACATGGTTACAGGCCTGGTCGCTTCTCATTCAATGTTTCTGAAGGGCGCTGTGAGTCTTGCGAAGGAGCTGGAGTAAAAAGAATAGAGATGCAATTTTTGCCGGACGTATATGTTGTTTGCGACGAGTGTAAAGGTAAGCGATATAACTCAGAAACTTTAAGCGTGACTTACAAAGGAAATTCCATATCAGATGTACTTGATATGACCGTTGAGGAAGCGCTCGTATTCTTCCAGAATATTCCTATTGTCCAAAAAAAGCTACAAACTTTGGATAGAGTGGGACTAGGATATATCAGAATAGGACAACCAGCGACGACTCTATCGGGGGGCGAGGCGCAGCGAATAAAGCTATCTGCGGAGCTCTCTAAGAGAGATACTGGTAGGACTCTATACGTACTAGATGAGCCAACTACTGGGCTCCATTTCGCTGATGTTAGCAAGCTTTTGGACGTTTTGGATTCGCTGGTTAGCTTGGGCAACACCGTCATTGTTATTGAGCATAACCTCGACGTCATTGCGTCATCTGACTGGATTATCGATCTAGGACCGGAGGGTGGGGAAGCAGGAGGAGAGATAGTGGCTGTTGGAACTCCAGAAGAAATAGCTAGTTGCGAGCAGAGTTATACTGGACAATACCTCAGGCCAAAGCTATCGGTAGATCAATTGGTTTTCAGGAAAGGTGTCAGATCATCTATCCAGTAATACAAAAAGAAGTATGCTTTCCGGTTAGGCGCCTGCCAAATTCACCGGGTGTCTACTTGATGAAGGATGCTTCTGGCAGAATAATTTACATAGGGAAGGCTAAGAATTTGCGTAAACGTGTCTCTTCTTATTTTAGAGAATCCGCCGGCGAAGGCACAAACAAGGAGAATGTCGTTCGGAGCTGGAAAACGTTAAAACTACTAAGAAAGGTTCGCGATCTAGATTTTGTCATAACGGATAATGAAATAGAAGCCTTTTTACTAGAATCAAATCTGATTAAACGATATAGACCAATATTTAATATAGAATTGAAAGATCAACAGCGCTACACATACCTCAAAATTACTGATGAGGCTTTCCCCAGGCTTCTTGTTGCACGGCGAAACGCAAGCGGCGATTTAACTGGACCTAAAGGAAAAGTGTACGGCCCTTTCGTACAGGGCAGTTCAAAATTCCTAACCATAGGCTTACTGCGCAAATTATTCAAGGTCAGAATCTGTCATAAATTGCCTAAAAAACCATGCCTTGAGTACTTTCTTAGTAATTGCGATGCCCCTTGTATCAACAACACCAGTAGGGATGAGTACATGAAGAATATTAATTCGCTCCAGAATATTCTTGATGGTAGGAGCGACATAACCAAGTTCGTGGATGAAATGGAATTGGATATGAGGGATGCAGCTCAAAATCTAGATTATGAAAGGGCCCAACAGATACGTGATACACTTTTTAGATTGAGAAACTTGGGCGTAAAGCAAAAAATGGAAAGAGCTGCTTCGCGTTATTCAAACGAAGAATATATAGGAATCATAAATCTGGTGAAAGAAGGAGTGGCGCACGTTATGACGTTACGTAGGAAAAATGGGGTGATAAGTGATATGAAAAAATTTGATTTCGAGCTGCTCGGGGATAATTCTCTTACGAGCTTTTTGTGCCAGTACTATTCATCCTCGCCGGAGGTTCCACACTTTATTTATGTCAATGAGATGCCCGAGTCAAGTGTCCCATTGACTGAATCAATAAAACGACTGACAGATCACCCTGTCAGAATCATTTTGGTATCTGAAAAGACAAAGGACAAGAGAGATTTGATGGATTTAATACTGCGTAATTTGCGGACACACATTGAAAAGGGCTTCCCACCTGAGATAGTTGAACTAAAAGAATTGCTCCATTTGCCGGTTGCTCCGTCCATAATAGATTGCTTTGACGTGTCCAATTTGGGGAGTACGCACGGGGTTGGGGCATGCACTCGCTTTGTTAACGGAAAGCCGCATAAGTGCTGCTACCGAAAGTTCAAAATCAAGTTGACATTCAGTCAAAATGATTTTGCTATGATGCACGAAATCTTGACGAGAAGATATACGAACTCGAAGGCCGTGAACGAACAGGAGATTCAGTGTCCCTTGCCAGACTTGATAGTAGTAGACGGTGGAAAGGGACAGCTTAGTTCTGCCACAAGCGCACTACGAAAAATAGGCATCGACGTACCTTGCATCTCTATTGCAAAAGAAAACGAAACTATCTATTCGCCTAAGCTAAATTCTCCACTTCAGATCCCTAGGAGAGCGCAATCTCTGCAATTGATCCAACATATTAGAGATGAAGCTCATCGGTTCGGCCTAGCTTACAATAGGCAATTGAGGACAATCTAGTACCAAGTCTTATTGCTATAGAAATAAAAATTGCAGACCACGTTAAGTCTATATCCATAGGTCTAGCAATAAATCACTTGGCTATACAAAGAATAGTTATCGCTGGGGTGACTAGCGGCGTGGGCAAGAGTTCAATTGCCATAGCTATCATGCATTCACTCATCAAAAAAGGCTACAAAATTCAACCCTTTAAGGTTGGTCCCGATTACATAGATACTAGTTACCACACTCTTGTTACAGGTAGACAATCACGGAATTTGGACGTATGGATGATGCGTGAAAAGGGCGTGTTAAATTGTTTTTATGACAGCTGTCGTGACGTAGACATAGCAATAATAGAAGGAGTCATGGGAATCTTCGATGGAGTATCTGGGAAAAATAACTACGGAAGTACTGCTCATATAGCCAAGATCTTAGATGCGAAAGTCATTTTGGTGATAGATGCGGCCAAAGCTGCACGGTCTATTGCAGCGACTGCCTTGGGTTTTATAAAATTTAGCAAAACCTTGAAAATCCATGGCATTATTCTAAATAATATTGGCAGTTCAAAACATGAGGCCATCCTACTCGACGCATTTTCTGAAAAAGTAAAAGTGCCAATTGTTGGAGTGGTTAGAAGGAATAATGAAATCACAATGCCTGAACGAAGACTAGGATTAACCCCAAGTGCAGCACTTGACAAAGGCAAGAAAAAGGATATAATCAAGTCAATTAAATACATGGCAGACCAAATCAGGCTTGAGAAGATAATAGATCTCTTACATGTACCTAGCCATGTAGAAAAAGAGCCCCACGTAGCAAATACACCTATAGACGACCTTAACGTGGCCGTTGCCTTAGACGAGTCTTTCAATTTTTATTATTCAGACAATCTCGACGCCCTTAGAAAAGAGGGGATAAAACTTATATTTTTCAGTCCGATTCACGATAAAAGTCTGCCCCGAAACATATCAGGGGTGATCTTGGGGGGAGGCTTCCCGGAGATTCTAGCTGATGAATTGAGCAAAAACCAAAGTATGAAATCATCTATTTTAAAAGCTGCCCAAACAGGAACTCCCGTATACGCCGAATGTGGGGGTCTAATGTATCTTAGTAGGTCCATTAGGGAAGACGATTCAGGACAGTTCAGACCAGATTATTTAAAAAGGAAGATGGTCGGGCTAATTGATGTTGATACGGTCATGACTCAACGTCTAATCCTCGGGTACACCATTGCTGAGTGTAAATTTCCTCCCTTCGAGAACATCTCGAACTTAAGAGGACACGAATTTCATTATTCAGAAATAGAGAACGTAAGGCGTGACGCAAAATTCGCATATAGAATGTTAAGAGGCGAGGGAGTTGACGGACGAATGGACGGATTTAGGGTTTATAATTGTCTTGCATCTTATATGCATCTGCATTTCGCAGATACGAGACTACCCCACAGGCTAGCAAAGGCTTTCCGGAAGTTCCGTAAATAGAATTCACGTACTAGCCACTCTAATTACTGAATAACTTACCATCTTACTGTTGGTTCTCATGTTCAATTTTATTTTTCAAAGCACTGTTCATTTCTTCGAACCGACTCTTTATCTCATGATCTAGGCGGCGACCTGCAATAGATACTCCTATGCCACGGAATAGCTCACGATGTATAAGTCTAACTCGATTATTTTCGAGCCTATCTAAAGTAAGGATGCGCTCTCCGTCAATCAAACCAGGCAAAAATGCCTTGCCAAGCCATCTCAGCTCACGATTAGGTTCGATTTTAGTCAGTGTAGGTCTGTATCTTCTAGTTTTCATGCTGGACGTGGATATATGTATATCAAGCTTTGATCCTTCTACGAGGCTCCCGCTTATTTCACGAATAAACGGATTCCAATCGCTGTAATGACTGAAATCCGTTAGCACCTCCCAAACCTTTTCGGGCGGAGAGTCAATCTCCACTTCTGTTCTAATTTCCTTCAAATATCGATCTTTATCAAATTTTATTCGAACTTACTTATAGTTAAATTTTCTTGCCATTAGGCATAAAGGGCGCGATCACTCACAAGAGTCCCCAAAGTCAATTAGTTTAATTCTTACGTCTACCGGGATTTATTTATTCAGTTTCTACTTCTCTAATTTTAAGCAAGCTCTCCAGAATCGCGGCGTTAACATCATCCATATCAATTTTTTGCTTCAAATAACTCGCAAAGTCATTGACGCTAATAATTCCACATGGCCTACCCATATCTAATACGAGTAGATGTCTGATTTTATGTTTAATCATTTCATTGGCCGCGTCTTGTAATGACGCATTTAAATCGACTGTGAAAATTGGTGAGGACATTATATTTTTAACAATTATTTGGCTGCTTCGCTGATGGATAGCGCAGACCTTTCTAACGAGATCTCGTTCCGTAATTATCCCTATTGAGTCGCCTGAAGAATCAACTATTAACATAGAACTTGAACTGCTATTTCGTAATTTTTTCGCTGCCTGGTGGGCAGAGCTCGAGCTAACAAGAGTTTCCAGTTTTTCCCTTAAGAAGTCTTTAACCTTGGCAGATCCAGTCAAATCAGCATTTGTCATGAAGATTTGTATCACATCTAGTTGATATATAAAAATAACATCTTGTGAAGCATCACTTCTTGGTCAAGTCCCTCGATGAATATTGCTGAGCTAATAGCATTATTGCGTTCATGATTGAAGATGCAACAGGACTCCCGCCCTTCCTGCCTTTATTGGTAATATATGGGATTCCAGTCTCAGAAAGCGCCTGTTTTGATTCCGATGCAGATACAAAACCTACAGGAATTCCTACCACCAGAGCTGGCTTGGTCGTCCCTTCGTCTATCATCTTGATAGTTTCAAAGAGAGCCGTCGGTGCATTACCAATTAGAACTATCCCCCCATTCATCTCATTTGAAGCGATTCTCATTGCAAGTTGCGATCGGGTCTTATTTAAGATGCGGGACATTTCAATTAATTCCTTGTCAGAGATGTGACAGATAGCAGCGAGGCCTAGCCGAGCTAGTGAGTTCTTGTTTAAGGCCGACAGGACCATCTCCACATCAGTCACTATGGTGCAGCCTCGTTTGATAGCATCAAAACCTGAAGACAGAGCTTCATTTTGAAAGATGATTTTCGCAGCACGAGCGAAGTCAAAGTCAGCAGTGGCATGAATCACCCTTCGAACAATGGGCCATTCGATTGGACTGTAATTATGATGACCCACTTCAGTATCGATAATTTTAAAGCTCTGGTCTTCAATACCTAAGGCTTTATCTGACATCACTCTCGACTGGGACAGGTCGGATGAACCATCAGATGAATCCATTTCGATTTTTCTCTGCACATTCGGCCCGTTCGATTACAAGATCTATTAACTTCTGGTCGACTCCCAAATGATCAATCATATGCGTGTTCGCATAAGAATGCTTTTTGAAGGCCTGGGATACTTCGTTAGCAACATCGCGTTTTACATGAACTCCTTTGTGAAGAAAGTAAGGCATCAGTATGAGAACCTTGGGTTCGTTCATTAACATCCCACTAATTCGTTGGCATATATCTGGTCTGTCTAATTCAGGAAAGCAGAATCCAACGGAACGATAAAAAGGCTTCACTGAATTGCCTACATAATCAGATGCATCTCTAGCGTTTTTGTCTGAGCTGCCATGTCCGATTACCAAAATGTCGCAATCCAGATCAGAGTGCTGAATATTATCTTTATTCTTCAAGGATCTGATTCTTTCTATTATAATATGTGTCATCATGAGGACACAGTTATGGTGTCTGCTCCACTTTCTACACACCTGTTAATTCCCTCCTCCATGCGGGACAACCTCCAAAAAACAATAATTTGAGTAATAATATCCACGTCCCGCACTAATTTTGGAACAAATCTGGTTCGACTCTTCTCGGACTTCGGGTTCTCGGCTCCCACGGTCGACTATTAGTAAGGCGTTTTTCATGCTTCTAAAATTTGATCCTGGCGATCGCAACAGTAAGATCAGGGGGGTATTTCTGTTTTGGGACCACGAGCTCTCCATTCGAGCTCACAATCGAGGAGGCCTCGGATACACTTGAAGTCCCCTCAAATTTCTTTACTGTATTTGACGGGTTAGGGACCACAACCCCGTCGAGAGTGTGTCTATCATACACCTCAATCGGAATTTTATGTTGTTCTGAGAAGTGCTTCAAACCCTGCATTAGTGTACCCCTGTCAATTGATGCAATATTTCTGATTGATCTAAAGCTCAATCCATGGTTTTTGAATGAACACCTAACTCCATTTTCGATAGCTTCAGCCTTTGTGTCTCTGTGAATTCCAAGACCAACAACCAGGCTTTTTGGCCTGAAAATAACTGATCTCTCGAGTATTATCGGATCTTCGATTAATCTATCTGAGATGACTATCCCCCCCTTAAAACGCTCAGACTTCAAATCATGTAGGGATCCAACTAATTCTACATTGGAGGGCAAAGGCTTATTCTGCCACCAATTTTTTTCTCCAGCTTCTTGGCAAATGCCTATTCTTTCTTCGTTTACCATCATCGCACTCACTTTTGTCACGTTATCAAAATTTTCAATGAGCCACGAAAATTCCTGACCCAAAAGATCAACAGCAATAGTTTGGTTCACATCTGCAGCTGTAGTTACAACCGGCTTGCAATGTTCAAAGAACGTAGATACTTGACGAGCAAGCGAATTAGCCCCACCCAAATGGCCCGAAAGGGCGCTTATAGCAAAATTAGCTCTATCATCGATTACCACAATTGCAGGATCCGTTTTCTTGTCTACAACCAAAGGAGCAATCAGCCTAATGGCTGCACCTAGAGAAAATATGAAAATAAGTGCGTCACACTTACTAAAGAGAGACGAGACTAATCGGGAAGTTGGTTCATTGAACCAATTCGTTATGCCCGTAGTTGGACTTTCAAATTTTGAAGGGGCATACGCTTCTACATCAGGCATCTTGTCAACTATTCCACGTGCGATTTCGATCCCACGTTTAGTTATGGCTATAACAGCTCTCCTCTCTGTCAATGAAATACAAATCATTTCAGAAATCAGAAAATTAAAAGTCTTTCTTAATGGCCATTTCGGAGAAAAGAGGAGATCGAAATAAACCAGTTAGGAACTCAAATAATCCGTAAATTAATTAGCTAGCTAAACGCATCCCGGTTTTTAATTTGGGAACTTGCCACATATTTTACCGTCAAAATCAAACATAATGACCTCTATTTGCAAACCACCTTTCGAATGTTCTTGCATTTGTGAGTGAACCTTCTTGCAAATCATTTCAAAGAACCCGGATACTTCATTAGCCATTACTATTTCAGACACATGGCGAGCCGTATTGGCTCTTCGTATCTCGTCTATAATGGATTCCTGGATGTCTGGTGCACATATCCTAGCAGTTTTGGCCATGAACTCCATGTCTACGTGAGAGCCGCGAACATGAGTTTGCTTCATTCCCATAGCCATTTTTGTAAGCTTTCCTACAAATCCAGCTATTGTAGCTTTACGAATTTGTTTCGAAACACAGCTCTTAATTGAGTAACCTGCAAAATCTCCCATTTGCACAAAGCAGTGTTCTGGAAGAATATTTCCGAATAACTCCTTCGCGTAATCTTCGCTTCTACCCCCTGTTGTCAAAACGACCCATGAATCACCCATGGCCCTCGCAACATCCAATGCTTGACGGATCGCAGCGGCAAATGAAGCTGTAGAGTAAGGTAACACTATTCCGGTAGTCCCCAAAATAGATATGCCACCATGTATGCCTAAACGTGGATTATCCGTTTTCAAAGCGATCTCTTCGCCTAGCGGCACTGATATAAGAATTTTAACACCCCCCTGCTTTAACCATTCGGCTGCGACCTCATTAATAGCAATACTTATCATCTTCAAAGGAACAGGATTGATCGCTGGCATCCCTATAGCAATACCTATCCCGGGTTTTGTAACCCTCCCTACTCCCTTCCCTCCGTCTATTGAAATCGTTCCTACATTTTCAGTTAGGGAAACTGTCGAACATATTTCTGCTCCATGGGTGACATCTGGGTCGTCACCTGCATTTTTTATTACTGCTGCCATCGCAGTCCTTTGCTCGAATTTGTTTATCCACGAGATAGCGACATTCAATTCATTGCCTTTGGGAAGTGAAACTAGAATATTGCTAGGTCTACGATCTGACAGAAGAGCTAGGAGAGCAGCCTTGGTTGCAGCAGCAGCGCAAGTACCTGTGGTAAACCCAGTCTTTAGGTCTCCTTTGCGCATTTTCTCTAACACGCTTTCAGGTAGTCTCTGCTCTTCTTCAGCGAGCTGAAGATCATCGGAGTGGGTAGAGTCTTCTATTGGTTCATTCATTCCTCACCCAGTCCTCCCGACTAGTATTGATCAATGCGAAAACAAGTGATGTCAATAGCATTCAGATACGTGTAATATTGTGAGCCTGCTTGATAATAATTTTAATTCATATTGGCTGATATTTAACAGTTTATTTGTGTTTGGTTCATATAAGCTGAATCTCTATAACCAACCCTGACTCTGTCATCGATTAAAACGATAGCCGGTTTCGTCAAGAATCTTGGACTGGATGACTACACAATTCTTAAGGTTTTGGCTTCTGCACTTACACACAGCCAGTCACTGACAAGACAACAAATAATCAATTATTCGAAATTACATGAAGATATCGTCGATTTTAGGCTTAGGGGATTAAGGAACCTTCATGCTATCAGTAGGCATGAACAAGACTTTTCTATACTCAGCGCAGGCCTAGATACATTAGCGTTGAGACTCCTTGCGGATAAAAATGTAGTGAGCGATATAGGGAAATCCATAGGAAAGGGCAAAGAGTCAGACGTTTACGAAGCAATGAACAATGGAACTAAGCTGGCCGTGAAACTGTATCGAATCGGAAGGATAAGCTTTAGAGAAACAACCAAAAAAAGGTCCTTCTCATATAGACAGGAAGATAATTCGCGTCATTGGTTGTTAGTCAGCATAAATGGGGCAAAAAGAGAAGTCGAGGTATTGCGATGGTTGAGGAACACAGGCGTTTCCGTCCCAAAACCTCTTCATCGCGCGATGCATTGCGTCGTAATGAATCGAATAAATGCCATTGGGTTAGCGAACTCACTAAAAATCAATAATCCGTATGAATTATTTAGAGAGATATTGGCCAATATCGCAGTGGCCTATAAAAGTGGCATAATTCATTCCGATCTGAGCGAATATAATGTACTGGTCGGGCAAACAGGAAAGCCTTATATTATCGATTGGCCTCAAGCCGTGAGCACAAAACACGCAAATGCCAAAGAGCTCCTAACAAGAGACGTAGCTAACATAGTGAAGTATTTCAATCGCAAATTTGGTCTAAATCAGACTGTTACTGTAGGATTGGACCTGGTGGTCAAGACATAATCCCTCCCCCAACTTTCCCAGTTGGACTATCCTAGCAACTTAGCTTTATTTGTGATTTCCCATGTAAATCCTGGTTCGTTTCTGCCGAAGTGCCCGTAAGCGGCTGTCTTTTTATAAATTGGCTTCTTTAGATCAAGATAATCAATAATAGCAGCAGGTCTCATGTCAAAGTATTTTTTAACCCTCTCCTCGATTTGACTTTCAGAGAGCCTTCCTGTCCCGAACGTATCCACCATGACTGATACTGGTGCTGCAACTCCAATAGCGTATGCTATTTGAACCTCGCATCTTTGAGCCAAATTTGCCGCAACAACATTTTTAGCTACGTATCTTGCTAAATAGCAGGCTGATCTATCTACCTTGGAGGGATCCTTTCCAGAGAACGCTCCTCCTCCGTGTCTTCCCATTCCTCCATAAGTATCGGCAATTACTTTTCTTCCAGTTAATCCAGTATCTCCTGGAGGGCCACCAACCACAAACCTACCCGTCGGATTGACAAGGAACTTCGTGGTGCTGTCGACCCAATCACCACAGACTGGTTTAGCTACTCTTTGAATTATTTCTTCTCTCAATTGTGATAGCTGAACGTCAGGGGAGTGTTGTGTGGATATGAGGACAGTTTCTATTCTAATCGGCTTATTATCCTCATAAACAACTGAAACTTGTGATTTGCCATCAGGCCAGACCCAGTCAAGTTCTTTTTTCTTCCTTACATTTGAAAGTTTCATAGTTAGTTTATGTGCAACGGAAATAGGAAGAGGCATTAGCTCGGGAGTCTCGTTCGTGGCATAACCAAACATCAAACCTTGATCTCCTGCCCCCTGCTCCATGGAACCGTTTTTTCCGATACCCATGGATATATCAGGACTTTGTTCGTGAATTGACACTAATACGGAGCAAGTCTCAGAATCGAACCCGTATTGAGGCTGATCGTACCCAATTTCCTTTATCGTCTTGCGAATGATGTGTTGTTGATCAAATTTCCCTCTGGAAGTGACTTCTCCAGCGACGAATACTATACCCGTCGTGGTCATCGCCTCGACTGCAACTCTGGAATCAGGGTCCAGTCTAATGAATTCATCTAAAAGTGAATCAGATATCTGATCACATATCTTGTCTGGATGCCCCTCTGTCACGCTTTCGGAGGTAAAAATGGTTCTGCGCACCATAAGAATCCGGAGTAAGAACCTTTAGCTTTGGCGTTTAGAATTCTTTTTCAAGTTTAATGAAAAGAACATTATTTCCTCTGATTACTACCTTACCATAATTTGCCAAGACATCAGCTCCGTCGAACTCTTCAGCATTCAGTAATATTAGATTCATATACGAATCAACATTGCTCATTCTGCCTCGATATTCGATCTCGCTCTTCAACCTTACCGCAACCTTTCTATTAACAGCGCGCTGCAAAGTAGACAATGGTCTCTTTGGTTGTTGAGAAGAGGGTGAAGACGACAAATTCAACTTATCACTTGGAATTTCAAAGAAGCGAGGCTAGAATAAAAAGGTTCCCCCTTTCCTTGAACAACCCAAATCTGCTTATATTAAGTATGACCGTTAATGTCAATTGTTGCATGTTTTGCCTACTGGGTGTAAAGCCATCGACTTTCTCTTAGGTGGAGGAGTGCATGCTGGAATGGTTACAGATTTCTATGGGGAAGGCGGGTCAGGAAAGACACAACTATGTTTCACACTTTGTGGGAGAAATGCCAAGTTGTTTGAGGACATCGACGACATTGCGATAGTATTCGTGGATACAAGTGGAACATTCAGGCCTGAAAGGATCACCGAGATCGCAAATGAAAGTAAAAATGAAATACTAGACAAGATATTAGTTGTAAGGCCATTATCTTCCACAGACCAGATACGTTCAATCGAAAAGATTGTAGAGATTAATCCCAGGCTTTTAATCGTAGATGGTGTAGCATCACTATTTACGGTCGATCACCACGGAATTGCAAGACATCTTGCTTTAATGAACCATTTGCACAAGTTATCACTTGTAGCAATCAATCTTGGCTGTCCGGTTGTAATAACAAACATGATTCGTAGCATCACGGATTTTTCTGGCGGAACTTATGTTTCGAAGCAAACTCGTGAAGACAAACTTTTTCAAGATAATTTCGGAAGAGAACTCATGGGCGGGTCGGTTTCATTGTATACACATATGAAATTGATGCTCAAGATCGTAAAATCGGAGAAACATCTGTTCAGGGCCGTCCTAAAACAGCCACGTAATGACAAACATGTATACTACACCATAACACAGGAAGGGATTTCAGATATCCATCTGCCAATCTGAGCCTCGAAGCAAACTGAGGTCTAGTTTTTAAACTCAGATTGATCTGCAATTTCTTATCCAAAACCGAACAATACCGGATTGAAAATACGAAAATAAAAGCCGATTCCAAGGTTTATTAGGCCCTCGCAGGCTTCAAAATTCACAGATTTTACTTATTTCAGGTTCTGAGATTATTTTTTATAGATATTATATGTTTCAAAATCAGAAATCATAATTGATAATAGAAAACATTATTAATTACTTGGTTCTAATAAAGCACAACCGACAAATAGCAGCTAAAAGATAGGGACCCTCCATACCATGTGGAACAATTGTTTTGGTACTGGGGTAGGAGGCTAGACCTTATCTATTCAGTTTTTTGCATGCAGTTGGCTTGACCGCATAAAACATGGTCGCGTTAACCAAGAGTTAGCAAGAGAATATCTGTTGGTTAATACTATATCTAAAAAACACCAAACTAGACCAGTAAATTCGTAGAATTTTTTGGGCGGGAACTGTAATCTAGCGTGTTAGAATTTCCTTTTATTGCCAATAGTTACGAACTTTTCATTTAACTTTTCTCTCAATATATCGAGCCTTGCTACAACGCCAATCAGCTTATTATCCCTGTCAACAACAGGAACTAGGACGATTACCTTTTGGAGCATAATGTCGATGATTTCATCGATTGAGGTATTGCTATTTACCACGATTGGTTCTTTCGTCATAAGGTCAGTGGCGTGAAGACCATCAAGATTCTTACCTTCCCGTACAGCACGCAGGATATCAGCTGCAGTAACAATCCCTACAACTCTAATGTTATCGTCAATTACTGGCACACCATTGAATTCACCGATTAGCAGCCTGGTACTTATTTCAGTACCCGATGTACTTTCTCTGGCAGCTACAACGTTTGTTGTCATTAGATCAGAAGCTACGGTCATACCGGCTCTACCACTTCCATATATGTTCAGAGCAGTATATTTTTCTTACTATAAGAGCTAGAGGATAAATAAATTTAGCCACCTATTTTATGCATATAATTTAGAGTGGGCTTCAGCGATTCCGTTCTTATAATCTTAATGATGCCTTCAGGCTTTTTCTCCATGCAATCTTGGATATATTTCGCAATGTTCTGGTCTGAACGGCCGTCTCTGAGCATTTTTTTTAGGTCATGCCCGAATTCTTCATAAAGACAAGTAAGGAGTTTTCCATCAGAACTTATCCTGATTCGATCACAGTTCGAGCAAAATGGTTCGGTCATGGAGGAGATAAATCCGACCTTTCCAATACCATCAGTAAAAGAATAGAGAGCTGCCGGTTCTGAGGTATTGATGGTGGCTATAGGTATGAGCTCCTTTACTTGACTGCCAATTCGTTTAATTGTTTCGGTCTTGGATACTATTAATTCAGGCTTCCAAATTCCAGACCCATCAAGTGGCATGAATTCTATAAATCGCACAGTTATACCTGTGTATCTAGCGAACCTAGCAAAGTTTGCAATTTCATCATCGTTCCATCCTCTCACTATTACAGTGTTTATCTTCACTTTCAAACCTATGGCATCCGCCAGTCTGATTGCTTTCATAACCCTATCGTATCCTCGTCTACCGCCCATTTTTTCGAACCTCTCTTCGCTGAACGTGTCTAGACTAATATTAACACTGGACAGTCCCGCTTCTTTCAATATCATCACCTTATCTCCAAGCAAAAGGCCATTTGTAGTCATACTAATGCTCCTGATCTCATTGATAGATGATAGTCTACTTACTAAATATTCTACTCTAGGCCTAACCAGCGGTTCACCTCCGGTGATTCGTATTCTGTTAACACCTAACGTGCTGAAAATACTGACGAGCCTATGGATTTCGTCAAATGTCAAAATGTGTTCTTGCTGGAACCACTCCGAAAAATTTTGTGGCATGCAATATACACATTGCATATTACACCTGTCCGTAACGGAAATTCTCAATTTCCTGCCAATTCTGCCGTAGTTGTCGACCAGGTTGTTCATCAAATATCGTCTCCTTGAAGCCTAAGAGTAGTCCAAGGGTCTCTCATTTCCTTCAACACTTGACATTCTGTCATTGAAAACCCCAAAATCATAGAATTGCAGAAAATAGTAAAAGGCCGCACTGAGTCATGCGTAGCTGAACCTGAGAAATACATGAACCCAAATTCAAGAGCGATTATGAACATACCAGTACAATACGCATAAGACTATATATTCAAATTGGCAAACAGTACGAAATAAGGGGTGAAACGCTCTAGGTGCCAGGGCCCAAAGTAAGCTTATCACAATTGTCTTTCTGCTTACATGCAAACAGTACAATAAAACTGACACGTGATATGGTTTGAATGCGGAGGTTGGGTCGAGATGCTTGAACATTCAAATTTCCAGTTATTAGCCAGCAGAACAGCGTTGAAATCACACTTTAAGATGGAATCCTGCAGGGGCCATAACGTCTCCGATTGCATGGCCTAACCCCCCGAAGCGTGACCGATTTCAAGGACCGCGATCTGTTTAAGTTGAGGATGGTCAAGTGGTGAGCCAAATTCCGTTCTCGCCAAAGTTATTTGTGCTTTGTCTATCAAACCATCCTTTGGCGTAATCTGGGTCTCTCCCATTATCTCATTAAACAGGTGCCCACTACCAACAATAGAACAGATACCATCTGAATGATGGCCATTTTGACTCCCTTCTGCTTGTAAGTTTACTGATATATCCGAATCCTTCGTGTTTAAGATTTGCTTTAATTGTAGACCGTTTATCTTGGATCCCCATTCGTTCAATGCTTCTATCGCTGCTTGCCGAGAGGACGGATTCCAGCCATTTATACTGTAGGTCAGTTGACCACGAGAAATTTATTGTCCCATCCTCAACAAATTGCAATCGAAGTGGTTGCTTGCAAGTTGAGACCGTTATTTCTGCTTGAATGCTTGTGGGTCCAGATGAGCCAGAGACGAAGTGGGAGTCGAATATCGTAAAGGAGCTAAAGGCAGACATAATCAATCCTGTAGGAGTTATCAGATTTTAGTAATTACTAAATAGGATGTAAATAATCACTGCCATAAGAGCGGAGGCGTTTATCAAAATGAAAATGAAAAATAAGCAAATAGGATCAGCACTAAGTCCTTACTATTATTATGCTGCTGGTGCTGCAACAGCAATAGCCGGGATATTGCACCTAGTTCTATTTTCCAACGGCATAGGAAGAGGAGTCAGTGAAATAGGGATATTTTTCCTCATTTCTGGTCTAATTCAGTTATTTTGGGCTGTACCGATGGTGAAACGTTGGGGTACAAGGTGGTATTATACCGGAATTGGAGGGACGATTTTGTTGATCATACTCTGGGGAATTACGAGGGCACCAAATCCGATTACACATGGCAGGTCGTTACCGATAAATTCTATGAGTATTGTGACAGAGGTCTTTGAATTAGCTTTTATTGCATTATCTTTCATAATAATCTGGAGGGAGAGGGCCTTGGAACCACCGGAACTTGAACACAATTAGAGCCGATATTTGATAGCTGGCCAAAGCATTGAAGCCAGATAACTTGCCTTGACGGATGGCACAATTGCGGGTGGGGGCATGAGTTGGAGGCAATCTTGAGGACCCAAATCATATTCAGAGGTTTCTTCTGCAGCTGCTGTCACGATATGTAGAGCCGGAGATATAAATATCTAAAAATCTGTCAAGGGATGATAATCCAAGGACCGAGATAGGCATTTCTGCAGTATGCTTTTCATTCCTTAATCGCGAAAGAACATGGATTATGTGGAAAAATTATAAAGCAGATAAGTGAACGAAATCCGAATCGATTGAAGAAAGAATTCGTGATCCAGTAGCAAACCTTTTGGTCCAAATATGATCACATCGCCTGAAGACATGTTAAAAGACCTCCCAAAGGCGATGGCGAATATTTCGAGGGCGATCGGAGCGAGTGGTTCAAGAGCCCACGTTTAAAGTCAGCATGAGAGAATACGAGGCCGGTACAGAAATGGTTTTATTACAATTATTACCTCTCAAACAGCCCTGAAAGTCCTTAACAAGAAGATGGATTAGATTCAGGTCAGAAAGGAGGCTCGACTTTTTACGCGTGACATTACGATTGAGTCATGAGTTATGCCATAGTGTTGGGACTCATATCCAAAGGAGATGAATTCGCAAAATCTTCCATCTGAAACTTGGTCGTATTACTGATATTCAAAATTCTCTAATGTTTGACCTAATATTAGCGGTTATTGTCTCAGTAATAGCTACAAATTGATTCTTTGTCTCAAGTTACAGCTTGGCAGAGCAAACAGCAACCTTAAATTATTGCTCTTTTGACGTGTACCTTCATGCCAAGAGTGATTCATTTTGAAATAGTCACAGGTGAACCAGACCGAGAAATTAAGTTTTACAAGGAGGTATTTGGGTGGGAATTTACCAAATGGGATGGACCTCAAGACTACTGGTTGGTCAAGACAGGTAGTGATAGCTCACCAGGAATTAATGGCGGACTTGCTCTGAAAAGGAATCAACATGGAGGAACCCAAGCAGCAAAAATGACAAACACCATCGATGTTCCGTCTATTGATGATTTTTCAGAAAAAATCCAGAAAGGAGGAGGCAAAGTTTTAAGTCCCAAGGTACCCATAGCGGGCATTGGATATTTGGCTATTTGCCAGGACCCAGAGGGTATTACTTTTGGAATAATCCAGAGCGATCGAAATGTGAAATAATGTGTTAGCCTCAAACCTTGAACCAAATGGGGATGGATCCTTCTACTGATCCATGAGGATTTATGACTGGTTGAGTCTCGTGCCAATCATTCAAATTTGTGATCACCTTTATTTGTTCTAACTGGCGCTGCTACCGCCTATGTGTCTACCTCTGGTTTTACGTTGGTGGGCTTCCCTTTCGGATATCTTTTTAGAGGGGGATGGCCGCTAAGATTTAATGATTGATGTGCAACCACAAATACTAGTTCTGCAATCATGATTATACCATATGAATGTGCAAATCTGGAACATAGAGCTTATTCTAGTTTCAAATATTTATTAACTCTACGTTAAGCAAACCGAGATAGACACGCCTTGTATCCTCCTTAGTAGTAGTATTAGGCTTGTGATCGCTATTGTCTACAGACGAATTTGCATTCTAAAGTATATCGTTAGCTCTTCCAAACACGGTTGGCATCGAAAGGGTACGGGTATTCCATGTAGCGTGCTGTAGCGACGCCAATGTCAACTCCAAAATATTGGCTAACGATTCTTAAAGCGAGATCGATCCCTGATGATATCCCTGCAGAAGTAAAGATAGGTCGCTGTAAGGTAAATCTAACATTAGATTGGATTTTGGCCTTTGGAGCAGCTTTCTTTAGAAAACCAAAAGCAAGCCAGTGGGTAGTCGCTTCATGTCCATCCAGAAGTCCAGCTTTTCCAAGTAAACTAGAACCAGTGCATACTGATGCAACTAGACCTGTTGTAAATGCACGGTCAGCGATCCATCCGAGAAGTTTTTCATTTTCTATTTCCCTACGGGTGCCCCACCCTCCGGGAATAATTAGAAGATTCAATTGAGGACATTCGGTGATTGAGACATCTGGCACTAAACGTAAACCCCCGACAGCACCTATAGTCTCTTTTTTTTCAGATACTAACAACACTCGAAATGGGGATGGTTCATCTTGCCGAAGGCTTTCGTTCAAACGTGTTACTGAAAATACCTCGAAAGGCCCTGCGACATCCAAAACTTCCACTTGATTAAAAATTAATATGCCTACAGTTAAAGATGCGCCTTTCTGAACCAACACGACTCATTGAGTGTTTATGATAATTTATTTTTATTCGTGAAATATTAATCTGTTTAACACTCGTTCGGCTATACCCTCCAGTATACCACTAAAAAATGACAATAGTTTGAGTTTCCATCCAAGTGCGCGACAGATATCCTATTCCTAGGTCCCACTTTCAGCATCTGGGAATGAATTTTCGGGCATACTTTACTAATGGCGCTTTCTCTACCATTACTGGTCATACTTGTTATAGCCGGAAGTACATGATCGTGATAGAATAGTGAACCTTTGCATTCATTTTCATATTTACGCTTAGCGACACTCCAGTCGGCAACTAAAAGCTTCCCATAAGAATCCAAAATAGCAGCAAATATCACGCATTTGTTGAATGACAAAACCTCCTTGCACACTTTGTGTAGTTGGCTTCTGTTGATCGCTTTTTCCAATCTACATCATGTTGAGCAAGGGTTCTGATATCCAGTTCGCAGAAATATTATGTTACAATGAACAAAGTCATTCTACGTATTAAACTTAAGTTAAGATAGTATAATGTAATTTCAAGTTATCTTAAAGCTTTTGATATAAGGCGAAAAAACCCAAAATATAAGAACATCACTTCTGTGGTGCGGAAATGGTTTAATTGAGCTGGTTTTTAGAACAGATAGGTTTTTCCACGCTAATGCGCGGTTTATCCTCGAGTAGAATGAGATGACCCTAACGGCTATCCAAAGAAAGAAGGGACATTCTGCAAGTATTAGAGGGGAATAAACCCAGCCGATTGATATTAGTCCGAATAGTGAACAATTTCGCTTCTCAAGTCCCATGATAAATTTGTTCAATCAAGACCGACGAGAGACTTTACCCTCGTAATACTTCGAAGTAGATGTTACGCCAAGAAGCCTTCTGATTTACTTCAGCGAAAAGCTTTAAGTTATAGCTAGAGATATCATCCCCATGAAGTACTGTAGCCTTGGCCTGTGCTTAAATAGTCAAAGATTCCTTGGACCTAATCGAATTTTCCTGATTTATGGCTGATTTCTTTCGAGAGCCAGGCGTATAAATTATGGCCCCCTTTCGAAGACATTATTTATACTCTTACTGTGTTATCAATGCAATCGCCAATGCTAAAAAAAATCCATACCCAGCAAGATGATTCAAAACAGGAGAAAAGATATGCTGTTCTAGTGAATGATATGTTAAATGACTTTATTTACGGCGCCCTAAAATTCGATCACGCTTCAAAAATAATTTCGAAAGTAAAACAGCTAGTAGATTACTCAAGACAGAGGAATATTCCAATAGTATACTGCAATGATCAGCATTTGACTACCGATGGATATGAGCTTGACTTATGGGGCAGGCACGCAATGAAAGGTACATTCGGATCAAGAGTCATCGACGATTTGCAGCCTGTCGGAAATGACTTAATCATTTTCAAAAGGAGATATAGCTCATTTGATGGAACTTCTTTAAAAAAAGTGATTAGACAAATGTACAATCAAAAAGGTGCTAACACTTTGATTATGACTGGCATTCATACCCATATTTGCATCCAACACACGGCTTATGACGCGTTCATTAGTGGATATAAAATTATAGTAGCCGAAGACGGCGTTAGCGCCTTTACAACAGAAGATCATTTAAGTGGGCTCCAATATATGAAGAAAATATATGGAGCAGAAGTTGAAAAGACATCCAAAATATTAAAGCTACTCAGAAATAAAAGGCATTAATCTACTCATGTGGTCTATGTCTTTCAAGGTAATAGTTCCCCTGACCACGTGCAAGATTCCTACCACTTGCGACTTAGTGGTGCTACTAGTACTAATTGTAAGATGCTCAATAATAAACCAGAAATAGTCCCAGGACTAGTCCTAGTCCCGCGAATAAATGTCTAATGATTATCAATTACATCTAGAGCAATGACTGCTGCCATGAAATAAATTGTTTTTGGTAAGTCCTGATTACTTTATGGCGTCACAAAGTTTGGATATTATTTGTTGATGCTTTTCAGGGGCAGTTCTAGGTATTTGCAAATATATACATAGATATTTATCTTTAGTTCGCGTAAGAGGGGTAGCGGCCAAAAACATTTCGCATTCTCCGTCCACTTGGTGTTTTATGTCGACAATTTCGAAATGTGCTTTGTTTACAGACCAGTCAACCCAGCAATGGGAGGCCATATTATTAAGCAATGGGATTACGGTCTCTTTGTAGAATGTGCATGCTGATTTACATTTTTCATAAGTCCCTACCCTATATGCCTTTGTAGAGCCTTGAAAGGCTTGTCCTTTCCTGAATTTACCAACGACCATTTTCCCGTTAGAATCGACTACGGAAGTAAACTTTACTGCCTTGGTAGCGTACAATGAAATTAAACAGACTTCCTCAAAGAAATCGCGTTCTTCCATTGATTACTGAATGAAAAACTAATTTGCCTAATATTAACCATTTTTTCCCCGGCGTGGCGACTTTTTCAACAACCTATACTTTTTGCAAGCTATTTGCTTAAATAATATAAAAACTATATTTAGCGCATCGGTTGATAAATAATGACATGCAAAGGTATCTGTATTCGTCATAAGGCATCAAAACCAGTCGGGAGCGGGCGTTATTCCACTGGACAAAAACGATGCCAGGTTTGCGAGATATTTCTTAAATGGGACGGACTCTGGTGCCCATGTTGTGGATATAGGCTGAGGACTAAACCCCGTAATCTGAAGTATAAGGCCAAATTAAGGGCAAGAAAAGAAATTGCAAAATCGAAAGTATTGCTTTCATCCCAGCAATCACCCAGGGTCAGCCACTGAATTTAGTTCTATCGAGGGAATTGGTGGTTGGTCGTCATGGCTAATGTCATAGCATTACTGCCGATCATTTGGTAGCTTTACTGAGAAGCACTTCTCTTTGGGAAGGAACCAGGCCTTTTCTGCAGAAGAACAAATCTAATTACACCTATTTTTTAGAATTGGGCCACCGCTTTCATGAGCATGGCTATTTGCACCCATTTGGGTATCCAATTAGTCTAAGAAAACTAATTTTAGCAATATGCAGGTGCGCGCGATTTAGATCCCGGAGAGTTTGGAATAATAGTATAAGAAAATTGCTCGCTCCTCAGTTCGATCCTAATGCGTCTCATTTCAAGACTGAGAATTTAATCATAATTGACGTGTTTGTCCATTGATCGCCAAAAATTAAAGATATCGCCAGAAGCTATTAGAAGTTAAAGATGTCAGAAAGAATCGTACCAAAAAAAAATATCTGTGGACTAAATTTTTTATAGGAAAGCAATCATTTTGAAAGCCCCATTAGCATTAACAAGTCAAATCTTGCCATTCTGCCTTTAAAAGATTTGTAAGAGGGCCATATGTCTACTGTTTATCATTGTTGTATGATTCAGTAGGCTTGTTGGGTAAATATACTCTCTGAAAGCGACGACGAGGTAACTAACACACATTTTTTGTAGAAAATTCAGTCTCCGTCTAACATACTGCAGGATTTTACGAATATACTCTAGCAACGAATATCCGGTTCAAAGGTCAATTTCAGCAAACTCGCCGCCTCCCATCTGGAGGCTATCTTACCAAAAGTTTTTATCCCGTAAAATGGTTCGATAGATAGCTTGGTCAAAAGCACTGTTCCGATTATGCTAGAGAGAACCGAGGAATCATTTCTCGAGGAAAATGAAGTATGCAGAGTTGCCACTTCACACGAAGATATACCTCATGTCAGTACTGTCAACTACTGCTATGTAAATCATTTCATCTACTTTGCAACTGATTATAATACTAGAAAATATAGAAACCTTCAGCAAAACAGGAATATAGCAATTATTGTTGATTACTACAGGTCATCACGCGCCAATAAAGCAGTTCTGATCCAGGGCGTAGCTGAGTTTATTGAAAATGGAGACGAATTCAGAGAGCTATACAGAATATTTGACCACAATTTTGACTGGGTAAAAAATGATCCTTGGAGGGAGGGTGAGGCCCCATTCGTAAAAGTCATCCCAAGATCTAAGGTTAGTTGGGGAGTGAATTGATTTTTGTTGGTCGAAAATTCAGTGCCCTTTCATAGGTCCACTGTCATAAACAAGCTGTAATGATAGGGCTATGCTTGAAGTACTTGGGAGCACCACAGGGTGGCTAGTAGGATTGAAGAGTTCAATTGCCGTGCTGTTAAGATTATTTGAATACTGACTCGTAGAATTCGTGTGAGTACTATTCATTCCGCTGGATGTGGCTTCAGGACTATTTTGGCGATTCGACAACTCTACCCTGTACAGACATGTACCTCCCGGATGAGATAGTCCGTTGATTGGCAGAAGTGAGTTAGGCTTATTGTTAAGAAGGATCTGCAAGGCGGACTGGGATTTGTTATCACACGGAAGCTTAGCATAGACATTGCCGTTGGTGAATGAATTTTTATCTCCAAAAAAGATTAGGATAAAATCTTTAGCTGGAATAATCTGATTTGCCAATTGCATCACGCCAGTATTCAAATTTATTGCATTAGATTTGGAAGCACTTTGGTTGCTGAAGCCTTTAGAGGTGCTGTTTTGAATTTGTTCAATTGCTGAAGATAGCAAGGCCTTTGGACTCATGACTGAGTTTATAGTTGCAGTAATATTGGCTGGGGTTTGATTTGGAGTAGTCTCGTTAGTTCCGATTCCTGCTCCTACAGTGTCATTCGCGCTGGGGCTGGCACGAACAGCCAGCCTAGGTTCAGGTTGTGTGGAGTTCACCGATCCCTGTTTAAGCTGCGTGTTTTTGGTAGAATTATTCAGTAAATTGTCTAGGATACCGTTGCTATTAGCATCAGCGCTCTGTGCAGAAGCTTTCATTTGCACGCAGCCATTCGCCGTTATTATTACTAGAATAATCATAAGAAGGACACATGATAAAAACAGTTTCATAATTGATATGGCTTATCATCAGCCCAAAAAATGGTAGGTTATATTTTGTTGATACTTCTCTCATATACTTTCATCAACAGTTGGATGTAACTAACGAAGAGGACCGATTTTGACCCACACAGGTTGGTAAACCTGCGACCATAGTTCGTCGCGATGTCATCATGGTGGTGACGTCAAGAGGCTGTGGCCAATACAAATATCGGAAGACTTTTACACATTGTTAAAACCTTTTCCGATGAGTCATAAGGGTGCAATCAGTTTCCAATTGAATCTACACGGACTTACCAGTATCAGAAGGAGCTTGGACTGGTTTAACGTTACCAGTCGGTGCCGGTGGAGATTGCTTAATGTAAAAAACATTCGTCGCTGCGTTATAACCAAGTTGATCCATGGTTAACACTTTAAATCCATTGTCATGCAAATACTTCATCATCTGGGCAAATAATGGTACCATTATTGTAGAAGGCAATAGATTGTATGCACTGTTACTATAAGTGAGATTGTGATATGTTATTATTGGTATTGCATTTATAACCCCATTCTTATTGAATGGGATCTGACTATTGACTCTTTGAACGAACTGCTGATAAAGCTGCTGTTGTGACAATTCAGCATTACTGTGTATATGGTCGAAACTTTGACTCCTGATATCATATGGGTTAACATAGTTTAACTCACCATTCGCGGAATATGTACTGCAGTCCGCTTGAGGATGTTTGGGATATCCCCTGCAGTCCAAGAACATGAGAGGATCACTACCTGTTCTTGCTACGTCATAGTATTTGGATACGACGTTAACGACAGTTTTGTTGTCAGATCCTAAATTGTCTGGGTAACCAAACATCGGAACAGGATAACCGTGATTAGCGAAACACTGTTTGGCCCCCCCAAGCTCATAGTACAGCTTGCTAGTCGACACAGAGTTCAGATGAGCGTGAGTCATGGTATGGGATGCGATCTGGTTCCCATCGTGCAGCAATCCAGCTACATCTTGCCAGGTTTGTCTTTGTCCGTTTTTGCCTACCCAGCCGCAGACTTCAAAAAAGGTAGCTTTGAAACCGTATTGGTCCAATATGGGTTTTGCGTACAGAACCTGAGTTTTGTATGAGTCATCAAAGTTAATCATTATAAATTTGGTGTTACTATTTGTAGTGTTATTTCCTACTTGTACATTGCCACTATTTGTTGCACCAATGCTTTTCTGTGGCGTCAAACTATCCCCGAGCCCGACCGACGATTTCCCGTGATGAGTCGACTTACTCTCAGCCAACGGAACAGAAAATGGAGCAAGAACAACTAAAGTAAATAATATGCCGAAGAGTACAATCCTTATACGCTTCAATCCAATATTACTATCCATCTTCAATCACAGATAGCTCATTTGAAGCGAAAGATATAATTGTTAATGGTCAATGCCATCGATTACGTCTGTTCATTTCTATATAAAAGTAGTGTGGTTCGTTCGTCGAATGCACTTCAACTATTTGTTCTACCATCGAAATAGGCAGTAGTTAAAGCCCGCAAGTAAGGCAACCTGCCTGCACTTGTTAATGATCAGCAACAAATTGAATGTGGGTTCAAGACCTTGATGTTCTAGTTTAGGATTGCTAATCCGTTTGTACGGACAAGGAGGAAAGAGTACATTTTTACGTATCACAATGCGTACGTGCCAATGCCGTTATCACGACGCTCGTTTTGATCTTGATATCTTGGATGAGTTGAGGAATTGATTATCACAAATTTAGAAAACTAAAGGTGGGGGAATATCCAATGATATACTTGATGTTGGAGTCGTTCTAGAATTATTAAAGCTCCCTAGGCGTCAAATGTATATAGAAAGATAATACAGCTTATGTCCCTATTTATTTTCATCTTATTATTATTTTTTTTTCAATCGTACCGCAATTCGAATGCATTTGCTACCAATAGAGTTACAAATACCTCCCTTCTTTTAAATTATGAATTCGAGGAGTAGGTAGTTTACCAATCAAGGATGGTATTACAAGCTACTCCTACCTAATGTAGGACATAATTCCAACGTCTCCATAGGCGATTTATTGTTAAATTCGTGGACTGACTCGATAAACCAGGGTTTCAAAATTCACTAGTATCTATAACTAGAACCCTTCCTTTACCAACATTGATTTCCCCTAAAAGCCAGAACATTACAGTGCTGGGTTCATGGTTCATATCAGAAACTGAATGGCCCTTGATTACCAGTAGTCTTGTTACAAGTAATTCTAAGACCCTCAACATTCCCTTTGGGAATGGAAGCAAGAGTTGTCGGGAAAGAAAGACCCCCTGAATGACCATGCTGCGCTAAAGGTAGTTGAAAATGTAACTCGCCAAAGGCAAACTGATCTTGCTACTCTGTTGCTGAGTTGAAATTCATCTGACCTCAAAAATAAGCCAAACAGTTATTTCAATAGGCAGTGCCTTCGGGCTCGACTACACAATGACTAGAGGAACCGTTAGCCAAGTTGGGAGGTTGATACCGGAGGGCAACCCTATTCAACAATTCTTGAGACTGCATTTTCCCTGGCTGGCATCTTCACTACCTGACGGGATTCAGACCGATCTCCAATAAATCCAGGAAATTCCGGAGGACTGTTGCTTAACATGCTAGGACAAGTATTTGGAATTAATACGGCAAACTATAATGGGATAGGATTTGCCATTTCTTCTAACACATTACCTCGAATCGTCCATACTTTAATAAACAAAGGAAACTACCCGCCTCAGTACTTGGGACTTGCAAACGACACTTCGCCGGTTGCAGAGGACTACAAATAGATTACATCAAACTCGACCGGCGTTTTAGTAAATGCGTTGCAGAGGGGTGGGCCCACAGGTATCGCGGTGCAAGCATCGACCAATATTACCAGCGACATGAGGGGACATGATAATTGCAGTAAATGGGCATAATGTGACAAGGGCTGAGGACCTTGCATCATACATTGATAAACACGGAACGTAAACTAAACTTTGAACTTGACCATTTATAGATTGGATAAGGAGTTCGACCTGATTGAAAATTGAAGGCCCACATGTGAATATTGCGTCATCATCCTCAAATCTTGATTGGACTCTTTTTTACCACGATATACGGGGACAATTAGGGAAACAGCCTCTTCAATCTGCAACGATACTGACCTCAACTGATGTCAACCCAGACAATAATTTCAAGGAAGTATTGTTTTGAGTCTGCCATGTACCTGTCTTCGAGTTGTAACCCCTCATCTGGTCTGACAAGAATCATATAGGTATCGGACTTATCAGCGCAAATGAACAGTAACAAAACACCTGAAATAGAAGTAAGGCAACATACCAATTTTAGAACTATCAATGTTGGTGGTGTGTATGGCATGCCACTTGGCATGCATTTCGAAGTAATCGTATACTCGGAGCAGTTTGAAGTAGGAGAAGCCCTTGCATCACCCAATATGACCGCACCACCAAAGGTGAACAGGACACTTGAATGTAGGCTTATAATCGATCCGTTCCAGGCTAAGTCGATAGTCCAATGGTTGACTGCTCAGGTCAATGCTTTTGAAAGACAGTTCGGGCATATTCCGTCTGCGGACGAAATACAAAAACAAAACCTTGATCAGGATAAAGACAAGAAAAATAAAGATGTCTACCAATGAAGAACGGAGTCGATCTCAGGTTTTAGCTCTACGACCTCGATTTCAGAATTCCTAAAACCGTTAAATTTGCTATTGGTTCAAACTTCCCCTTTCTAACACTCACGTGGGGGTAAGCTAACTTAGGTAAATTGGCCTGTGTTCGCGGAGCGAGACCGTTCATTGTTAGAGTAAAGCAGGACACAAGAATTGGTTTAATTGCAAGCAAAACTTGTTAAATCCACACAACCTATGAGGTTTCAATATCTGCAACACCTAACGCCAATTAAATTTTCTTGGTTTGATATTTTCTTGCCACCCGGAAAGAGGTAAGTGGCTGAACTAGGTATGGAAAGCTGGGAACAGCAATTGCTACAATAGCCTACTTCAAGGAGGCCACGCTATATGTTGTATATAAGTACACCCAAAGTGATTCTTTATTCTCGACACTGAATCAAAAGTCAAAAATAAAAAATAACACCACCCTAACTCTAATAATTGATGGTTTCTACATAGGGGTATAATCAAAAAATATAATATTACTAATATCATAGATAGTTTAGGACGCCTGTTTAAAGTTATAGTTCGTTTCATTCACTCGCCGAACTTTCAGGCGTCCGTTGTGTCTAATGAGATCTATTATTGGTTGTTTATCAAGGTGAATTGATTTGAATTGACCATTTACGATCGAATATTTTATGTTATCGACATACCAGCTATAGGATTCCTTTCTATCTCTTTCAACATGAAATCGATGAATTTTAGAGGTTGTAGGATTGGAAGCAAGAAGTCATCCTAAAATATAGCATTGAATTTTAAATCTTAGAAATGGAGTTCCTAAATCAATCCGGCCACACATACTTGCACAGGCCCAACTTGACTTCCAGTATGAAATGGGGGTATGTGAGCCCATGCCCCCCGAAGATGTATTCTCGTGGTTGACTATTGCTCTATCAATGATCGGCATTAAAGTATATATCAGTTACCAATTGTAGTAATAAAGTAGTATGTTGCCCTAAATGGGAAAATCCTTTCCTTTTAGGACTAATCAATCTAAGGTAATTAGCATTTCTTAGTCAACATCACAAACAAAGTCCCAAGTGCTATCAACCTTCGATAAGAACTATTTGACATTCTATCTAGATGAACGAATTCTTTTAGTAAAAAAAATAGAAAATTCCTTGGGGAATGAATATGAGTCTAAAAACCTTACGAAAGCTCGAATTCTTCAGAATATTCCTACTATAAAAATTGTGATAACAATCTATATATAAACTGCGAATAGGTTAGGTTTTATGGAAAAAATACTTCAATTTGGCTGCTTGCTTGTAGTAGCAGTCCTAGCTGTGGGCATTATAACTTCATTGAGTTTTGCTACATCGTCCACGTTTGCACAGGGCACTGCTTCAGGAAACAAGACAGCCGGAAGTAACTCGACAAGTAACAGTACTTCAACCGGCTCAACTGGATCCTCATCAGGTGCTTCAGGTGCGTCGAGTGGATCATCACCGCCGCCAGCTTCAAGTCCAGGCTATTAGATCTTAGGCCTGAGATAAGCTCGGTTTGCCTCCCACCGTTTTATCTGGTCTAAACGCAACCATTTTGCATTAGCTGTTGATTCTGGGCCAGTCTTATTTTTTATCCTCAAGTTTCGGTAAGTCTAGAGGGGCCTGTACAAAACTGTTAAAGTATGGTCATTACTTTCGTATACATTCTTACTTTCTACTTCTTTTTCTTCACTCGAACGGGTTGCTACGGCTTAATTCCGTAAAATAAGGTAGTATATTTACACTTCCCGCCCCTGCATAATTCTAATGCCCAACTGGTCAGTTTACCAAGCTTGACCCCACAACAGTCACGAAGTCTTACTGGTAGATTCAGACATACTTAGCGTCCAAGCCCTCAACCATCTTCTTGCCACTTCTTTCAGAATAATAATATCTTAGCCATAACATGCCAGTAAAGAAGATCATCGATACAACATGTATCTCCTCTCCGATGTACGGCAGAGATGTAATTACAGCAATTCCTCTGTTTTGGAGCATACTGACTAGCTCTCCTGATATCCAGATTAATATGAACATAGAGAGCTGAAATTGAAAGCTTCTAATTTTCTTTGAATGAGTTGCTGCTAACCACACAAATAAGCTCATTGCAACTAACAGTAGAAGTATTGTAAAGCCATTCATAACAAGAACTAAAGTTGCAGGGCTCCATGCTACAACCATATTTTTTATGCTGGTATCTTTCTTTGTCCTGGCTTGACCATAATAGTTAAGTCCAAAATATATTAATACCGCCGCAGAAAGTGGTTCGAATACATTATCTGCTAATACTTTAAGATCATAAAAGCTAGCTATTTGATATATTGCATGTATAAATATAAAAATAGAGAGTAATGCAGTCAGTCTCTTTAGCTCGCCACTCACTTTTGTTGTGAGATAAATGGGAACGGCTGCAGCCAATAAAATAACAATTGAGCTTATAAAATGAAGTTGAGTTTCCCCAATCATCATTTTTTACATCGATAACAGGATAAAAGATGCGTTTTGACTGTTCAATTCTTAATGGGCAATTCTTGAGGTGAAACTGAACCACCTGCTAATGAAGTTAGAGATGGACTAGTTGTTGCTATTGGAGCTGTTGGTGTTGGTACTGCATTTGTTACATTGAAAAACCCCTGCCAACCAAGTCTGGTAAACTCATTTTTGTGTGCATGGAACATAAATTCTCCTGGGTAATGATAGGTAAATTCCAAAATCCCTCTATCCCCTTGCATTAATGAGACGATATCTGTATACATGGTAGGCTTTTCATTTGTTCCGACAGGTATGTAGTGAAACATATCTCCATGCAAATGGAAATTATTCAGTGGGTCGAATTCAAGCATATTCACCA
>JBPYDP010000006.1:0-6755 GCA_051985775.1 Candidatus Nitrosopolaris sp. | reverse complement strand
GAGGCCAAATAGGCATGTGGACAAGTGGCGATTCAAATGTTTACTTCGATGACCTTAACGTGAGTTACTGAGGATAACAGTACAGCTCACCTCTACCTATTCTTTTTTGAAATCCGAGTAGGACAATGTTAAAGTTGAGTTCCTTACTGTATCCCGGGTACCTCTTACCCGGAATCAAGACCCGCCAACTATAAGTTGATCACCACCATATGTTTGTGGGGTGTCTAGATATTACGTTAAGATATTTTTGCAAAACAGGAAAGAAAACAGAGCAATGAAACAAGCAAACAGGACTCAGAGGTCCTTGTACTAGACATAATTCTAATCAACGAAGTTCCCAATAAGAACAATATCTAACGTGAATTTCTAGATTCCCCATTGTGTACGCAAGATAAACAGGCTAATATAACAATTGGTCAATGGCATAGCATCAGAGCTGACGTAGCCACCCAAGGTATTGCAGGTTATTTGGACAATGTGCGTCTCTTACAAAGGAATGATCAGAACTACTTGAGCAGAGGCCCAATAGGTTTGTGGACATAAGGCGATACAAATGTTTACTTCGATGACCTTAAGGTGGTTTATTGAGGATTAGGGTGCAGCAAACTTCATCTTTTTCCGGTTTAATATCCGAATCTAAGAGAGCGTTTGAGTTGGACTCCCTCTTAAATCTTTCAGTTGTAGGTTTCCAGCAACTAAGACGTAACATCCCTGAACTGAATATTCCCATCTATAATTAGTGTATTAGGTGATTACGTTTGATATCTTTACAAAAGAGAAACGAAAGGAGAGCTACTGAAACCTGGAACTAGGGTTAATTGTACCAGGAAGAATTCTAATCAACGAAATTTGTAAGTTTTTTACACGGCAGGCAATAAGACACAATCATAACGTTAGTGGGAGTCTCTCTGTCAGTCAATCACCCATCACCAAGGGTGATGCTATGGTCTCCATAAATTTATAATGATACCGCGAGACATGTATCTACTGAAGTGATTGAAAAATATATGCAGGGACAACAAATGAAAATGAAATGCAGTTCCTGTTCGAGTCTTATAAATCTGCTAGATGACTATAGATTTCAATGATTAGCATACTATCATAAAAAACACCTTAAATCATAAAAAACTTTTTATACATAAGCTGGCTGGTTATTTGCTTGACGATGAATTTAATGTCGTTATCCTTTTTTGGAAGACACAAGTCTACTGTCCTAGTCCATAAATGGACTATTATATTTCTCACAGCTGGAATTCTAGTTGCAACTTCAGGCATCTTTGCTATTGGCGAGCATACCGCACTCGGTCAGTCCGGCCTCTCCACCAGCCCTCTGGCCGGCGCTCCACCCCAGCCTTACTGTGCACCCAACCCTAAAAATCATACCTTGGCACCGATACCTTATTGCATAGGTGTGGCGCATTTTTCACCCCTTAGCGGGCTTGCAAACCCAGTTAAAACCTCAGAGTACCATTGTGCCAAACCACAGACCCCTCCTGGTAATACTACTGCTCCTTACGGACCTTGCATAGATACTGGAGATACTGCTTTCATGTATGCTGCAGCATCCTTCGTCATGATAATGACACCGGGCGGAGTAGGTTTCTTATATGGCGGGATGACCAGGAGAAAACATGCTCTAACAGTGATTCTGCAGAATTTTCTTGTTTATGCTATCGTTAGCATTCAGTGGGTAGTTTACGGCTACTCTATAATGTTTGGACCAGATTCTGGTTTCGGTCCAGGTTTCATTGGCGGCTTTAACTTTGTCGGACTGAATAATGTCTTTCATAACGCTCCTGCCGATGTTTATGCTCCTAGCATTCCACACCTAGCATATGTCATGTTCCAGTTAATGTTCGCAGCGATTACTCCTGCATTAGCTATAGCAGGCTATGCAGATAGGCTGAAGATGAGTGCTTTCCTGATACATGTTGTCCTTTGGACTACCTTTGTTTATGATTTTGCAGGCCATTGGAACTGGTCGTTGGGAAGTCAGGGAACACATCCAGGATGGTTAAACGCGCTCGGTGCAGAAGACTTTGCTGGAGGGACAGTTATCCACATTACCTCAGGGTTTGCAGGATTGGTGAGTGCAATGTTTCTGGGCAGGCGATTAGGTTATGGTAGGGCGCCTTTTGAACCACATTCTATTCCACTTGTTCTATTAGGGACTACGTTACTTTGGTATGGATGGTTTGGCTTCAACCCAGGAAGTGCTGGATTTGCAGGTTTCTTGGAAACTGAAGCTTTCCAGAATACGAATATAGCCACTGCCGTAGCTGCAATGTGGTGGATGTTCCTTAGCTGGGCACATACGGGAAAAACAAGTGCTGTGGGTGCCTGCTCTGGTGCAGTAGCAGGGCTAGTAGCAATTACGCCTGCGTCAGGCTACATCGGTGTTTATGCGTCCATAATCATGGGATTTGCGTGTGCGACGGTATGCTTCTATTGCTTAATACTAAAGAACCGCAGGAGGGTTGATGATGCGTTGGACACTTGGGCAGTTCACGGTATGGGTGGTGTCGTAGGAGCCCTCGTAACAGGATTGTTTAGTGAGACGAGAATCAACCCGGCGGCAAATAATGGTTGGTTCTTTGGAAATCCAAAGCAGGAGCTCGTGAATGCTGTAGGAGCATCAGCTGCGGCAGCATGGGCATTTGGAATAACATTCATAATCTGGAAAGTACAGGATTTTATTTGGCCTGGTGGCGTAAGAGTTACACCGAGAGAAGAGGAGATTGGTCTAGACATAACACAGGTCGGAGAAAGGGCGTACAGCGAGTCAATCTCTTGATTAACAAGAGTAGGAATTAAATTGTAGTAATTGTCGTACAGACCCTGAATTAAAGAAACCGACCAGCGCGCGTATCAATACATGCTACCAATGAGCATAGGTACCAAGATTCGGCATCCACGTGTCCGAACTTTACGTATCGTCAAATAATATGCAAACACATTTACGGCATTTGTCTATCGATAGTCCTCAGCCGCAAAATAGTCAGGGAGAAATTGCCCGCCCCCAGTCTTCACACGAAGACCATTCTTTGTGAAAAATGTCAATCTGAGGGTGCGATTTCGATTGAATTGCGAAATAAGAAAAATCGTGATATTTAGCACCGTCGATGCACAAATTTCAATCACAAGTTTTGAATTCGAGAAAGCACGCGCGAATCCAAAGAAGGTTACAGCAGGACTCTATTCGATTCAATCGAGCCGAAATCTAAGCAGATTGAACTATGCGCATGCATACTTCAATAAAGAATAAAAGAATAAATAAATACAGCTTTCATCGTTCTAATTTTTTTCCTTCGCTTACCTGCTTCAGATAAGAAAGATATCCCCAAACCGCGCATGGTATACTTATAGCGAATGTGAGGATGTACCCATTTTCTATATTATTAAGCTGCAGAAGTAGCGCATCCAACGGCAACACTTAATCCTCCTCCCCGTGAATTCTCAGAATATGGTCGGCCATACACGAATTTGATCAGCTTCTAATATCTTATAAATATACCGTGCTACTATGTTCATAATCTGGAAAGTACAGGATTTTACTTGGCCTGGTGGCGTAAGAGTTTAGCATAAGAGACGTCATGAAGAAGAGGATACTCATAGTCGATGACAAGCAGGAATGCAATGAAAAGGATTTGAAAAGTGCAGCCATGTTACACGATGCGTATTCTCTCTCACTGTGTATCCCATAGCTTCCATTTGGGCTACCCCCCAGACGCTGCAGCTTAGATATTTTTAAGAAACCTGATCATGAACCCGGATGATAATAAGTACTCCCTACTATTGATGAAAACACAACTCTGGTTTGTTTTAATTTAATCATTCCGTTCATAAGTATGGTCGGGACATCGTACTGCCCGTATTCCTTAGACCTGTTTGGTGCCTTCGTCTAGTCCCCCATCACACTTCCTTTACTAGATAGTTCCTTTGTAGTAGCCTCCCCCGATAGTCCCTTGGTTCTACTACTAGTAATTCCTTTCTTCTTACGTTCTAGATAGGTAAGATATCCCCAAACCGCGCATGGTATACCTATGGCGAACGCATATATCCATCCATTTTCTATATTAGTCAGCTGCAGAACCAACGCATCCAATGACAACTCTTAATCCTCCTCCCCATGAATTCTTAGAATATACGAGCACATGAATTTGATTAGCCATAATATAAATATAAATATAACGGCACCGGAAACTCATGCACTTCTAATCTGAGAAAACAATTAAAGGGACTGACAATGCCCCTTGATCGTTGGTAGACAGATGGGTGGTATTTGTAATATCAGAATTCGTAAGCGCAGCAATTGGATTTGCATGGGGGTTATATACTCATTCAATTTTGTTCTTGTTTATTGCTGGTTTCTTCTTCAGCCTAGGAGTCTTCGCAGCGACTAGGCTAGGATTTGACAGGTGGAAGGCAAAGCAAAGACCGAGGCGACGAAAGTAAAAAACAATGACTGGCAGATTTACATAACGTGTGAGTTTCGTGGAATTGAGTCAGCAGTTGATGTGATGTCCAGAATCCACTTACTATCATAAAAAATGCGGGGATCTGTAAAAAACCTTTTATAATTGTATTTCGAATTTGGTTTGAAAGTACTAGTCATGGAAGAACAAATCATCGGAAAGGTTAGGGATAAATTGAAAGTAGGTATAGAAAATTACAGAGCCGCAGCTGACGCACCTGCGAAAGTTGATGTTTATGATGTAATAGAAGAAGTTTTCGCTGATCTTAATCCTAATTTAGTCGATGAAGCTGAAATCTCCGTAGAGGAGTCGAGTGGTTGTCTTAGAAATGCCTACTTTGATAGAAAAGATCCCGCCGAACGTACGCACAAACAGATGGTATCTGCTTTGATGGAGAAAAGAGCTTTGAGCGTGTTAGAGAAACCAGTGGATGGTGGACTAGGAGTTGCCGGGAATATTAAATTGGTTGGACGTGCGGATAGAGTCGAAGATGATGTAGTGATGATGTTTAGGAGAGTCGCGGCGTTACCGGAGATTCCATCCGCCGAACACTTTATACAGTTAAATGCACACTTGCATATGTTCGATAAGAACGAGGGTGTGATCATTTACTTTGATAACGAAGGAAATGAGGCAGAATATCAAGTCCCCAAGAACGAAAAGCTTTTCAAAGAAACTTCGAGGAGAGCCCGCATTCTTAACACTTTGTTGAAAAATAATATAATCCCCGCTATTGAACCATCACCTAAGTGCAATGAATGTGCTCACAATGAGAAGTGTTATTATTCCTCTGAGGATAAACAAAAATGGGGATTCTGGGCTCGTGGAAAATGGCGTGAGTTAAAGTCCAAACCCATCCTATAGATTAGATCAGTCAGTGTGTATTTCTGACCTCTACCATATATTGAATCCATCAGGCACTTTAGGAATTCCTAAAAGTGAGCCAGAGACTTTCTCCCTAATGACATTGGAACGTTCTGGAACCCAGTCTTCTGGAGAGACAAAGTAGATTCTTCCGCCTATCATAATCTGAATATACTTGTACTTTGCAACTAGATGACGCTCAGAGAAGCTTAGTAGAGTTTGAACCGGGATTAAGCTTACTACTGATGCACCGTAACGGAGTTTCGGGTCTTTGTCATTAGACCATACAGGGTAGGGTGGCACACCTTGATTCCCCTTTGCCCTAAATACAGATGGTCTGAAAGCTACTGCCGTGCATAAGATCAGCGCGAAAATTCCCATCAAGAAATAAAGGTCGGCTACCGCACTTAAAGGAGCTTCTGTGTGCGAGACACCATATCCTAATTTGCTCGCAATATGCGAGGGTGTGACCTGGAGCACTACTTGATTGTCAAACACATAAAACATACCAACATACAGACACAGTACTCCTGCAAGAGATAGGATAGTTGCTGTTGAACTGCGCCAGAAGATACTTACTACAAATAATACAAGCAGAGGGACCAGAAGTGCATCTATACCGTTTCGAATATGTGGGTTTATCCCGCTCAGGAAAATAAACAAAACCTGTAAAATTATTATTGATAAAAGACTGAAGAAACTTATTAGTGTCCAAAACATATTGCGTTGGCGAAACCATCCTTGAATTTCGTCAATAAATATGCCTCTCTCGTTAGATACTCTAACCTTTCTCACGACACGATCGTTTTATGCACCATGTTCTAAATATACTATTCTATAATATTTATGATATCACCTCAACAAATCGGTATCTTCCATTTTGTTGAGATAGACCCTAGTCTTGTATGGCTTACTTCCTTCCTTATGATAATACAAAATCTTAATTCCGTATTCAAAATGTATGACCTCGATAGTATCTGTCGATCTCAGCGCACTGTCAAAGTCTCTCAAATATTCAAACAATTCATCCTTATTAGTTCTAAGGAGGTGCTCTACCATTTTGATATCCGGGATTTTCAATAGGCATCATCTCTTATGCTTCTATATAAGAATAAGTCCTGGTGAATCGACGCAAGGAGCACTAATGACTGTGAATCAAAAAAGAGTAAGAATAGGCTTAAAGTCAGTAAAGATGGTAAGTCTTACTCGATGGTATTGTCATAGGAAGGCTGTTCGATCAGTTAACCAGATTGATCTAGTTGCTTCAAGCCTTTAGGACAGAATGCTCCTTAATCCATGTTCAAAATCCTTATATCGAACAAGCCCTTCAACCAACGGTATTCAACGCACGGTAGTTGTCAGCGATCATGAAGCTCGAAAGACAAATAAATTCTGGATAATTGAAGGGACAAATAG
>JBPYDP010000005.1:0-61753 GCA_051985775.1 Candidatus Nitrosopolaris sp. | reverse complement strand
GATCGTTCTTAACAGCCTCAGTTAAGATCTTGTCGGTAGTAGACCCGAGTAAAGCAAGGGTTAGAACAAGTGTAACGAAAACAACAATCAACATATTGATCGATCTCTTGATCAGAAAAAAATGAATCCTAGTCATGATGTTATATCAAGTAAATCTTAGAATCTTGCAAATGATACCTAACTGCTCTCTAGCCACCGATGCACTTGTAAACATCCTAAGGGACCTAATCTTGATAGGGCGCAGGGTCATCTCAGATCTTCTGGTAATTTTTCAATGTGCTCCTGATAGCCCTATTAAGGTACCAGTATAAATATCAGGCTTAAATGCATAACGGCTATTGGCGAAAATCTTGAACGTATTTGGTCCAGCTGAAAACATTGAAGTCTCGTTTCGCTGCAGCGGGATGACATATTCTCCAATGGGTCCAGTGGCCTTCGCCATCCCCTGAAGAATTACTTTGTCATTTTTGTTTGATATAAAGTAATTTATGTCAGCACTATTGCTATGTCTACCTCCTATATCCACGGTCATATTAATTGCCCCAGGTTGTCCAAGCAATACAAATGACGGTGAACTTACGTTCTGTATAGCAGCAAGTTTCGGATTCTCAAATGTAGCCCAATAACCTTGGGGAAAGGGATATGAAGGATCTCTGAAAGCCTTGATCGTGATCACTCCCCCTGCAGGGTTGTAGCTGTCCAAAAAGAACGGACCATTGCCGATAACGGCATTGTTATGGAGAGTGATCCATTTAATGCTAGCATCGTATCGTTTCACGGCATCAGCTAGAGTCACATTGCCTCTTAATGGATTAGGAATATACCCCTCAGCCTTCATTTTTTGAAGTTCTTCCTTTATCATCTGAGCATGAGAGGAAATAATCAGAGATAACCAGTCAACATTATTTGCTGTTGCCTGGCCCCTCGAATAAGCTAACTTACCCTCGGTTACTAGCCTTTCGGTTGCAGCAGTTATTTCCCAAGGCTCGGCAGGCCAGATGGTTGCAGAGTCTGCTATCTCTTTCTTGTCATAATGCCATAGATCGATGTATGATTCGATTTCATCGTGCCCTACAAATCTTAACCCCTTTACGAGCGGAATAGCTGCCTGAGCTTGGGATCTAAACTCGGGATCATTTGTGAGATCTCCCTTTCCTGTGTTAGTTCCCCATTGTAAGAGAAAATATTGCGTATATAGCAAATCTGATTTATCCATGGGAATACCATTGTGCCAGTTCGAGTAGAGAATCTTGTAAGTTACCTTACTCATGGACGTCGCGTTGTTGCCTACTGACTTCCAATGTTGGGAGAAGGGATCCCAGAGCACCGCATCAGGCGCAACTTTAAGTCTACCGTCAGGACCGTTTGTAGAAATATTTGTCCATTGTTCCCGCATAGGGATCACATCGCCTGTGTACGGATTTCTAAAAGTGCCACTGTCGGATAAGGCTGAGTAGATCTCGGTACAGTAGACATCCTTGCATCCTTCGATGTTATTCCATGCACCTTGGTAAACCTGTTTGACTCCAATGTTTAATATGCTCTCATTTTTTTGACTCATCGCGTTGATTAGGGAAAATCTGCTTGGGATCCCTGCACCAAAGTCATTCACTAGCCCCTTTAGTGCAGACGACGCAACAAAAGGTTCAGTATTCTGAGCGACAAAGATTCTAACTGACTCTTGAATGCCGTCTATAGTTGCGTTTCTGACAAGTTCATTTCTCTCTTTCTGAGAGGAAAACTTGAAAAAGGCTATCCTCTGTGTCAAATTATCTAATGTGCTGTTTCTATAATTCCAGAAGGACGGATTTTGCCCGCCAGGCATATTTCCTTGATACGGTGCATACATTTGGGAGGTCACTATAGGGTTATACTTCACAAATGCGGATGTTCCAGCATAAGCCTCGGTATAGACCTGCCACTGGAAGTCTTGCGGATCTGATCCCAATATAACAGAGTTTGCTTTATTTAAATCACCATAGTCCTTTAGGATAGTAAAGCCGGCGCTTTGTAGCTCAGATGCAACAAGCTCTCCCATTGATAATCTTTGTAAATCATCGCTCCTGATCAGGATCTTAATAGTTATAGGGCTTCCCTTAAAAAACCACTTACCTCCTTGGACGTATGCTCCTGCCCTAGTTAAGGCATCTGAAATCATTTTTTCGGCAACCTGTGGATTGTACCTAAATCCGAATGACTCCACGGCACTCAATACATTTAGGTACTCTGGAGAATAAATGCCAAAAGGATCGATCATCTCCGTTCCGTAACCTTTTAGTATTTCATTAACTACAAAACCACGATCTACTAAATAGTTCATAGCAAACCGAACCTCTTTGAGCTGAAAGGGGTTGATGGAGTTGACATTTTTAGAGGGTGCAGGGTTTAGTAAAAGACCATAAGAGCCGGCTATCCTGTCATATTCCTTTAAGTGAGGATCATTCTTTATAGTTGATACAGCTTCTAATGGAATCCTAAAGAAATAGGTGTCCAAAATTCCAGATTTGACATCTTGCAAAGCGGCATTATCATCCAAATATTGAATGAATCTAACTTCATCTACAAAGGGGCCTTTGATTAGAGCTTGCGCGTTTAAAACTGCGCTGGAAAGAACCGAAGTCAATAGCACGCTAATGATAATACTACTTTGGAGAACAACACGCATTAGACTACCCTTCGTACGGGACTAGGGTCTTAAAGTCTGCGAGTCATATTTAGCCCTGACTTGTTGGTGGCAAAATCTGGGTTCAAATACCTACTTGAGAGATACTTCCTCAAATCGAATTCTTGGGTAGTTAAAGTGTTGGCAGCACTTGGAGTTGGCATTATTCCACCCAAATCGAAACCTAGGTGTCTGTTTGCAATCGTTAGGTCGCAGTACCAATCATCGGCATCACACTTGGCCCTCAGATCAGAGCCTCTTTTGATCCATTCTGGCATATTGTTTTCCGACCCACCCAACCTTTCCCAGGAGGGATCTTTTTCTAAAAGCCATCTTGGTATTCTTCCAATAGTACGCATCTTATTTTTAGTTGCATAATTCCTTAATTAATATTTGTTCTAAGCTAATAATCATTATTTATTAAGTTCTTATAGAATTTACACTTTTTAGTAGATATGTTTAGCTTTATTATGGATCAATCACCTTTTTGCTAAATATTTCTCAATCTGACGAACCCGTCTGAGCGATTGATGGTAATCCTTAAATAATAGAAAAAAATATATATATAAGATGTATAAATTTGCCTCTTTCACAATCAGATATTTCATGGTGAACACACTTTGGTGAAGGACATATCGGTGTTTAGTGACCGCTGTCCTAGGTGTGGAAAGGGGCCAATGGTTACTGATAATTCGAGTGGCGAAATGTTTTGCGGTAATTGTGGGTTTGTGGTGACCGAAAGGATTGAGGAGATGGGCCCAGAATGGCGAGCCTTCTCAAAGGAAGAGCACGAGGATAGAAGTCGTGCTGGGATTCCCACATCTCTTGCTATGCATGATATGGGCCTCGCGACAATCATAGGTCCAGTCGATAAGGATGCTTCCGGGAAGCCCTTGTCGGCTTCCATGAAAAGCACTATCGAAAGACTAAGGACATGGGATAGTAGAAGCCAAGTGCATGAGCCTGTCGACCGCAATTTTAGACAGGCATTTAGCGAATTAGATAGACTTAAGGATAAGCTTGCTGTCGGCGACGCAGTCATTGAAAAGGCAGCGTATGTATATAGAAAGGCTCTTGAAAAAGGGCTTGTAAGAGGACGCTCAATATCTGCATTGGTCGCTGCAGCGCTATACGCAGCTTGTAGAGATACTGAGACCCCAAGGACTTTAAAAGATATCGCTAACGCTAGTAATATCAAGAAAAAGGACGTTGCTCGATGTTATAGGCTTCTTATCAGAGAACTCGATCTTAAAATGCCTGTGGTCGACCCAGTCAAATGTGTTGCTCGAATTGCCAGCAAAGCTGGTCTTTCAGAAAAAACAAAACGTAAAGCCCTCGATATATTGAAGCGTGCAGAGGAAGGCAAAATATCTGCAGGAAAAGACCCTATGGGACTAGCTGCGGCCGCCTTATATGTGGCCTGCGTGATGAATGGCGAGAATAAGACACAGAAGGACGTAGCGGAGGCAGCTGGTGTCACAGAAGTGACTATACGGAACCGTTACAAAGGATTAAAGCTTCATCTCAAACTCTAGAATACACCAAGTGGATATTATCCGAAGCACTTACCGGGACTAGTGAGTAAAATAAATCGCTCTAAGTTCGCAAACTTGCAAATTTGAAAAAGTCTTTTGCAACGCCGGCCCAAACCCAACTACTGTACTTCTATAGCGGCCTCATTGAAGCCGAGCTTCACTAAGTATCCCTTTACCTCATCCCTATGATCCCCTTGAAGCATTATAAAACCCTCCTTAGCAGTTCCACCACAAGCAAATTTGCTCTTTAATTCCTTAACTATCCTCTGGATATCACTGAGCTTCGGATCTATCCCTTCAATTATTGTTGTGGTTTTTGAGAATCGTCGAGTTTCTAGGCGGACTACTACTCTTGTATCTTCCTTATCCAGTTCACCACATGCGCATAGATCATCAGGCAAGCCACATTTCTTGCATATAACCGCCATCCTTTACTCAGGTATTTGCCAATTCTTCCTATTAAGCCTTGCCGGCTTTAAGCAAGTAACCTAAATCCGGAGTCTACCTTGTATTGAAAAATTCACGACTATTCAAGGCACACAGAACCGTTAGCATAAGTTGCAAAAAAATATACCCCCTTTCCGATCATATTGCTATCCATGGTCAGTACGACAAAGAGCAAGCGAAATTCAGATCACCTAAAAAATGCAGCAACCTTACTTCTAAAAGGCGGTACTCTCATCAACGACCCTTGCCCTTCCTGTTCTGGATTGCAGGTAAGATTTCAAGATGAGAATATATGTGTGGCTGAGTGTCAGCGACCTAGGTCGACAAATACTTCTGCCCAAGAGTCGGTCACTAGTGATTTGTCAACAGTTACGTTAAAAAAAATGATAGATGCTATAATAAAGGAAAAGCTGGTTAGCATTTTGCAACTGCTCAAGCAAGATAATGATTTGTCAGAACAGAAAAGCAAGGCTGAGCTTGTCGAAATTTATTTGAGGATTATAGGTAGCTTAAAAGATGAAGACAACGATAAGTAGACCGAATAGCCACTGATCATAAAGATCATTTGTTGGTTCGGCGACCCCTTAAAGAGGTTTTTACAACTATCTCTCACAAGAAAAGAGTTGAGTGATATTGTCGTAATGTTTTTAAAGCTGTCCATCGCCATCTTGGTTTAATGAGCAAGAAGAAGAATGCTCCTTTGCCCGCTTCTAGTGCAGGGTTGTTGAGATTCTTTGAAGATGAGACCAAGGGCATAAAGATTAAGCCAGAGTTAGTACTCGGCGTAACCGGTGGCCTAATAGGTATATCTATTTTGATAAGAATCCTCTTCCCAGTTGGCTGAACTATATTAGTTCGATTTCAAATAGCGTATCCATTATACATAGAAGATGGTCTCTAACTAGAATTAACCCTTCTTCGTACAAGTTATCATATCTTATCTCACTGATTGGATCTTGTATATTGGTGGTCTTAGCTTGTCTATGGGCATTTAAGACAGACGTAACTGTCCTAGCAATCCATCTAGGCTTGGCGCCATCCGCCTTGACCGCTTCTGTTCTTCTTGATAGACGGGCATTACGGAAACTAGTTGGCAAATTACCGAAGTATTTGCATGTTTCTGCGTTCGCACTAATATTATGGGCAGTCACTGTTGTCCTGGGATCAGTTTCCCATACTATTTTTTCGAAGACGAGTGTTCCGTCTACCTACTTCATGGAGGGTATGATGTTAGCGATTGGCTTGCGAATAGGGATTTTTATATCAGTGTTCGGAGCTACTGTAACGAAGTCTACACTTATCTCTTTCACTCAGCCATTAATACTACTGATCGCGTGCATGCCGCAAACCTTCTATGTATCACCAGTCCCTATTGCTATCGGAGTCGCCTACGGGTCAGTGTTTATCTTTTTGGCCTTGTTCTGGTCCAGGCTTGCGGACAAAGCCGGATATCCGGATTTGTCTAGCACTTTCAAGGTTCTTCAGGCATTTCTTGCCGCTTGGACAGAATGCAATCCAGAAAAAATGGAAGCTATTATGGAATCACGAGCTCGAAAGGAATGGGTTACTACTAATATTGTGAGCCTTTGCGCGGGAAATAATCAAATTGTCATTTTACTTCCAGATGTACACCCTGGGCCATTCAATCCAATAGGTGGCAGCAATCTGCCGTTTCTCTTGTACTCGCTATATTCAAAATCTGCTTTAGTTCTGCACAGTGTCTCGGGTCATTCAAGAAATATCCCATCGCAATTATGGGTAAATCGGTACTTAAGGAGCCTTGCTCAAACAACACGCTTGGAGGTATGTAATACGGCGACTGTTCCTAATCAGACGAAGATTGGAAACTGTGTCGCGACAGGGATAATTTTTGGAGATTCAGCTATGATTATACTTTCAATGGCTCCTCTGGGAATGGAAGATGTTCCTGAAAGTATTCGTTTAGTCTTGGAAGGATATTGTTCTGAAATTGGATTGAGACGATTGTTAGTAGTTGACAGCCATAATGCCATGGGAAGTGAAATTAACGATTTAGATTATCAGAATCTACTAACTGCAGGGAAATCTTGCTTGAAAAAGTTGGTCAAGGCACCACAGTATACGTTCAAAGCAGGGTTTGCTAACTCGGATGAAATTGCCAAGGAAAGGCGATTTTTAAATAACGAATTAGGAGAATCCGGACTCGCAACAATTGCTTTTGAAATCAACAATGACAAATACGTAATAGGATGGGCAGACTCGAATAACATGGAGAACAAGCTCCGAGATCATATAATTGCAAAGCTTTCTCAGGCCGGAATCAAGGCACTTGACATCTGCACCTCGGATACACATTCAACTTCTGGAAAAAGAACGAGCCAGGGGTATTATGCCCTCGGTAAGACAAGTAATCACGATAAGATTACAGAATTATTTCTCAAATTATCTAGGAACTCTTTTAATAGGGTTAATCAAGCCAGATTCGAATTTTCGACATCAAGCTGTGAAATTAATGTGATGGGAAATCGTCAATTTGATGCTTATGCCACGGCACTGAACAAGTCAATGAATTTAACCAAAGCCTTTGTAGCAGTCACTTCACTCTATTTTGTGCTTATGCTAATTCTGTCATAATCTAGTTCAGATGGATGGGGAGAGATTTGAACTCTCGATCACCTGTGTGTGAGACAGGTATCTTAACCATGCTAGACCACCCATCCAACTACTCAGTATTTACATCGGAATTTGTCCAGGAGTTTCTGCCGAATTTTCAAGACAGGCTGCATGGCATCATTATATTTAACCGTATCTCGATTGAAGAAATTATGTGCCCTCGCCAAACCCCTCCAAATATGTTTTCTGTTCATTTGTAAGCGTATCGATTTCTACTCCCATTGATTCCAACTTGGCCAGGGCAATTTCATTGTCTTGAGACCTTTCCACCTCGTATACCCTTGGTGCTAATGAACCTCTCGATTCCGCGAGTTTAATTGTTGACAGCAACTGATTTGCAAAACTCATATCCATGACTTCTGATGGATGACCCTCCGCTGCTGCCAAATTCACCAACCTTCCTTCACCGATCAGATATACTCTGTTGCCCGTTTTCAGATCATACTCCATTGTATGTTCATTTATTTGGGTAGAGTTTTTAGATAACGCTTCAAGTGACGGGAGCGAAATTTCTACGTTAAAATGACCTGCGTTAGCCAAAATAGTACCATCTTTCAGATTGTTAATGTTTTCTCGCGATATTACTTCCTTGCAGCCCGTCGTTGTTATGAAAATATCGCCAATTTTAGAAGCTTTATCCATCCTTGCGACATTGAACCCGTCCAATTTTGCCTTCAGTGCGGCTATGGGGTCTACCTCAGTCACAATAACATTGCTTCCCATTCCTGCAGCACGTCTTGCAATGCCTTTGCCCACATGACCATATCCTGCAACTACAACATTTTTTCCTGCAAGCAAAATATTTGTTGCCCTAATAATTCCATCGAGGGCTGACTGACCTGTCCCGTAAATGTTATCAAAGTCATGTTTCGTTTCTGCGTCGTTGACCGCCACGATCGGGTATTTCAAATTACCAGAGGTTTGTAGGGCCCGTAGTCTGAGTACTCCAGTGGTCGTTTCTTCAGTCCCTCCATAGATTTTAAATTTTCCGTTCATATTTTTGTGCATCTCCACAGTCAAATCGGCCCCATCATCGATTGTGATATTTGGAAGGGTGTTAATCACAGACTGAATATCGTCATAGTACTCAGATTTAGAAATGCCACGTCTGGCAAAAACTGAAATGTGCTCATCAATTGCTAATGATGCAGCCACGTCGTCCTGGGTGCTGAGCGGGTTGCATCCACACCATGCAATGTCCGCACCAATTGCCTGGAGAACTCGCATAAGGACGCCTGTCTCCTTTGTCACGTGTAAGCATCCTCCGACTCTAACTCCTTGGAGGGGCTGCTTAGCCTCGAATTTTTCCCTTAGTGAAACCAGGACAGGCATGTGAGCTTCAGCCCAGTCTACCCTTTTCTTTCCTTCTTTGGCCAATGCAGCATCTTTGATTCTGTTATGCATACGCACAGATCCAACTGCCCTATACTTTAAGGATACTGACGGCTCAATGAGCAGATCTTGTTCTAAATAAGTTATATCCCTTCTTGTCACCAGCAATACCAGTATGGCAAATCTGTCTTTGTAGTGAAGCCACTTTTGGGCATGCCAACTGCCACAAAAATATGGTGCTCATCGCATGGGAAAGGAGACAAATGAGGTCACCTCTGATTAAGAGGTCATTTACGTGGCATTTCGAGGGCATCTGGTGGTAAAAGTTAAGGTTACTTAATTTTCTTATCTATATGCGGCACTTTGTGCCTACCTGGTGGACATGCCAATATCAAACGAGGCAGAAGCGTTTTTTTCAAGTACAGACCTGTTCATTCTATAAACTATGCTGTGTGTTATGTCTCAGTGAGGTTATTCAGTTAGGTCATACTGTTCACTGCTAGAATCTTTGCGTGCTGGTTGGCAATCAATTTGCAGGTCATTCTATTGGGGTCTTAATTGGAAATCCGAGAAAGCATCTCTTTTTTTTGGGTATGCTCGACTATGCTTTATCTGTACAACTCCATAGATCTAAGTTAACTTTCTTGCTTTTTAAAACTTTAATCATAAAATATAAGACATGAGACTAGGAAGTATGGTCGAAAAAATGTGCGCAAGCTTCAGATAGCTGTGATTGGATATAACAAAGACAGGTGCACCGAAGAAGCTAGACTCATAGCATATGATGTGGGCAGTGAAATAGCCAAAGCCGGAGCTGTTTTGATTTGTGGCGGATTGGGAGGAGTTATGGAATCGGCCTGTAAAGGCGCCAAAGACAAGAATGGGTTTACCGTAGGCATTATTCCACAAGAAGACTTTTCTTTCGCAAACGAATTTTGTGATGTTGTAATCTGTACAGGCATTGGATTCGCACGCGATTTTATTACAGCCAATTCAGCAGATGGAATTATAGCCGTTGGGGGAGGAGTTGGAACATTAATCGAGATGGCAGTGGGATATATGAAGAAGAAGGTAATCGTAGTGGTGAAGGGAAGTGGCGGAGTATCAGATAATTACGCCGGACAATTCTTGGACGAACGCAAAAGGGTTCCAATATTAGTAGCAAAAGATGCCCATTCCGCCGTGCAAATATTCTCGCAGAATGGAAGTTATCCGCCTTGATAGGTACTTAGGTACTCATTAGGTTCGTAACGTGAACCGTACTTTGCTGACATCTCAATCAGCTTGTTTACCACATTGCTTACCCCAAACTCTTTAACACTCGTAAAGAGATCTGTCTTTAAGCCCATTCCTAGGTTGAGGGCCTTGTCGAGGTCTGTCTTGGAGCAGACGTTATTCGAGACCAGCCAAGCAGCATTATTAGCCGCAACTGCCACCAACCCAACTGGATTGTATATTTTAGCCTCTTCAGGTGATAAATTTATGCGCTCATATGAGCTCTTATTATATTCATAAAAGCCCTTTCCTGTTTTCTTTCCGAGGTTTTGAGAGTCAATAAGCTGCTTTATTTTGGGGTGGGGATTTATTAGATCTTTATCCCTACTGTGCATTTCTAGTGTTGCCTTATAAATCACATCTAGGCCCGTATAATCTGCAAGCTCAAACATACCCATAGGAAATCCCATCTTGTATTTCACTGCTGAATCTAATTGTGTCATCGTCACACCGTCCCTATCTAGGAAGTAGGCAGCTTCATGTACCAAGGGGATAAAAATCCGGTTTACTATGAAGCCAACAACATCCTTTTTGCAAAGGATGGGCTCCTTGCCAAGCCGCCCCACAAAATCAAGTGCCGTCTTCGTGGTACTTGGACTAGTATCTCGCCCAGGGATGACCTCTACAAGTGCCATAAGCTGAGGTGGATTGAAAAAGTGCAACCCTATGAACTTTTCAGGCCGCTTTGTCAAAACAGCCATTTCAGTTATTGGCAATGTACTTGTGTTGGATGCATAAATTGTATTTTGTTCGGCAAACTTATCGACTTCACCATACAGCTTCCTTTTAATTTCAAGATCCTCTGGAACGGCTTCTATGATCAGATCGGTGTCTACAAGAGATCGTTCTAAGTTTATTTCAGGAGAAATTCTGTTGAAAATGTTTTCCGAATCTGTCTGAGTGATTTTTTGTTTCTCCACAAGTTTACCCAAAGACCATTTAATCTTGTCTAGGGCCTTATTCAAGAAAGCTAGGTCGATATCACGCAATGTCACCTGGTAACCGGCCATTGCAGATATTTGCGCTATCCCGTGACCCATTATCCCTGAACCTAAAACTGTAATCTTTTTGCCCCGTAGCATATTCGAGTACCATGTTTTTCCCAGTTTTTAATATTCCTGAAGTTAACTGAACCTTTTATAGGATCAATGAGTCAGAATGTGTTATTTGGATCTGAACAGGTTTACCGCTGATATCGAGAGCTTACACTTGAAGATGATCTCCGGACAATCATCGGAATTTGATAGGCGGATGGAATTTGTAAAATTGAGACTTATAGAGTTGTACAAGAAAAACTTGGTGAAAATAAACCATTCAGTAATGGAACTAATTTGTGCCAAACATCTCATTCGTTATGGTTACGTTGTGGACGTTGAAAAGCAATTAACAGAGATATTAGTATGCGATTTGTACGGAACAAAAGGAGATGGATCTACAGTCGTGGAAATTGAAACAGGGTTTGTACCACCAGACCATGCTTTAGATCCATTATCCTATTATTATGCAAGAATTGCAAGCAAGATTTCTAGGTACAGCAGATTTGCCAACCAGTTCATCTTAGCTACTACACCAGTAAGTATTCTCCCAATTCCAGCAATGTTCAGGCAGCCACCTCGAGGTAGACAACCTAACGAGATAGCTAATCTTAAGCGACTATGTGATACATACTATCGCAATCCTCCGGTTTCTGAAGAGGATATATTGAGCGGAAGAATACATATGATCTACATAATAGACATAGATCATGGCAATGTTATGGAAATTGACGTCGACTCCTATTTTGATTCCATCAGTTTAATGGCTCCTGCTTCAAACATCATATATGGAAAGAGGTGAACTAGCTAGTAAATCTCTGCTAATTAGATGCTTTTGTCTATTCCCATATACGTTTGTTTGGTATAGTTGCCCTGCCCAATTTTTTCAGATTTATATTAGCGGAAAGACCATTGTCTTCGACTGCTTTGTAATGCGAGCTGAGGTACTAATGTTCAAACAGGATGATCCGGCGAAATGTACTGCCGCAAAGCTGGTAAGGTTTGGACTTGCTGAATCAATTAGGTCCATCAAGCGTGACGCACTATTGTTAGATCCATTTTCGAAAAACGTTTTAACTTCGAGTGATAGTTTATACGGGAAGTCAGTTTGTGCAATTGATTGCTCGTGGGAGAAGGCACAACTCGTATTGACAAGAAGCGGATCGAGGCACCACTCACGCCGAAGGCTACCAGCCTTGCTTGCTGGTAATCCTACTAATTATTCCAAGATATCCAAACTTACTACTGCAGAAGCGCTGGCTGCCTCACTGTTCATCTTGGGGTGGAGAACTATGTCGGAGAACCTGTTAGCCAAGTTTAAATGGGGACATACATTCCTTGAGCTCAATCTTGAGGTTTTGGATGACTACGCTAGTGCACCTGACACCCTCGAAATTCGAAAGTTGGAACGAAAATATTTTCCCCAAATATTTTAATATCCTCATCTTGCGAAAAAAGTGATGTGAGCTAGCGCGCGGGTTACTCGAAAGAGAGGAAACTCCTCCCTCATTGCAGGCACCCGAATTAGCGATAATTAGTTGGAGACGGCTGGCAACGGAACAGAAAAAAAATCCAGCTCTAAAGACGCGATGATGGTGAATAGCCTGAGACTTTTAGATTTGGAATGAAACCACCGTCCCGGGTGGAGCAAGGCCAAACAGAGCATCAAGGATCCTGCATCTGCTCGGGTTGGCCGCTCAGCGGAATCCCGCAAAGAACAGAAGGAGGGTTACAACTAGCACACATCATATAGTCCGTTACGAATTAGGTGGGTTCGTCTATCTGACCTCTATGATACTAATGCAAGCTGCAGCCGGCACGTTAAAAGGGGGAACCAGAGCCGGTACTGGGAGATCTAGTGCTAAATGTGGCACCTCCACCTGAATCTACAGTATCACGCTTGGCGGCAGGTTTTGGAGTTCGTGACTTGAAAAGGACAAAAACGGCTACTGCTCCCATCATACCAGCAAAAACCAGTAGGACTTGAATAGGAAAACCACCAGTAGCAGTAGTTGTACCTGCGGGCGCTTGACTCGTGACGACGAGGACCTCCCCGTTTCCCGACTGTTGAACTCTGGAAAATCCTGGTATCTGCATCTGGGCGCTTGGGGGTGGTGTGGAGGCGTGAACTGCCACACTCTCGCCATTTATGGTTGCACTAGAATCTTGAACTTGCTCACTATAGGCACCTTCCCTAAGACTACTTTCCCCAAGGGCATAAACAGACACAGCCCTAGAGCCAGGTTGTTGGCTGAAAAGGCCAGATGAGCCTGCAACGCTTCCAGTGGGATCAAAGAGAAAATGCCAGTTGTTCAACGTAGTCCCAAGAGTCTGAAAGTCGAATAAAGGGGCTTGCATAATTGAAGCGGCCTGTGAATTCAACAATTCACGTGCTAGGGCAGGATCAGTTACTTCGAATAATCCAATAGGCGCATTAACATTGATCTTTCCGTATTTCGGTGTATCGATGACCACTGGCTGATTAACAATAACACTCCTCCAATTTGGATCTATAACCGTTCCCTGTGTTCCATTCTGCAGAACATAGTTGGCAGCCGTTGGCTGTACATCAACTTTATAAGAAATTAAAACTTGGTTAGACGCGCCTAATATATCCCCTGTGTAAGTCAACGTCGCATTACTAAAACGAACAGGGCTGTGTTTTTGACTTACAATAGCCTGGTTAAAGGCAGAATACAACTCATTCATTCCAGGAGCCGTTCCGTTTACCGTGAACCTTACATGTTCTGTCTTTCCGTTAAACTCCTTTGATAAAGCGCCCCCTGTAGGAATTGTCAAAGTGAGGAACCGAACAGCGGTTAAATCTGGGGTAGCACTGTTGGTTTTTGGTGGTAAGAATGCCGTAAACTGTACAGCGAAAGCGTAGTTGAAAGCGGAGAAAATTAAGATACTACCAATAACAGATGCTGAGAGAACCGCAGCAAAGTTCACATAGCAAATTTGTATTCGCCTGCTTATATTCTTTATTGAGTGCACATTACGGCCTGTAATTGAATCTTACAAAACCCGGATCTCGTTTCGACATCCAAAAAGGATGTGAATCTGTCGTTTGATATCTTCTACCCTTCCAAGCTTAGTTCCGAAAATCTTACATTATGTGCTCATACTGTTCAACGTATGATCACCGTTCTCGCCGGCGGGACCGGATCAATCAAAGTCATTCGCGGGTTAGTCTTGCTGGGGTGCGACATAACCGTTGTATCAAACGTCGCCGACAATTTTTGGCTATATGGCCTGTATATATGTCCAGATATCGATACTGTGGTCTATGGATTAGCAAATCTCCTCGATCCTGTCAGAGGTTGGGGAATAAAAGGCGATTCTTTTGAATGTCTGAGACAGATCGACAATCTTGGAGAATCAACATGGTTCAAAATCGGTGACAGGGATTTTGCAACGCATCTATTACGCACTGCGATGCTCAAGGATGGCAAGAGACTTTCATTTATTACTGAAATTATGAGAAAGAAGTTTGGGCTTTCGTCAAAAATACTCCCTGCAAGCAACGATCCTATTGAAACAAGAATACTCACGAATAGAGGAGAAATGCATCTCCAACAATTCTGGGTTGAAAATGAGGCAAAACCGTCGGTATTTGGAATTAGATACGAGGGGGTTGAAGTAGCTGAAGGCAATCCGGACGTTATCAATGCCATTAAAGATTCTAAAATGGTTATAGTAGCACCCGGTAACCCTGTTACAAGCATTGGTCCTATACTAGCAATCAAAGCCATTAAGGAGGCGCTCATGGACGAAAGAGAAAAAACTATAGCTATCTCGCCCATTATTGCAAATGCAGCCATAAGCGGGCCGGCAATAAAATACATGCAGGCAATTGGGATTGATCCGTCAGCATTTGGAGTTGCACAGCTTTATTCCCAGATTACGTCAAATTTCGTTATTTCAAAGGGAGATTTGGATTCCGCTAGACGTATATCTGAGCTTGGGACTCAAGTTCATGAAGCAAACATACTGATGAATAACATCAAAGATGAGCAGGAGTTAGCTACCTATCTATTGAATCTACGCCTGAGTTAGACATGAGGACATTCGCTATAGTGCCAGTAAAGCGATTTAATAGAAGCAAATCCAGACTTGGCGGAATCCTCGGTGCTATTGAAAGAAGAGCACTTTGTGAGCTCTTACTTGTGAGCACTATCCAAGCACTTCAGCATTCTGGCGCCATCAGTAAGATACTAGTTGTCACAAGTGAGAGGTCAGCAATAGGAATTGCAAGCAGGAGCGGTGCGGAAATTTTAAAATTGGATTTTGACAATGGGGTTAATGAGGCAATTGCGCTAGGCGATGAATACAGTTCAGATAACGGAGCCGAAGCTACTGTTGTCATCCCCCAAGATATCCCGCTTCTCACCGCCGAGGACATCACCAAATTGTGTAACAGGGCGGAGCGTTACGTCAAGTGCATTGTTATTTGCCCATCTATTCGATATGATGGTACTAACGCACTTTTAAGAAAGCCGCCAAAACTTATCAGGACCTTCTATGAAGAGGATAGCTTTAATTCTCACGTAAGGGCTGCCGTCATGAGAAATGTCCCGATCAAGTTTCATATGTCCAGAAGAATTATGATGGATCTAGATTCTGCTGAGGATATCACCATTCTAATGAAAGAAGAAGTACCAAATCTTACTCTAGCGTACTTAAGATCCAAGCTAAGGGACAGTCCCTTGCTTGATGTCCGATCCGCCATCTAGTTTAGAAATAAATTCTAATTCACCACTACTCGACTGCCAAAAGAGATCGCTGATACATTAGACCTCGGTCATGTCAAGACGAGGTCAACGCCCATAAGGCTTCATAGGGATTAATTATTAAGTACGCAACAAATAGAGGTATCGATGACCGAGCAATCACGGATGAAATTATCCGTAGCTGGTTTGAAAGTCTCTTACCTGACAAATAAGGGTACAATTCGTGCGGTTGATGACATTAGCTTTTCGATAGCACGATGCGAATCACTTGGTATAGCCGGAGAATCAGCCAGCGGGAAGAGTACTCTTGGATCTGCTTTGTTGAGAGCTTTGCAACCACCTGGCAAGATTATTGGCGGAGAGGTAACAATTGACGGCTCTGAGATTGTACGGATGTCTAACGCTGATTTTACTAAAATATTCCGATGGAAGAAAATTGCCATGATATTCCAGGGTGCTATGAATTCACTTGATCCTGTGTACAAGGTGGGTCAACAAATGAGAGAAATTTTGCTTCAACATAAATCAAACTCAAAATTTGATGAATTAATTGCAGAATCCCTTCAACAAGTGGGATTGGACAAGGATGTCGCTAAAATGTACCCCCACGAATTGAGTGGCGGCATGAAACAGCGGGTTGTAATTGCTATGGCACTGATCTTGAAGCCGGATATTGTTATCGCTGATGAGCCAACAACCGCTCTTGATGTACTCGTTCAAGCCCAGATAATTAACCTACTTAAGAAACTCAAACGGGAGTTGGGGATGACTTTCATTTTGATAACTCACGATCTCGGCATTATTTCCGAGATTGCCGACAAGATTGCGATTATGTATGCTGGACAATTTGTGGAACTTGGGCCATCGCATGAGATATATGAAAATCCGAAGCATCCCTATACTAAAGCTCTGATAGCTGCTATCCCTAGACTGCGCGAAAATAATAGGGCAATTGAATTCATAAAAGGCAATCCACCAGATTTGTCTAGAACTCAACCTGGATGTCGGTATATCGGGCGTTGTCCTCATGCAATGGACATATGTAAGACTGACCCACCTGAGATTGCAGTTGTCGGTGGTTTTACCAAATGCTGGTTATATGCAAAGCATTAAGGTAGGCTTTTACTGGTAATCATGGAGGGGTTTGTCTTTATGAGCCTCAACCTTCCTTTTCAGTAGATCGAGATGAAATTCCTTAATATGTAAATTTACACATTTGTTGTGCATAATGCCAACTTCACAGAACTCACACGAGATGACAAAATCAAGATCAATGAACTTCTGACCGCAAAACGAACAAATCTCCGTGCCTAAATCAAATTCTGACAAGGGTTTCAAATAGGCATCACGCCATAGTAGCATCATGACTTATGAAAAATAATATACCGAAAGATCTTATTAAATTAGGCTAGTTTCTAGCCTACCATAGAAACAAGTGATTTTGATGGACACTTGTAGCGAATGAATGAGGTCATAACACTGGTCTATGGTTTATATCTCAAGGAGGCGAAAGTATAACAATGCAGGAGACTGCTCTAAGTGTACAAGATATAAGGCAGGATTTTCCAATTCTGAAGCGTAAAGTAGGCAGGGATGGAAGCAAGACCCTCGTCTATTTGGATAATGCTGCTACTACTCAAAAACCATACGCAGTAATCAATGCCATCAGTGACTACTATTTGAAATATAATGCGAATATTCATAGAGCAGTACATCAATTAGGAGAAGAGGCAACGCTTGCGTACGAACAAACAAGAAAAAAAGTTGCACAATTTATTAATGCGCGTTCAGCGGACGAAGTAATTTTTACTCGCAATGCTACAGAGGCAATAAATTTAGTGGCTTACAGTTGGGGCCGAAAAAATGTGAAGCGTGGCGACACTATCGTGTTGACAGAAATGGAGCATCACAGCAACATTGTTCCTTGGCAGATCCTAAGCCGCGAAAAAAAATCAAAAGTGTGCTATTTGGGAGTAGATGATCAGGGGTATTTGAAGATGACAGATTATGAACAGGTTCTAAGGAAAGAAGCTGTGCGTTTAGTCTCGATTAGCGAAATGTCCAATGTTTTGGGAACAATACTACCAGTGAAAGACATTATCAAAAGGGCACACGAAGAGAATGTCCCAGTGTTTGTAGATGCCGCACAATCAGTACCTCATATGCCAGTCGACGTACAGAGAATAGGGTGCGACTTTTTTGCATTTTCTGCGCACAAGATGCTGGGACCTACTGGAGTTGGAGTTCTCTATGTGAAAAAAGAGATCCTGCAAGAAATGCCACCCTTTATTGGCGGTGGAGATATGATAAAAGAAGTGCATCAACAGGATACCATTTTCAACGACCTTCCTTACCGATTTGAAGGAGGCACACAAAATATTGCTGGAGTAATTGGCTTTAGCGCTGCTCTAGATTATTTAGCTGAGATAGGGATGGACAAAGTGAGGAACCACGAACTTGATATCACCAGATACGCACTGTCTGTTCTTTCAGACATCAAAGATGTGACTATCTATGGACCTCAAAATTTCAATGACAGAGGAGGAGTAATATCATTTAATATAGCCGATATACATCCTCATGATTTAGCGACAATCATGAACGAACATGGGATTGCAATTCGGTCTGGTCACCATTGTGCACAGGTCTTAATGGAAAGGCTTGATGTAGCCGCTACATCTCGTGCGAGTTTTTATATTTACAACACCAAGGAGGAAATTGATCTTCTTTTTGAGGCCCTATTAGATGCGAGGAGAATTTTTAAATTATGAGTGATGACATTTATCGCGAAATCATACTGGACCATTACCGAAATCCCAGAAACAAGGGGAGCCTAGCTGACCCTGATGTTACTATACATGATAGCAATCCACTGTGTGGTGACGAAATAGATATGCATTTACGAGTTGAGGAGGACAGGATAAAGGATATAAAATTTGAAGGAAGAGGCTGTGCAATAAGTCAAGCCAGTGCCTCTATGCTTACTGAAATGGTATTGAATAAACCATTAAGTATGGTCAAGAATTTGGCCAAAGAGGACATCCTCGAGAATATTGGATTGACTAACCTAGGTCCAGCACGGATAAAGTGTGCATTGCTTTCTTTGAAAGTTCTAAAAATGAGCATGGTCAAGTACTACTCTGACAAAGACCCAAAATCTGCCGGTGATTTCCAAGATGAGGCCGTCAGATACTGAAGCCTATTAATGCTGGGTAGATTTCGCGGCACGCCAAAATGAAAAACCTACCGACGCAGAATCCAATTGAATAGACCTTCAGAGTATTGATTTTATATTACACTTCTATTGGTCTTATGAGATGTATGGCAGAACACTTGTAGGGGAAATTCGAATAGCTGGCTATACACGAGATCTTTATGAGTAGCCTATTTTCTCAATGGCTAATTAAGATAAGATCACTTGAATTCGCAATACTGGTGACCATATTCGTCGCTCTTACATTTCTAGTATCTTTAGGGTTAACGAGCGACTTGGACAAATCTATCAACATGTCTATAGAAAATATCCAAGGCAACAAGTATTTGGACATTTTCATGGTAATTGTTACCTCCCTTGGAGACCTTTCTACGTTGCTCATTATTGGGATTATACTTACAATAATTCGTAGAACTCGTAGACAAGGCCTGATTTTTCTAATAAGTATGGTCTTTATTGCTATTTTAATTATTTATATCAAACCATTAGTCGGTAGGTTAGAACCGGTGAGCAATTTTCGATCCTCGCTCATCCTTCCAAAGAACTTTGTGTTAGAAAACGACAGTGTGGTGCCATTTGCAAGTAGTTTTTCTTATCCTTCTAACCATATGGCAATTACTACCGCATTTGCCTTTATAGTTGGGTATGCAGTCTATCTAAGAAACAGATTGGCTGGCATGTTGATATGGATTTTCCCTGCTCTGATCGCTGTAACGAAGTTGTATCTTATGCAACAATATTTCACTGACATAGTAGGTGGTTTGTTGTTTGGATTAATTATTTCCATTATAATGAGCGATGTGTTAAGGATTGACGAGCCATTCCTCATGTCTAGGTTCAAAGGAAAGGAAGATAAAAATGTCTACAAATAGTTCTGAGCAAATATACGGAATTTTGTTCAATTCGCCAGAAATTATAACTTGCATACTGGTGGCAAGGATCGTTTGTGTTTATTTTTCTCAACTAACAGTTTGACGAGTTCGACCTTTTTAAAACTGACCTTTTTTGTAAATGATTTTTTGCTATTTAAGTTCTTCAGAATCTGGTCTACTTCTTCATAACTTAAGCCTATCTCACCTTCGGCTGTCTGTCCGCTCCATAGCCCTGGAGTACTTTTCCTTTTCAAGATTTCATTTGGTAGCCGGATATGTCTTCCCAATTCGCGAACCTCAGTTTTATACAATCCTCCGATTGGAAGTATATCGGCTGCACCATCACCGTACTTGGTAAAATACCCTAATTCTAATTCGCTTCTGTCGGAGGTTCCCATCACAATTAGCCTCCTAATTGCTGCGTAATAGTAGAGTACGCACATCCTAAGTCGGGTGGTGAGATTACCCCTTGCTAGTCTGTTCGAGGGAAGTTGTTTTGATAAATCGTATTTTGCTTCCCCTACCTCTATACATTTGTACTTCAGACCCAAAGCAAGTGCCAAGCTGACGGCGTCCCCCATCGCGGTTGAGTTAAAAAAGCCCTTGTTGTCGGGCAAAACTAATCCTAATACACGAGATGGTCCAAGCGCACTCACTGCCAGCTTAGCGGCTACCGAAGAGTCAAGTCCTCCACTAAGTCCAACAACTACTCCCTTACAATTCCTTCCCTCAACCTCTCGAATAATGAATCTGATAATGGCTCGATAGGCGTATAACGGATCCATGGTTTCCACTCTAAAGTTGATTTATTTATTTATAATGGGTTGGTAATTGCTTGGGCATTCAACTGGGCAATGCGATGATTAAAAGGCCTTAAAGCCGGGCGTCTGCTTGGTCGAAATACACTTGGTTACGTTCGAGTATACTCCCAACTTACAATCTACCGTTTTCATATTCCGGAATCGAGCTGCAAAGTATCTACGCCTAATAGCCATCCAATATCTTGATTCGAATCCGCTTCTTTGGAGGGCTTGCTCAATTACTCAGAATCTTTGTGGTTGGTTAAACACTTAAGAGCTTGAACTAACTAGAAGGGTTGCCTAAGTATAAATAGAAACGTGTGGAAGTACCTATTATTCATGGACACGAGAAATATTGGCTTGAGAAATATAGAGGTTGCCGATACAAAAATCTCATCTATTGATGGTGAGAACGGCAAACTGATTTATCGCGGGTATGATATTTTAGGCCTGGTTAATAATTCCACCTTTGAAGAGACTACATACCTTCTATTGTTCGGTGAGCTTCCCAACAATAAAGAGCTGACGAATTTCACCAGTCGCATCAGAGATGCTCGAAGTCTGCCAGAGCCTATCGTCAAGTGTCTAGAGGTCAGGACCCGCAGGGCAAGCCCTATGGATGTATTACAATCATGTGTATCTGAGCTTCCTGATTTTGATGGGAATATGCAAAGCGACTCGAAGGAGGATAACATAGAAAGGTCTATCACTTTAATTTCTAAGATGCCTGCGATAGTTGCTGCTTGGGATCGTATTAGAAGAGGTTTACACATTTTTGCACCTAGCGACAAAGGAACTCATGCATCAAATTTTCTTTATATGTTGAGGGGCGAGACGCCAAAAGAAGAAGAATCAAAGGTATTTGACATCAGTCTAATTTTGCATGCAGAGCATAGCTTCAATGCCTCTACATTTGCTGCTCGCGAGATTGCATCCACAAGATCCCATATTTATGCTTCTATCGGTGGTGCACTTGGAGCATTGTCTGGGGAATTGCATGGTGGAGCAAATGTCCAAGTAATGAAAATGTTACTTGAAATAAGTGACCCAGAAAAAGCTGAAGCGTGGGTACGAGATAAATTGGATAAAGGGGGGCGAGTCATGGGAATGGGACATGCAGTTTACAAAACAACTGACCCTAGAGCTGAAGTGCTTTCAACCCTCTCAAGAATAGTTTCAAAGCAAACTGGAACGAAATGGTTTGATATCACAGAGAAGGTTGAGAACGAGACCAAGAAATACATGTTCGAACATCAGAAGCACGCAATATACCCCAATGTGGATCTTTATAGTGCCTCGCTGTACTATAGCATGGGAATTCCGCTGGATCTGAATACCCCAATTTTTGCAATTTCCAGAATCTCAGGATGGTGTGCGCACGTTATTGAAGAAAAGTTCGCGGAAGCTGCTCCAAAGCCTGCTTTGTACCGTCCCAAGGCTCTTTACGTAGGTAGATATTGTGGACCTACGGGATGCGAATATATACCAATTGATAATCGCGCTAAAGAACTGAATGCTTAGAAATATTGACTTAGTTAAACCGATTTGCAGTCATTATTGTATAGGATCCGGTTTTTAGTATGCGTTTTTTAAACCTTAATCACAATCCAAATAAAAGACCTTGAAAATATCGACTCTCTCTAAAAAAGAAACCACGTCTTTGATTGAAATAATTCGCGTGACATGGCCTCCCGAACTCGTTCCAAAAGTTAAAACTTTCAAATCATTCCAGATAGAGCATGGAAAATTTCTATTGCAGGCGGATAATTTTATAGCCATTCAGGTTCGCGACTCTTTAATATTACCATTCCTGGGCATGCAGGAGCTTCTAGGTAGTTTCCCCTCAGTCCATGTTGATATGGGAGCAGTGAAATTTGTATGCAATGGAGCCAAGGTCATGCGCCCCGGCATTACTCGGATCGATTTATTTAGGAAAAGTGGGATAGTCGTTGTAAAGGATCAGGTTCACAAAAAGGCATTGGCAGTGGGGATCGCGTTGGTAGATAGCGAAACTGCAATCTCAATGTCATCAGGGTACGTTATAGACAATGTGCATTACATTAGTGATAAATTCTGGGAGGCATCTAAGACAATCCAGAGAATTGATGCTTAATGTCCCTCTCGTCATGATTCACTGAGCTTACTCACGGTATTTGTTGGTATCAGATCGATCTGCGAATTATTTCTGAATTATCCCGTTAGAGCCTTGCGCCTTACAATAGTATAAATTAATGCAAATATTATCTTTCTCCATCCTACTAGGATGAGTTTAAGAAATATCATAGCATTAAATTCAATTATTGTTGTAGCCGCGGCTGCTACGTTGATCGTGATCTTGATCCTGCCTTCTATGAATAACGCGGGCAGAACCGTTGTTGGTTTAGAAACCGGCAAAGTGAGTAATAGTCCCTCTCTTACTATCCTGGGAGTTAATGCAAAACTACTTCCTTTGGAGGGCATGAAGTACTCAATTTCACCCACTCAGTCTGACAATTCGAAAAATTATAAAGTAGAGACAAATTCAGTTAGCTCTCGAGAGTCTGTCCAAAGTGTTACGCACGTCTCTGGCCTGAGGCCTGGATTTTTTAATACAAATGCGAAGCCTCTAGGAGGCTATCACCTGAAGGATTCACCGTTGTTGATTTATTCGGCTTCACCGCATATGACAAATACTGCGGTCATACTCTCGCATACAGATCCAAACGGAACAGGGAACGAAACCCTCCAAGCAAAGAACGTGAGCTACAATGTCAAATTCATTTGTGGTTCAGTGTCAGGAAATGAGGGTCCCCTTAGGCCTGGGCATTATGACACGGATATTAGCGTATTCAACAATCAGGGATATACCGTTCCGCTTCTTTGGAACGCTGTTGCAAACAATGGAAAAAGTACAACCACAGTCTTGATGACGCTACAGCCTGGAACGAGTAGCGGTATTTCGTGCAATAACTTGCTTCAACTCTTCGGAATCCAGAATGTCACTTCTAGTCTAGTCGAAGGTTTTGTCGTAATTAGTCCCCAAACGACCGCTGGCGGTATCGCCTCCTTTTCCGGCAACACCGCTACGATCCCTGCACGTCCACTATCTCAAAATCTACTCAGTCCACTGACTGTGCAGGTATTCTATTCTGCGAATGCCCTGTTGACCCTACCGCACAATATAACTATGGATAAAATTCTATTTTCGATCTCAAATGATACGTCTTCAAAATTGCCCGCGTCCTTACTAGGCAAGAAGTTGGATGTCACAATTCAATCCCAGCTTAATCAAATTTCTGATCCAGAAGCTGAAATAAGGGATCTATTAGCATCGAAGTATAAAATATCTCCAGAGGATGCAACGCATTTAAAGATCCAGATAATCTCGGTTGGTTTGGGGGCAACTTCTATGATAGACGATCACGCGATCTCGTCTTTCCAGGTCTTGCCTCAGGCTGGGCAATAGTGAATGTTTATCTAATAAATAAGCCTGCCTGAGTAAAGCTGCAGCGACATATAAATTGGCTTAATCATTAACTCTCTGTATGAGGAGGGGAAGAATTTGAAAACACCGATATGTTCATTTGATGCCAAAACTGGGGTGCTTTGTTCTGGATGCGAGGCAAAGCTGGAAGCAGGTCAAATAACACCTACTGAAATTGAGATAGCTATAAAGCTAACTCGGCTTGCTCAAAAAGAACGTGCTTTCGACAATTTGTCTTTGATAAGTGCAGCAAGATCTGGATCTGATTTAGTATTGTTTCTTAAGGGGTCTGATTTAGTATATCTAAGGTCGAATCCGGAACTACCGAAGATGCTGGAAAAAGAATTCGGCCAGGTAGTATGGATAATTGAGGCCCAGGCAAATGGGAAGAAGTTTATTGAGAACTTGTTTTTTCCGTCAAAAGTCATTAATATGAACTTTTATTGGCTACCAGACGGCAAAAAGCTCACTAGAGTCTTAATTGATAAAAAAGATCCACGAGTTATCGCAAAAGCTACAAGAGTTCATGATATTGCAAAAAATCTCAGGGATGTCGATTTAATAGTAGAATATCAAACTTAATTCAAAGAAAAGTATGTCCGCTAAGGATGACATGCGTAGAACGCACTATACAGATCAATTAGATTCAGGGCTGTTGGGTCAGAGAACTACAATAGCGGGCTGGATTGAGGATGTTCGCGACATTGGCAAAGTGATTTTCCTAACAGTAAGAGATGTAAGAGGAGTCGCTCAAGCAATTGTGTCTGGTCAATTCGTTGACCTCATCCGTGATAAACCACGACAAAGTGCAGTAATTGTATCCGGTCTGGTACAACGGAGCAAATCAAGAGGCTTTCCATTAGAAATTAAAGCTGACCGCGTATGCACTGTAAACAACGCAATCCCTCCTTTACCGATTGATCCTACTGGCAGGGTTGAATCTGCATTAGACAAGCGATTGGATTCCAGAGCCTTGGATTTGAGAAACCCAAGAACAGCTTCGATATTTATTTTAAAGTCAGTCATTCTCGAAAATATTAGAAACACGCTAAAATCCAAGGGCTTTATCGAGGTAAATACTCCGAAGATAATTGGCAGTGCAAGTGAGGGCGGAGCAAATCTCTTTGAATTTGAATACTTTAAGAAGAAAGCGTACTTGGCCCAAAGCCCGCAGGTGTATAAAGAACAATTAATTCTCGCTCTAGACAGAGTATTTGAGATAGCCTCATATTATCGAGCTGAGAAATCACATACCGTTCGACATCTAAGTGAATTCCTAAGTGTAGATTTAGAAGCAGCTTTCGCAAATATGAACGATATGATAGAATTAGCTGAACTTGTTCTAATGAATATATTTTCTATTGATTTATCAACCTCGCATCAGATCGCGGATAAACAATCGTATCAGATACAGGCATTAAAGCAATTCGCTTCGATAATCCCAAAGCCCAATTTTCCGTTGAAGAGGCTTACCTATCAACAATGTGTGGAAGAGCTACAGAAGCTTGGGGAAAGAGTCGAGTTTGGAGACGATCTTTCTGATGCTTCTCTTCGCTTACTTGGAGATCTACATAAGGGATTTTTTTTTATACTTGACTGGCCCGCTAAATTGAAACCCTTTTACATAAAGGAAAAAGATGATAATCCAAGTCTTAGTCATTCGTTCGATCTCCAGTATGGCCACCTGGAGCTGATTTCTGGGGGCCAGAGACAACACGATCCAATGAGGCTGAGAGAACGATTAAAGGAACAGAACCTCGATCCTGATAACTTTGAACACCACCTTAGGGTGTTTAATTGGGGTATGCCTCCTCATTCAGGGTGGGGCCTAGGGTTCGATAGACTGATTATGGCTCTGACGGATCTAGACAACATTAGAGAAGCGGTTTTGTATCCGCGTGACACGGAAAGGCTCAAGCCATAACCTGCAATTCTACTTCCCTTATCCCATCATCAAAGACAAAAGCTCCTAGTCCCTCAGTAGTTGTAGAATAGATTAACCAGGCAACAGGATTAATTTTCATATACATTTGGTCAGTAAATGAAGGAATGGGTCCAGAGGGATGGGAATGAAATATTCCGACAACTTGTAGTCTCCTAGCTTCGGCAAGTTGGTAGACATCTAGCAATTCCTCAGGCTCGATACTAAATGATACAGACGATCGGTCATTGTTTCGAACCGATATAGCATCGACTACAACAGACTCTATCGAATTTCCAACTTTATTATCTCCTAGCAAAAGTGCACAACTTTCTAAGGGTAAAGAGTCTCTGGATAATGATATCAAGTACCTGAGATGGCTGGAGCTTAAGGTTAATCGTGAAATCATACATTTTTTCATGTCAGTTATCATATGATATTATTGTTATGTCGTTAAGCGATGTTAAATTTGCCACAATGTTCTTTCAAGTTGAGAACGTATCAATAGGATAAAATATGCTACTTTTCTTATCCTTGGCGTTGAATCGAATTAGAAGAATATCCAGTGAATTGTTGGAACGATATCCTCAACAATTCGGCATTGATTTTGATCAAAACAAGGAAACTCTTAAGAATTTGGCAAATATCAGATCGAAACTCCTTAGAAATAGGATCGCCGGATTCATCACCGCTCACGTTAGAAGGGAAACTATGGAAAAAGGGAAGGTAGACTCAGAAACTGAAGAACCTGAAATATAGAAATTTGTGTTCATGATAACTATCCGACTTTTGGGTGGTGCAAAAAAGGCAGTAGGTAAATCCTCAACTACTATTCTTCAACCTCGACTTTCCATTTCTCAGGTAATAAACCTATTAAGTAGGAATGCAAAGGAGCCAGATTTATTGAATCCTGCAAATCTTCTAATTGCCGTCAATGGGGTGGAATCTTCTTCGCTGGACGGAAACGAGACTATTATCCAAAGCGGAGATATAGTAACTATAGTCAGTGTAGTACATGGTGGCAACGAGTAAGAACACATTTTACCTACCAAGAAACCTCGATAAGTTTTAAGTCGGACGACGAATGCTTAGAACGAGCGACTTTTTAAGAATTATTAATAAGGGCTATAAGTGCAGTAATCTGTAAAATCATTCCTATAGTTGAGAGATTTTCATCGAGTAGGTGATTGTTACACTTTCATCGCTGGGATCCCCAGAATTAACGTCAAGGAACCAGGTGTGTTAATTGATAAAGTTCGAAAAACCTTGCCGGAAGGGGTACTAATGCAAGCAGTAAGGGCTGATTCCGTATTTGGAGTCGATCACGTTTTTAACGCCATAAAAATAACCTTTGAGTCACAAAAAAGAGAGCTACTACTAGCAGAAAAGCTAGAGGTGGACTTACTCCTCAGAATTGCCTGCGTCAGTCAGATTTCAATTGCTCTTGGCGATATCGGCCTCAAGTACAGTAGACCTGCATGTTTGATCCTTCTTTCGACTCAAAAAAGGAAATTGGTAATGTCAGCAAAAAATATTCGCCAAACATTTAGCGAATCAGATAACTCTGTACTAAAGCCAACAAAAATGAAGAGAGAACTAATTTCCAAGCGACTTGGACTGGATTTGTCTGAATATTTGCAATCTGATGACGCTTTCACAGACTTTCTCTCAGAAAAAGCAGCACTGTTGAATAGATGATTATATGCCACACCTACTCTCTCTTATTAAGCTGAATATGTCATTTGGCCTGAGTATCGATACTCCAATGAGCTTCCCAACTATTTCCACTAGTACCATCCACTGAGGATTATCCAAATTGACAGGGTTGTCAAATGCAGAGCCTATCTTGGAAATAAGTTCGCAGGTCCTCATTGTTGTATCTCTTTTCTCCACTGTGATCCTAAAGGTATCTGATGACTGCATCTTCGGCGACAATCTTTTTACGGCTTCCCTGATAGAGTCAATGTCAGCGCCAACGAATGCTATTTCGATAGGTATCAGTCGAAGTATGAATCTGATACTCCATGGTTCTTCATGAATCAATTCTTTCACTCTCCTTACTACATGAAATGGATCTAAGTTTGTTTGTGCCGTCAAGACACCTGATAGATTTGTTATTTGTGAGGTCGGTTCGCAGTCTCCAAGTGATATAAGCACAGATTTAAGTTCACTTTGTGCATCAAATTCCCTATGCCTATATGTCGATGCTATCAGATTAAAATTCATGAATCAATCCGAGGCTATTGAGATGGCTTGCTTAATCAGATCCACAGGCACTGTCCCTTCTCTAATTATTTGTGGCACTTCTCCAGATACTTCAATTACAGTTGATTCTTTGCCTTCTTTGGTAATGCCCCCATCTAAAATTGCATCGAAACCTCGCAATGAAGAGGCTACGACTTCAGAAACAGAAAGATTGGACGTCTCCCCTGAAACATTTGCACTGGTACCAACTAGGTACTTGCATTCTTTCAACAACTCAATCACGCATAGATTATTTGGAATCCTTACTCCTACTGTGGGTTGCCCTGCTGTTACATTCTTGCAAATATTGGAGTCAACTAATATGCTGATTAGGGTAAGTCCACCAGGCCAGAAAATGGTAGCTAATTTCCTACCAATCTTACCCAGTGAAACAATCCTCTCGATATCATTTATGCTAGCTGCCAGAATTGGAAGCGGGCGCGCCTTATCTCGACCTTTGATTTCAAAGACCCTCTCAACTGCTGCATAATTATACGGGCTACAACCAATTCCGTAAACAGTATCAGTTGGAAAAATGATTACACCTCCGTCGTCAACAATCGACGAGCAGCTAGCAATTTGATTTTTCTCGGTGCACCGATAAATTGGAACGTTTTCCTTCGTTATACTCCATTCCATAATTGAGACAACTAATTAAGTCTATATAAATTGCAAATTAGGATATGTTATTATATGATATGAAATGGAATTATATGGCACCAAAAGGTATGCTATCAGATGATACGCTTCTTCATCTGCCCCAAATAAGGTGTTTTTGAAGAAAGTCAAACTAGCATCAAACTCTCTCATAGAGAATTAAAATGGACTTGAACCGTAGCTCGAAGGATTAGAAGAAATGCGACCACTGCAACCAAAAAATGTTGGTCATTGTTATTGGAGTAACAATGACTCGCTCTATGCACCTTCATTAACATTATCTAGCGAAGTTAGAACCGCGGTTTCTAGTTCCGATATCACCGAGTCGAGATCATTTGGATCATTGCGAAGCATTGCACCTGCCGCGAACGGGTGCCCACCGCCATCAACTAATTTATTCGCAATCTCGTTGCAGGGGATGTCGTTATTATTCCGTCTAATGCTTATCCTGCCGTCCCCTCCATAAAAAATAGCCAAGTCTGCACCAGTTCTTTTGAACACTTCCTCGGAAAATAAACTATTCTGAATGTAGGGAGAAGTTCGAACTAATGCTGTCTTAACTGTGCCAGTTGACAGGACTCTTAATGATGAGAATGCCCGTTCTTTTGCCTCATCTCGCAATACTACAAAATCACCGTACTCTTTCTGCATCTGTACATCCCATAAAATCCCCAGCGAAGACTTCCGTGCGAGATTAGAGAGGCGATTATAACGATCTGGAAAAGTATGGTAATATCTGATTAATTCCGAAGTGGGAGTCAGAAACTGGTCAAAGGTAAAGTAATCCATAGTATGAGCTAAACTCGCAAGTCTAGCCGCCACTGGATGCCCTGTTAGAAATTTCTCATAGATCAAGTCAGCTGCACATTTTGAACCAGTACTTTCTAAAACAAGCTCCGCATAGGGTTGTATCTGTCTTATCGTCTCTTCTGACCAAGGATGATGGTCTATCCACAGTACTCGCGAGTTATTTTTTTGTGCTATGGAAAAAGTATCTATGCATAGATTGATTAAAACAGAATCAGGATTGAGCCCCAAATCAGCTATTATCACCAAACCCTCCTCCTTGGACTCTGGGTTGGTCTCAATGAATGCTTTCATCTTCATGAAGCTATCCTTGGAATAATTAAGAAATACTATTCGCGCCTGGGGAAATCGAATAAGACCAATAGCTGCAGAAAGTATACCGTCAAGGTCTGATTCATGGGAAAAAATAGTTACCTTCATTATGCCATACCTTCAAAACGTTGATTGTTTATTTATTCGAATAAAAATATAGACGCTATTAAAGGTTTAGAATTCATTTTTCGGAGTCCAAGTCAATGGTAAAGGAATGCGAGTCTTTTCCTAACTTGGAGCTGCTAGGGTCGCTAAATATGGATTAATTTCGGAAGGATTTTTATTTATTGTTTATCTCTGATATTTTTTGCTAATGCTAATAGAAGATGGTTCATATGTATTGCTATTCCATACCCCATCAAAAAAGTGGTTGACCAGAGTTCGAAGTGAAAAGAAATTGCACACTCACCTAGGAGTGATCGATATTTCGTCATTAATAGGGCTAGAATACGGCAGTACTGTAAAAACCACCGAAGGGAAACCCATCTACTTAGTAGAGCCAACCATCCATGATTTCATAATGAAATCAGAGAGAGCAACTCAAATCATTTATCCAAAGGATCTAGGTTTTATTGTAGCTCGTAGCGGAATCCAGAATGGATCAAAGGTCCTAGAAGTTGGTACTGGTAGCGGAGCCCTAACGACCTTTCTTGCTAGTATCGTGAAGCCGAGTGGTCATGTCCATACTTATGACGTAAACCCCAAATATCTTGAGATTGCGAAACGAAATATAGAGAAAGCATCAATGACAAACTATGTTACTATCCACTTATTTGACCCAATCCTAGGATATGAGAAAGTCCCTTTTGACGTGGCTATAGTAGACTTGGGCGATCCATGGAATGTAATATCCCAAGTATACACTGCCCTAAGGCCAAGTGGTGCATTTATAGCCATTTGTCCTACCATGAATCAGCTTGAAAAGTCGGCAATAGGGCTAAAGAGTAATAGTTTCATTGACATTGATTGTGTAGAACTAATGTTACGAAGTATTGAGGCTCGTGAAGGTATGACCAGGCCATCAATGAGGATGATAGGACATACCACGTATATCATATTTGCCAGAAAAACCGAGAATTGACTAGGTTAATCCCAGTTAAGTAAAAATGTACTTGCCGATATGGTATCTAGCCAACTGATCGTCGGCGTTGCCAAGGTATTCGCAATGGAGATGAATATCCAACTTTTAATTAATGACAACGGTGATTTTCAACGTGAAGAATAACCAATCATTCCAAGAGGCGGAAACTCATTTGAGTGCCTAGTTTAACATCATGTCTGTGTGAAAACCCGGCTGTGGTCTCTAGAACATACAAGGATTCTTTGGTTGGAACGTACCCAGGACAGTCTCCTACAGTTGGACATGGTTTCAGGTCTGGAGCGATATAAACTACGGAACGATTTGCATCCATCCAGATAATATCAATGGGGAACTTCATATTTTTCATCCAGAATGATTCTGGAGAAGGTTGTTGAAACACGAATAGCATCCCTTGGCTCTCGTTCATAGTATTCTTCACAGCCAATCCTTTAGTTTGTTGTTCTTGGGTTAGCGCTAAATCTGCAACAAGTTTAAAATTATTTACAGTGACTTCTGCTTTTAAATATCTATTTGATGGTGCAGAAATGCCGCCAAGGAAGTTACCTGCGTTAGTGTGAGTGGCTGATATGTTGACTAAAACGAGTGATAAAATTCCACCAATGAATGCGATTGCTAGGCATCCAACAAGTTTGGGTTTCATGATATCATTTTGTTTTTAACATACTTTCATATAATCTCATGGTTTAATTATCGATCAGCTCGTACTGCCAATTTAGAGCAGGGTAAAAATCCTAGAAATTAAATACACTCAATGTAACATCATGATAACCAGAACAAGTGCGCCTAGCCCCCCGAATAGAACTATTGTGGCCTTCCATAATCCTGCACTAGCAGATTCACTAATGTCCCACATCCCACCCCGAGTTGCGTCCCCTCGATATCTCCTTTTTATCTCAGAATAACTATATATTCGGTCAAAGTCGGCAGAGGGATTCCACTTTCTTGCAGGAGTATAATTTCGCGTACCGTGGCTGGTTTTGTTGTCATAGTCTTTTCTAGCTGACTCATCTGAGAGTACTTCGTACGCTTCTATGATCTGCATAAACTTGATTTTAGACTCTTCAGAATTCTTGTTTTTATCGGGGTGGTATTTTATAGCAAGGCTCCTGAAGGATTTCTTGATTTCTGACTGTGAGGCACGAGTACCAACCTCCAGGATGTCATAGTAATTCGGCACGTCTAAGACTGGGTACATCTGATAAATATGTCTATACGAATTATGAATCAAAAAGCATTAAATCTGCTATTCTAACCATTTTTCTTGTGCGTTCTATTGAAGCTATGAATCGGGATATTGAGCATCAGAAAGAGCAGCTGATCAATTTAAAGCTCCCGCCAATGGAAGAAAATATCGATAGTTGTGTCTTTACAGGTTCAGGAGATTCTTATGTGGCCTCATTAATTGGAAGCTACGCTTCCAACTGTAGGGCCAAATGTTGCCATCCAATGGATATAGTATTGAATCCAAGGATAGTTTCAAACCGAAAATTATTTCTAGTCTCTGTTTCGGGTGCTACGAAGGCTACTCTACTAGCTGCCAAGTCGGCAAAAAAGTACGCTATAAAAACCGTATCACTCACAGCAAACCCGGAGAGTCCGTTAGGTAAGGCTTCAAACGAACAACTAATACTTAGGTATCAAGGTTCGAATGTAAAAACCTCTGGAACTATAGGATTTACTGCCTGTATGATGAGTTGTCTGTCACTAATGATCAAAGTCAAATTGAAGAATCTGCTCGATATCTACAATGAATCATCTTCCCAAGCGGAGCTAATTAGTAATTATGTAGTCCAAAAGACATCCATTCACAATTTCTTGGGAAATGGTCTGGCATATCCTGCTGCTTTGTACGGCTCACTTAAGATAAATGAGGTATTTGGCTTAGCCGCCTTCGCGTATAATCTGGATGATTATTGCCACTCTCCAATTTTCAGCGTCAAATCTAATGACAGGATCATCATATTAGCTAATAACGAATATGACATTCGGATAGGCAAAGTGATTGAAAGCCATCTGAGTAGTTACGACATCCCAATATTTCACGTGGCGGCGGTCAAACGGGATACGGTAATGAATCTATTGAAATTCATCTTCTTCCTGCAGTTATATCCTGCTAAACTAGCATTAAAAAACGGATTGAAGGATTGCTTTTTTTTAGAGAATAGTGAACTTTTGGCGCTTAGCTCGAGCCTAATCTACTCCTAAAAATCAGATAGTCTAGAGTATCATGATAGTTAGGAGTTTGACCGGGATTAATCATACCTATTTGTTTTTCAAAAATTATAATAGCATGGCAACTCCATCGTTTGATTGTGAAAAGGATTCTGATAGTTGATGATGATCCAGATATCACCGTTACATTTAAGCAGGGTCTAGAGACGCATGGATTCCAAGCTGATGTATTGAACGACCCTGTTAAAGCATTGGATAACTTTGAAGCCTCAAAATATGATCTATTGCTAATTGATGTTAGAATGCCCAAAATGAATGGCTTCGAGTTATATAAAGAAATGGAGAAAATAGATGCGGTCAAAGTATGTTTTATCACGGCGTTTGAAGTATACTATGAAGCATTAAAGGAGGTATTTCCCAATATGGAAGTGGAGTGTTTCATTAGGAAACCAATCGAGATTGCTGATCTTGTAAAAAAAATCAATGAAGAGCTGGATGCACCTATCCAACGTAGAAAAGTCAATCGCTAAAACCCATTCACAAATATCGGAAAAAAACCACCATTTTAGTACAACCGTTCATTGCCATAAATCTAATTCGAAGCTTTGTATATCTAGATAACAAATTCGTGAAATCCGGTTCTGACCGGAATATTGTCTAGAACGCTGAAACTAGAGTTCGGTTAAAGAACGAATCTGATTGCAAGCTGCCTACGACAACGGACAGAATGAATATTGGAAGAGCCTGCTACTGGTCTGAATCATAGCTTGATATAAAAAATCGTAGATTGCGTTGTTTACGTGAATTTATCTAAGCGACTGCAAGGCACAGGCTAGCTAGCTAAGAGAGTCTCGAGAAAGCAATAGGTGTTCCGAATTATTTTATTTCAATGACTTGTGCGGTTGTGCGGGGCTATTTCCTCTTGAGATTGGACTTTATGTGCTCTATTATTGCAATTAGGGGAGTCCCGGGACCAAAATTACCAGAAATACCCTCCTTTTCCAATAATTTTTTGTCATTCTCTGGTATAATACCTCCTCCGATCAGTAAAATGTCTGTAACTCCACGCTCGCTTAGCAGTTTAGCGACCTTGGGAAAAAGGACAAGATGGGCACCGTTTAGTAGGCTCATGGCAATGACGTCAACGTCTTCGTCAATAGCAATGTTGGCAACGCGCTCGGGAGTGCAAAAAAGCCCAGAATAAATTACTTCCATGCTCGCATCCCTCAGAGCTCTACATATTACTAGGGCTCCTCTATCGTGCCCGTCCAGACCAAGTTTTGACACAAGAACCCTGATCTTCTTTTGTTGCTGCTTTTGTACCGGTGGGCTAAGCCGTTGTTCGTCTTGAGCCATCAAGGAAAATTGATCCCATAGGCTATAAAACTTACTGCCTCGGATGGACGATTTCCACACAAAATAATCCTTCGGCATTGGAAGTGTTTAATATTTGCAGGCGTGTGATGAATATGAGATGCATCCATTAGTGGAGGGAATTTTTCGTGGCGACCGTCGTTCTCTAGCTAGGGCGATTTCTATAGTAGACAACAATGAGCCTGATTCTTACGTGATTCTAAGCGAGATATTCTACAAAACGGGCAAGGCTAAAACTGTGGGTTTTACAGGTGCAGGAGGAGCTGGAAAGAGTTCCTTGATTGAAAGCTTGGTGCCTGCCTTTAAGAATCTTGGGCACAGAGTAGCTGTGATAGCAGTAGATCCTACGAGCCCGATCACAGGGGGGGCAATTTTGGGAGACAGGATAAGAATGCAAAGCATTATGGATGATCAAACTGTATTTATGAGAAGTTTAGCATCAAGAGGGGCAACGGGTGGCATCTCTAGATCGGTGAGGAACGTAATACGGATTCTTGATGCAGCTGGTTTTAGTTTAATAGTCGTCGAAAGTGTTGGAGCGGGCCAATTAGAAGTTCAAATCTCTGCTGTAGTTGATATAACCGCGGTAGTATTTAGCCCCCAGACAGGAGACAACATACAATCGATTAAAGCAGGTCTGACAGAAATAGGTGACCTCTACATAATTAACAAGGCAGACCTCGAAGGCTCATCATCGCTTTACAATTCCATTGCTGATTTCGTTGGAGACACGCCTAGGAAACCTATGGTAATGAAAGCATCAACAAAGACTGGAGAGGGTGTTAGGGATGTGGCCGCTGGTATTGAAAAGTTGCTACTTATAAAGGGAGAAAATTATAAAGCTCGCGAAAGAAGGATGCTTGAGATAGAGGTGAAAGATATAATTTTAGGCATGTTAGAAGATAGAGTTTCCTCGATCTTAATGAAGGACCATAGGTATCAACAATATATTGAAAAGATAGCTAAGAAGGAGATAGATCCCTACCTTGCGGCAAAAGAGCTTGCTGCCAAAGCTTTGATGTGAAACCTATGACCAGGACAACTAAAACTGATTCTGGTATTGCTGTCAAAAGAGTCTATCAAAGGAATTCTGTCCGCAGGGACACCAAAGAGAACCAACCTGGCAGATATCCTTACTTGAGAGGGATCTATCCTGGGATGTATACTGACCGTTTGTGGACTATGCGTCAATACAGTGGCTTTGGAAGCGCAGAGGAGACGAACAACCGATTTAAGTTCCTACTTTCGCACGGCCAGACTGGATTGTCGCTAGCTTTCGATCTTCCGACCCAGACCGGGCGTGATTCAGATGATCCACAGTCGGAAGGTGAAGTCGGCAGAACTGGTGTTGCTATAAGCTCTCTAAAGGATATGGTGTCTTGCTTTGATGGGATCCCAATGGATAAAGTCAGTACATCAATGACTATCAACGCGACAGCTTCCACATTACTGGCTCTTTACGTAAGCGTAGCAGGACTACAAGGCTACTCCCCTGCTAGTCTCAGAGGCACTACCCAGAATGATATACTGAAGGAATATATCGCTAGGAATACCTACATCTATCCTCCGAAACCCTCATTAAGGCTAATCGGTGATACTATAGAGTACTGTTCTAAGAACGTACCTCAATGGTATCCAATCAGTATTTCTGGCTATCACATGAGGGAGGCTGGCTGTACAGCCGTCCAGGAGTTAGCATTCACTTTTGCCAATGCCATACAATACATTGAAACCTGTCTGGATAGGGGAATTAAAATCGACGACTTTGCTCAAAGGCTTTCCTTTTTCTTTTGCGGTACGATGGAGTTCTTTGAAGAGATTGCCAAATTTAGGGCGGCCAGGAAAATATATGCGAAAATAATGAAAGACAAATTCCATGCTAGAAGAGAGAAATCCCTTCATTTGAGATTTCATGTTCAAACTAGCGGCGAATCACTTACTGCCCAGCAGGTCGATAACAATATAGTCCGAGTCGCAACTCAGGCATTAGCAGCGGTCTTAGGTGGTTGTCAGTCTTTGCATACAAACTCTAGGGACGAGGCCCTAGCATTGCCAACAGAAGAGTCTGTAAAGGTGGCATTAAGAACACAGCAAATCATAGCGTCTGAAAGTGGTGTTACCAAGACGGTCGATCCTATAGGCGGATCCTATTATGTCGAATACTTGACTCAGACCATTGAGGATGAGGTAGACAAATACCTCAAAAAAATACAACGACTAGGTGGCGCATTAGCGGCTGTTGAAAAAGGTTTTTTCCAAGATGAGATAAGAAAGAATGCCTATCGATTGAAAAAAGAAGTAGATTCATCAGATCGTATCATCGTAGGAGTTAACAAGTATCAAGACACAAAAGAACTGGAACCAAAAATAAGCGTACTAGATAATGAGATCGAGACCAGACAAATATTTAGACTTCAGGAGTTCAGGAGAAACCGCGATAAAATAAAAGCAGATGCCGCAATTGGCAATCTTCAGGCCCGTGCTGAAGACCCGAACGAAAACCTGATGCCTCATATTATCAACGCAGTACAATCAAGCGTAACATTGGGAGAGATAAGCAATGTGTTTAAAGGAGTATTCGGCGTGTTCCAACCCAAGGTCTCTTTCTAATTGAGCAGCAGGGTACATTTAGCAGAACACGTGACTAAGCGACCTTAATCGAGGCATATGCACACTAGGTCGACTATTGATCGGTGTCAATAGGCTCTTCAAGTTGATGGTCTTTGAGCAGTAAAATATTAGACCCCAATTTGTCAGCAGACGGACTTTCACTATACAAATGGGCTAAATCGCATATGACAATAATTGAAAAAATCGTGGAACGGTATAAAGGAAAGAAACCTTTAACTGGTTTCAAGCTAGGGTTTTGTCTTCACATTACGAAGGAAACCTCTGTTTTGGCAATAAGCGCACAGCTTTTAGGAGCAGATCTAGCCATTTGTTCTGCTAATCCATTGTCTACAAATGACTACGTTGCTGCCTTCTTGCACTCAAGAGGGATTCGAATCTTTGCGTGGAAAGGTCAAACTCAAGATGAGTACAATGAATGCATAAGCAGCGTCTTACAATTTAATCCCAACATCATAACTGATGATGGAGCAGACTTGCATACTGCTGCTCATAAGCTTACGAACCTATACTGCTTTGGAGGGACTGAAGAAACTACAACCGGTGTCAAGAGATTGGATGCATTACAAGCAAGAGGTCTTTTAAAGTACCCAGTTATAGCTGTAAACAACGCACCTTCTAAGCACATGTTCGATAATAGATACGGAACAGGCCAAAGCACAATTGATGGAATACTGCGGATCACAGGGATACTTTTAGGAGGAAAGCACTTTGTGGTTTGTGGTTACGGCTGGGTCGGGAGAGGCGTCTGCGCTAAAGCTAGGGGAATGGGCGCTATAGTTTCTGTAACCGAAATCGATCCTCTAAAAGCTCTTGAAGCACACATGGATGGGTTCGACGTCAAACCATTAACTGACTTGGCTTGCGTCGGGGATATTTTTGTTACATGTACTGGCGCTACCAATGTTATTACGGAAACACATATTAAGAATATGAAGAACGGCGCGATACTGTGTAATGCAGGACATTTTGACGTTGAGATAGACTTAACTTACCTCAATTCTTGTACTAAGCCCCGTACGGTAAGACCTAATGTAGATTGTTATGACATTAGCGGCAAGAAGATATATTTATTGTCAAAAGGAAGGGTTGTTAATTTGGTAGGCGCGGAGGGAAACCCACCTGAAGTTATGGCACTTTCGTTTGCGAACCAATTACTAGCTATCATTTATCTTTCTGACAACCATGAATCATTAGAGTATAAGCTTTACGATATCCCATCGCAAATTAATTCAGAGGTTGCACGCTTTGCGATAGAAGCTGAAAATTTAAGAATTGATTCCATCTGATTACGTTTTTTGTCAAATTACGTATAGAGTACGTTTTCCATTTTGACTCTTAATGAGAGATAGCTTAAAATCTGATGTAAGCAGAAAAATTTTTCCGTGCAAAATTCAGAGTTGGCTAAAAAGGCCGTAATCACTAGCGCCTTGCCATATGCAAATGGAGAAATTCACTTGGGCCATATCGCATCGACCTATTTGCCTAGTGATATCTTTACGAGATACTCTCGCTTAACTGGGAGGGAGATTTATCATATTTGCGCTACCGACGATTTTGGAACCCCTGTATTGATCAACGCAGAACGAGAAAAAAAGACTCCTGCTGAATATGTTGACTATTGGAATAAGCGGGATTACGAAGACTTTGAAACACTAGGAATTTCATTTGACAGTTTTTCTCGCACGAGCTCTCATGAAAATAGAGAATTTGTGCAATATGTTTTCGAGAGGCTATCCAAAAATGGATATATATATGATCGTAACGTTATTCAGTTCTACTGCACCTTTGATAAGAAATTCTTGCCAGATAGATATGTGAAAGGCAAATGTCCGTATTGTGGAGCAGAGGACCAGTATTCTGATCTCTGCGAGAAATGTGGAAGGGTGCCAGAAGAGATTCTTAACCCCAAGTGCGGAATATGTGGGAACCCACCAATAAGGAAAGAAAGCAATCATTATTTTTTCAAATTGTCTAGTTTTTCGGAGAGGCTAAAAGCTTGGCTTCACAGTAATAGCCACCTTCAGGCAGATATTAAAAATTACGTAGTCAATTGGATAAATGAAGGCTTGCTTGACTGGGACATAACAAGGGATCTATCCTGGGGAATACCAGTCCCGTTGAAAAATGCAGAAGGGAAAGTTTTCTATGGTTGGTTCGACAACCATCTTTGCTATATCTCTACCCTAAACTCCTCGCTTAAAAAATTAGGCTTAAGTGGAAAGTCCTTCTGGAATAGTGCAGAAATCTTTCACTTCATAGGTAAAGATATAGTCTATCATCATTACCTTCTCCTTCCAGCCGTTCGTATGGGCATTAATGAAGAATATAAACTACCAGACTATATCCCATGTCGTGGTCACCTTTTACTCCATGGTCAAAAGATTTCAAAAAGTAGAAATTGGTACATTGGACTTAGAGAGTTTGTTGCAACCTTCAATCCTGATTATTTGAGGTTTTATCTTTCTTCAATCACACCTTATTCACAAGCTGATACCAATTTTGGTTGGGACTCGTTTTCGGAGAAGATTAATAACGAGCTAATCGCAAATATTGGAAATTTCATAAACCGCTCTCTAACTTTTACCCAACGAGAATTCTCCGGGCGAGTTCCTCATCCAGGCCAGTACGACTCCCACGATGAGTTAAGCCTTTCACAAATTGTCGTCATAGCAAAAGAGGTGGGGGCGTTGTTATCCGCCCTAGAAATCGATAAATCTTTAAGAAGAATTCTACAATTTTCTACACATTTCAATCAATATTTCCAAATAAAGCAGCCTTGGGCACGCAAAGAAAGCTCCCACACCACATTATTTGTTGCTGTGAATGCAGTGAAATCGATTGCAATAATCATGGCCCCTTTTATTCCGTTTTCTAGTCAAAAAATATGGCATCAGCTTGGAATGGCTGACAAAATCGATCAGCAGAGCTGGAGCTCTGCCTCACGCATCTCTATCCAACCTGGACATCTGTTGGGTAAAGTTGAACCACTTTTTGTCAAGATTGATAAGCAAATGATCGATTTGCAAAAGAAGTCACTGGGTATTCACAATGGTAACTCTCAATAAGCGAGGATTAATGATTGGGCGTTTTCAGCCTTTTCACAAAGGTCATCTTGAATTATCTAAACAGATTCTCCACGACTGTGATGAACTAATTGTTGCCATAGGCAGTGCTCAATTCAACTACAGTTATACTGATCCATTTACAGCCGGTGAAAGGGTAACGATGGCACATGCGGCTTTGATGGAATCGAATCTTGACTTGTCAAGATGTTATATCATACCAGTCATAAATGATGAAAATAATGCAAGATGGTTTGCACACTTAAAATCTCTAGTCCCTGATTTTGATATCATTTACTCTGGTAACGATTTTGTCAAAAACCTAGTATCAGGCCGAACCAATTTTTTAAAACCAAAATTCAATAAGAAAAAGGTATACAATGGAACAAACATACGAAGATTGATGCCCACCTCGAATCTATGGAGGGAGTATGTCCCAAAATCTGTTGAAGAGGTCATTGAAAAAATAGACGGGATTAATAGATTACGGTTCCTCCTCAAGCAGAAGTTATCTGAGGAGATGAAAGCAAGATAAAGCAGTCCGAATAACATCCAAACTTATAAATACAAAAGTTCCTTTAAACACAAAAAAGGGAATAACGTTAAATAGATTCTATCAAAGTGTTGTGAATAAGGTCTAAAATTCTATTCGGCCTTTTCGACAGTGCTATCGCCAAACTTTTGTGGGGCTTCGCAAAACTCAAGAAGAACGCCATTCATAGATTTAGGATGGATAAATGTAATTTTTCTACCATAAGATCCAGTCCGCAATCCACCTAGGATTTTTAAGCCCTTATTGGTAGCCTTCGACACATCCTCCTCGATATTGTCCGCGGTGATGGCTATATGGTGAATCCCTTCTCCACGATCGGTCAAAAACTTTTTTATCGGGCTATTCTCCGCTGTGGGTTCCATAAGTTCGATTCTAGTGTCATTTAATTCCAACATAGCCACCCTAACCTTCTCATTGGTGACATCCTCCACTTCCAAATGATCGATGTTCAAAAGCTTTTGATAGTTTCGAACTGCCTCATCTAAGTTATTTACGGCTATAGCGACATGGTCTACTCGCATTCCTCTACATATAGCATATATTCTACTAGTTTATAATAGTAATTCAATCCAAGGCAAACATTTGTAGAAAATCCTACAGATCGTATTGACTGGTCAACTCTAGGCTTGATATCGAATTGCCTTCGTTTCATTTTAACCACCAAAGTTGGGTGGGAGCAGTCTAAGGTGGCAGCAGCGTCAATACGAGCTTTTGAATACGGGCACTCGAAAAATCTGAAGGAGCACTCTCAGTTGCTAGGTGTCCTCATGTTTATTAGTAGTAGAGCTTAAACGCCAAAGATTTTATCATAATTAAGGTCTACTTGGTTGTTTCGATTACTCTACGGGTATCCTCTCCTTTCTATGCGCTTGTTCATCCATTTTCTTGAGCTCTGTTAACAAAAACTCCCTATACTTTTCCCGTTCCTGCTCCGTCATTCTATCCAAATTTGAGCTTAGAGTTGATCCTATTGTGAATACCCTATCTAGAAGATCTCTGGCCATAAATTTACCAACGCTTCCTACCCTAAGCATTACATCTATTTGCTTTTGAAGCATATTATGCACAGATTCAATATCCCCAGCCATCTCTAGACCCTTGCTGGTGATTCTATACCTGCCATTATCAGACTCATCTACAAGTCCCTCTTCAAGCAAACGACCAAGCATCGGGTAAATCAAACCGGGCGAGGGTTTCCACTTACCTTCACTCTGAAGTATAGCTTTATCAATTATCTCTTTACCAGTTAACTCCTGTTCCTTTAAAAGACCTAGTATGTAATGTCTAGAGAACCCACGGGGAATAACGCTTCCTACCCTCGAAAACCAATTTGAAAGCATATCACTAGTAATATCGCTAGTGACTTATTAACGTTTCCTAACTATTCGGTCTGCTCCAAAGTGTGTCTAGCATCGCTGAGTCTGGGATTCCATCACTTCAAGGGGATCTGTAATTCCCTATCTCGCAATGGGATTATCTAAATTGGTGCAATTAAACATTCTTTGAGCTTTATAAATCGGATGTTTCACCACCAGATGCAATATTTTCTGATCTTCTATTAATTTTGGAAAACACTATCTTGAGCAAAAAAGAGTTAACATCGTAGCTTAGTGAGCTTCAATAATGCTTTGTCCACCTCATGCTTCAAATCCTTTCTTTTTTTTGAACGTCTTGCTATATTCTTTGTACTGTTTCCAAAAATAATGTGCCACGATGCCAAACCCAACTCCGATGATGGAAATAGGAAGGAGGAATAGAGCCAAGATAGGAATCCCTCTAAAACCGCTACTAATGCCGTATATATTCTGCCAAAATGTTATAAAGAAGCCAGCTACAATTAGACCGATTCCGATCCACATAGACTTGCTATGCTGCTGATACACGAAATAATGCTCTGTTTTCTGATATATTAAGTCCCAACATGCTTCTCTCAAAATGTAAAGGAGTATTGTAGCCAATACAGCCTATGAGGTCATCCCATCCCATCCCAGCCTAACCCAACCTAACCTAACCTAAGTAATCCTTACTATCTACCTACTCGATACCTATCACTAATTTAGATTCGTGATTATACTATACTACTACTTACTTGAAAGTAATGAATAACTTCCGGGAAAATGAGCATCATTTGTGTCATCCTGTTGGCCAGACGGATGTTAAAATATACTAGATTTAATAATTTCTTTCTGAGACAAAGTACTAAATGGAAAAATCAGTCACTAAAAGAACTTTGTGCGAGCAAATAAAATTGCATGATTCGATAATCGTAATGCCAGGAGTTTATGATGCTCTTAGCGCGAGGATTGCACAACATATAGGCTTTGATGCAATCTTTCAAACAGGCTACGGCTCTGCTGCAGCGTTACTTGGTATGCCTGATTTTGGATTTCTAAATGCTGGGGAAACGGTAGACAATGCGCGAAGAATAATAAGAGCAGTTGATGTTCCGGTGATAGTCGATGCTGATACGGGATATGGGAACCCTCTAAGTGTCTGGCGATTGGTAAGGGATTTGGAGGATTTGGGTGCTGCTGGAATATTTCTGGAAGACCAGGTTTGGCCTAAAAGATGTGGACATATGCAGGGTAAGAGTGTTATCCCAACCGACGATTACTTATCAAAACTGAAAGCCGCACTAGAGGCACGTAAGACCAAGGATTTCGTCATAGTAGCCAGAACAGACGCAAGGGCGAGCGAAGGACTCGATGAAGCAATTGAGAGAGGAAATACATATTTCAAAGCTGGTGCAGACGCAGTTTTTATTGAGGCTCCAACCTCTGTTGAGGAGCTATCGAAGGTTGCAAATGAGGTCGACGCTCCCTTGGTAGCTAATATGATTGAAGAAGGAGTGACACCTACCTTAAACGCAGACCAATTGCTTGAAATGGGCTATAGAATTGCACTATTTCCACTTTCAGCCTTGTTCGCAGCCACCTACGCTATAAGGAATGTCCTCACTGAATTGAAGCAGTCAGGCGCGACGGAAAGAGGGCGGAAACAGATGCTAACATTCAGCGAATTTAATACCTTGGTCGATTTGCAGCGATATATGGAATTGGAAAAGAGATACGCGTGAAATGGCCGTGGAGGTTACACATATATAATTTTATAAATCATGATCCGGAAGACAAGTCTTAGATGATGGCAGAGGGACATAGAAGGCTTTTGACCGCGCAAGTGTCATAACGTTTAAGTTATTTGTAGCATCATGATAGTAGAAATTTGCTTAAAAACGCCGATCTTTCTGTTATAATCCCTACTTACAATGAACACGAGAATATTCTAAGTTTGGTTGAGGGTATAAAAGGCAGGTTGCCAAACGGGCTTTCTACCGAGATAGTGATTGTCGATGATAATTCACCTGATGGGACAGGACGGATTATCTCTAGGTACCTGGAGAACTCGTTGGCTTTTAGTAGTACCTTTATCAAAGCCTCCAAAAATAGTTTCGATTATACGATTAATAATTCAAAATCTACGGTAAAGTTGGTAAGAAGAGAAAACAAGCACGGTCTCATCTCTGCCATACTGCAAGGGATAAAGTCTTCTTCAGGTAAGTTTATTCTTGTTATGGATGCGGATTTTTCTCATCCGCCAGAGACAGTCCCGATTCTAGTTAATGAGTTGTTGCGCGATCCGGATTGCATAGTGATAGCTTCAAGGTATATGAACGGCGGATCAATAAAGGGCTGGCCATACAGGCGGAAGTTGCTTAGCAGACTGGCAGCAAAGATCGCAATTCATGGATTAAAGTTGTGTAATGTAAGAGACCCAATTTCCGGATTCTTTGCTTTTCCTAGGCACATTATCGACAATATTAGGTTTGATACATACGGATACAAACTCCTTCTTGAAATTTTAGTGAAAGCTAAAGATGTCAAAGTCAAGGAAGTGCCTTATACCTTTATCGACCGAAAATCCGGAAAAAGTAAGTTAGATAGCCGTGTCGTGCTTGATTATCTTAATTCGATATGGTACCTATACCGATATGGCAGACAGTCAAAAAGAGCGACGAAAAGTAGAGCAGAAAAGCGAAAATCAGTCTTGTTTCTATCAAAGGCAGGTCGATTTTATACTGTAGGTGCAACTGGCCTTCTTCTAAATTTTATAGTATCGACTTTACTGGCTAAAGGTGCTGTCTCTAACCTTTGGTATATACAGGCTTCTATTATTGGGATAATACTATCAATAACTTCGAATTTTATACTTAACAAGATATGGACTTTTGAAGACCGACATTTCTCAAAAAACACATTAGGACAATTTGTGACTTTTGTTGGGCTCAGTACAGTTGGAGCAATAGTTCAACTCCTACTACTATACATATTCGTTCAGTCCGGATTTGAATACGGACTCTCGCTGCTTGCTGCTGTTGCGGTTGCCTCTGTAAGTAATTTCCTTCTAAACAAGAAATGGACTTTCCATGAAAAGATTTGGGGCTAACCCTTTGGATTGAAAGTTATAAATGTTATCGGCTGAAATCATATAGTAACATAGGTACGACAGGCATGTCCGGAATCCAAATGCATGATAATTAATTAAGTGTTTTCAGAACATAGACGGCAACTGGAAGATTGATAAGACATTACGAATCCATGTGTTCACTGTAACTTTACCGCAGGCGAATTGCTCTATTCGTACGAACCTGGCTGATCAAACTCTTAGTTGTTTTTGCAACATCACTCCAACACGCATAAAATCTCTCTCTTTACAATTGATTTATTTTCTATAAAGATGTAAACACGTGACGTTGTGTTAGTAAAGATGCTATACTGATCTTACTGGAGGTTGGTTTAAGAGAAAACCCTTAAGTATATCAATATTGTCCTCGTCATGATGTCATATGTCCCTCGTGAGTACTGGTTAACGCATGGTAGGACATACAAGGACGACTTTCAGTACAACAAGCTATTCGAACTGCAAGAGAAAATTCTAATCGAATATTTGAGTCACAATATTTTTTCCTCCTCAGTTTCTACAGTCTTAGAAATTGGATGCGGGTTTGGGCGGATAACGAAGTTATTGCTGACCAAGTTTCAAGGTATTACAGAGTATAAGGCCCTCGATATTTCTCCAGACCAAATTCAAAATGCCAAACAACTAATGAAGGATGGAACGGATGTGTTCAAAAAAGAAATAGACCTGAATTTTGCGGTAGGGGATATAACATCACTTCAGTTAAAACGCAAATATGATCTTGTATTATCGGCTGAGGTTCTAATGCATATTCTCCCAGCAGATATTAAGGAGGTTATACATAAGCTAGTAAAATCATCCAATAAACACGTGGTTAATGTAGACTGGTATGAGGAACAAATGCCTAAAAAAGCAGCACCACATAATTTTATTCACCCTTATGAAGCGATCTACAAGGAACTGCCAGAGGTGATGCATATTTCCAAGGTTCCCATAGCAAAAAAGGGTTCATGGTTTAGGTCCGTCGATGCAAAGCAATCTCTCTTCCATGCCATATTAAATAACTAGGAAGGATCACACAACAGATCTAGAAGATTATTGGGCTGAGTGGATGCTTGTTGAGTGGATTCTTGTTGAGCACACTCTTGTTTAGACATCTCCTATAAGTCATAAATGATGCGTCTAATCTCACTGAAAAAAAATGGATTAAGAATTTGATACCCACAATCCGAAAGCCGGCCTCCTATCATTAAAAATTAACCTAAGCGTCGCTAAATAATTAAGCTATTAACAACACTGATAGGCCGTAAGTATGTCTTTTTCATTTTTTTCCCAGATGAGATTTTCTTTAGCAAACTCAAATAGCTTGATACGTTTATCATAAAGCTCTTCCGGGTTCTTTTGAAAAAACTTCAATCTAGCAATGAGAGAAGAATAATCCTGAAAAGTAGCACAATTTCCTTTCAATGTTTCAGGAACCGCTTTAAATGAATCAGTACACATCACAAATAGTCCAGCATGAGCATATTCATAAGCCTTATTGGGGCTTACGAATGCATGGGACCAATGCCTTTTCCAAGGGATCAATCCGATCGAGTGCTTACTCATTTCGGAGTACATGTCGTTCCTCTTAAGGAGGCCAGTGTATCTGACATTCTTAGAGGAAGAGCCATCCCAACCAATAACCGTGAGACTTCCAATATCATGACCGTCTTCGAACAATTCGGTAAGGCCATCAATGTTTCTGTTCGGATACTTTTCTTTGTTCCAACCGTCTCCGCCTGTGTACGTACATGAAAAGTTGGGATGCAAAATTGGCTTTTTTAGCTTGCCTACCTCTGACCGATATGGAAAGTTTGGAACAACAAATACCTTTTTGCCGTGATTGATTTTTCTCAATTCATTAGCGATAGGATCAGAGACTGTAATAGTAGGGCAAAGTGAAACAATTTCTTTCTCCCATTTGCTCCACAGACGTACAATGTGAGCATTAATGAGCGACCGTCTAACCCTGAGGATCCTATCCTTTAAGTGTAGAAGTGTTTTTGAATCACTTGACAGTTTATTGCTAATAATTTCGTTAAGCAGCTTTGCGTGGCTCGACCAATACTCGTGGTCGTCGTAGACAAATGGAATATTGAATTCAGAGATCATTTTTGCAGAAAAAAGGTTATGAGCATGCACAGTGTCAGGCCTTGCGTCTGTAACTATAGAGCCGACCCTCTTCTTGACATAACCCCAATATACAGGCATTCCGTATCTAGCTTTTGCGGTCCAATCTAATCGATAGAGTTTGGAAAATGTCTTATTGATATAATTTTCAGGATATTTACCTGCGAAGACGACCTCGTGGCCGTTCCTCAGGGCCGTTAATGCAGCCTTCTCAACTCTCCAGTCTGGTAACGATTCGTGCGATAAGTGTAAAATTCTCAAGCGTCTAAACAAATAACTGCCACAGTAATAATTATAATTATCCACTGAAGGTGCAATTACGATTTCGAAAGGGAAGGGTCACTCCTCTCGCTGTGGGCTTCTAAGCTTGGTTATACCTCAACCATGGTAAAATAATGAAGATGTATATAATCTGCATATAGTATCTTTAAGATCACACTTGGGCTAAAGCTGCAAGGTATGATTTTCTTAGCTTTGTTAGTTGTTCTCTAGCAGTAGCAATATCAGAAGACTGTTGACCAGCATCTTTCCAACAAATTGGCTCTAGCGAATTCTGAATTTACCGATTTATACGAAGTTCAATTAAAGGAATTTATAGAAATCTATTATCTAAAAAACTGTCAGGTAACTCGAGCTTCGATGAAACTTGTATCCATAGTAGGAGCTAGGCCAAATTTTATTAAGTTAGCTGCAGTTCATGCAGCAATAAAGTCCATTTCGGACCACATTATAATACATACCGGACAACATTACGACTATAGATTATCTGAGATCTTCTTCCAGGAGCTCGGCCTGCCTAAACCGAACTTCAATTTAGAAGTAGGCTCTGGAGCACCTGGTGTGCAGATTGGGAATATGCTTAAGAAGCTTCAACCTATTTTAAGCAGTAATAAAAAATACGATGCGATACTCGTTTACGGGGACACAAATTCAACTTTTGCAGGTGCTCTCTCGGCTGCCAAGTTAGGGTTCAAGGTAGCTCACGTTGAGGCCGGGCTCAGAAGCTTTGACAAAAGAATGCCTGAGGAAACAAACAGGATTCTGACTGATCATCTAAGTGACTATTTATTTTGCCCCACAATGGCGGCTAGGAATAATTTGAGAAGGGAAAATGTGAATGGCAAAATACTACAAACTGGAGATGTATCAGTAGAAATAGTCAGAAAGGTAGCCGAAAATTTAGTACCTAAATCGAGGATTTTGCACTCTTTAGGGTTAAAAAATCTGGATGGTCGGTATGTTCTTATGACTATTCATAGGGCAGAAAACACTAGTTCTGTCAAGAGTCTAGAGTCGGTTATTCATGCTTGTGAGATTCTTTCAAAGAAGGAGGACCTTACGATAGTATTTCCTATCCATCCGAGAACAGCTAATTTTCTTAAGCGTGCTAAATTGTATGGTAGACTTCGTGAATGCCAAAATGTCAGAGTTGTAAAGCCGACAGGTTATACCGATTTTATCGCATTGATGCTTAAGTCGAAGAAGATAATTACGGATTCTGGTGGATTACAGAAAGAAGCTTACCTGTTGGGAATTCCGTGTGTGACAATTAGAGAGAACACTGAATGGGTTGAGACAGTAGAACAAGGTGCGAATATCCTCACTGGCACTCATACTAATCTGATTGTGAAGGCAGTCTCAAACTGGATGCCAAAAAAAGCGAACTTTAACAGAAAGCCAGTCTTTGGGAAAGGAGAAACAGCATATTTGATTAGATCGTATTTGATTAAGGAATTGTCTCGCCGCTCATGGTAAGAACCTACGACGATCGTCACAACAATATTCATGTTCTAACTCTATTGTTGGCTGAATTTCAAAAATGAATGAATAAACGGCAAGATTTGGTAGGTTCACCTACACAAAGTATTGGTGCGAGGCGTACAACAAAAATGAGCTAGTGACCTTAGCTATTTGGAAATTTATAACAAGAAACGTACCCTATTTGGAATGTGGGTACCGACCCACTTCGTGATAATAAGTGATTAGAACCTCTACGGTTGATTCTAGGGTGTGATTCTGTTTTACGTAAGCGATTCCCTCCTTGGATAGTCTCTCTCTTCCTTGGCGATCTTCTAGCAGAGTATTTAGATCCTTCTCAAATGTTGCAGTAGTCGTCCTATAAATTGGAGGTCTGTACTTATCATATAGCTCTTCCGAAATGTACGCAATAACAGATCTGCCCAAGGCCATACCTTCAAGTTCGAATTTCCCAAACCAACCTATCTCGGGCATGATCTTGCCGATAACGATGTCAGAAGCTGCAACCATTCTTAAAGCTTCAGAATGGGGCTGATTTAAAATATTGACAAGCACGCACTTGCCTTCGCTTTGCAATTTGGAAAGTACCTTACTATAGTGGTCAGATGCTTGATAATTCCTGTAATACGGATAATGAGCCACCCTGGGCAGGGGATAGTTTTCGAAATTCTGTATCTTGCCTGAATTAAGGTGTGTGGTTATTGAGCTTATTTCATTTAAATTGATTGGTGTAGGAAGCCATTTTCCTTTCGGAGCGCTTTTCAATAGGTCAGGTGTAGAAACTAAACAAAAATCTTCTTCATGGCTACCTCTAAGATCGTTGCCATGATAATGCTTTAGATAGGTCTTACCTGAATTTTTTGTCTCTAAGCTTTTTTTGAGGGAACCGTAAGGATAATGATAATGCCACACATCGTACGCCTTCAATTTTTTGAAGAGCTTCCACCTATCTATTGGTGACCAGTATCTAAGTTTTGTTCCGCCAAATTGATTGAAAATAATCTGATTGAATACAAAAACATCTGCCTCATGCCCTTGTCTCCTTTGTTCTGCGGCTAGATTGGTCGCAATACCTGAAGGGTTGTTAATGTGCGCTATCTTCATGGTGTGATATGGCAATTGGGATTATAATATTCTCTTCGCCAGTAAGGCCATCAATTCTTATCTGCATTACCTCCTCGAAAAACTACTTACTCCTAGACTTATTTCTGTTAATGCTGTTTGCCTTTATCGTTAGTTTAAGCGGCTCTTGCCTAAGGTAATCCGGATAATCACAAATACTGGACTATTATTCCGATAGATCCATACTATCCTCATAGAATAAGGCAGTTTTTAGCAATTGCCCCATTCGTCTGTTTCTAAGATGTCTTCAGGTATTCTAATTATATATTTACCAGCCAGAGTGTTCAAAAAACCTACAAAAAGCGTTTAGATTGGACCGTCTATCGTTGTCAGCATGGGACTAACAGCCAATACGAGAGCAGTGAGGTTAAACTCAGTTACTTTGGGAAAATATTAATAAATTTGTTTAATTTGAACTCTAAAAATGGGTACATATTTCGCTATAGTAACTTGTAGGAATTCCCAGAAAACGATAGAAAAAGCACTTGCTTCAATCAAAGAGCAAATAGCGAAACCCGAATATGTTATTGTAGTTGATGATGGCTCGACTGATAAAACCCCAGATATATTGTTGAGTGCTCAAAATCGTTGGCCAACGTTAAGCATAATCACTAATCCGGACCTAGGTTATGATATTGGAAGAGTAGTGCAGAATTGGAACGCTGCTCTTATGCTTTGCAGAAAGTCTGGAAAGCCGGATACAGATTACCATATGATTGCCACCGACGACTCCATCTATTCTAGCAGCTATGCTGAAAAAATAATTACATATATGGATTCAAACCCCTCTGTAGCAATCGCTTCTGGGAGCTACGGCGGTTACAAACACTTTATGCCCCACGGAGCAGGGAGATTCGTAAAAAATTCGTTCTTTCGACAAACTATTTGGGAGGGCTTGTACCCAGAGCAGATGGGGTACGAATCCGCAATATTGTACGAGGCTAACCGTCGGAAATATTCTTCCAACATAATTGCAGATGCAAATTTCCAACACATCAGGCCCCTTGGAGAAGCTCACAAGTTTTACGAGTTTGGTGCAAGTATGCGAACTCTTGGATATCATCCCCTATTTGCATTGGGCCGATTCGTTAAATATTTCATCACAGGCGATATCACCGGAAGATTAGGTGCAGCCTATATGCTTTATTATTACCTGTCATATGCACCAAAATCTGTGGGGTACGATAGGATGTACGATCCGAGCTTTCGAAAGTATATAAGAGATGGTCAGATGCGTAGACTTAAGAAAATTGTATTAAGGCATGAATAAATGAACTCTCCAGTATATAGGTAGACATCTGAAAATTTACACGTGTGATTGCACACTAAAACATCTTAGAAATGGATTTTTTAACGCCATCATCAAACAATCACTTTAAATGACTTCATCCTTGCCATTTTCAAAAAGAATCCACTTTTCGAATAAACTCAGAGGATACTAAAAATTACGTAAACGATATGTGTCAATTAATTGATCAAGAGAATTGGAAACGCTGTCAAAAGACGTGTAAAAGTATCCCCAGGAATCAGCTATGCTTTTTCGATTAGGGGAATTGAGAGCCTGATTTATTTTGTTTATTACAGGAAGATTAAAGGCCAACAAAGTATTATTATTCAAGGAAAGCCTTATCTCTATTTTGATTCCAAACTTACGTGGTTCAATGAACGTACTGTGGAGATTCCATTTATTTTAGAACAGGCAAGAATGATTCAGTTCAACAACATTCTAGAGATTGGAAACGTCTTATCGCATCACATCCGGTTTAAGCACGACATAATAGACAAATATGAAATCGCAAACGGCGTAACCAATTGTGACGTAGCAGATTTTACATCAAACAGGAAATATGAATTAGTAGTAAGTATTTCTACTCTAGAACATGTAGGTTGGGATGAGAAGATCCGCGATCAAATGAAGGTTGTACGAGCGTTAGAAAATTTGAAGGGTCACGCTAAAAGGGTGATAGTAACCCTTCCATTAGGATACAACTCTGATTTGGATTCGCTTCTGAGAAAGGGCACCATAAGATTTGCTCAACGAATATGTCTAATGAGGGTTTCTAAAGGGAATACGTGGAAAGAAGTCCTGTGGGATGATATAAAAGGTTCAAAGTACAACGAACCGTTGCCATTCGCAAATGGCTTGTTGATTGGCATTATAGATTAAGCAGCTATATAATCCAAACAGGATTCTATTTGACGGTTGAGAATTTGTGTACAGCCTCCGTTTTTTTGCAAGATGTGCATCATCAAGGCTAATCCATAGGTGCCCCCACTACATATTTCATCAATGGTGTATCGATAATCTCGTAAGTAAGATTAGGCGTATCATCAAGAACCTGCAGTACTTTCTCAAGATTATGCCCGTGTACCTCTACAATTAATTTTCGTAACCTCCTTAGTATCTCACCTGCACCCTCTAACGCAGATACTTCTCCTCCTTCTATATCGATTTTCATGACGTCAACTTTTTTTTCTTCTAGAATATTGTCAAGAGTATCACATTCGACTTGCAGTGAGCCCCCATCTGAGGGAACGAAATTTAGATCGTGTATATATCCAGTAGAAAGGCTATAAAACTCTGATCGAATACGATTTTTCGTGTCCACTCTGTCGTATAATATAGCTTTACCTTTGTGATTTGAGACTGCTTTATTAATAGTCATAATCTGTGTGAAGCTATTAAGTTCAATATTCCTATTCAGGGCCTTGAAATTTTCTGGATGCGCCTCGATTGCAATAATTCTCACGCCATCATTCGAATAATCCTTAGCCAGTTTCAAAGAATAATAGCCCACATTGGCTCCGACATCTACGAAAGTTTCTCCCTTTTGCATTATCAAATGAGGCAAAAGGTCCGTCTCGCGCGGAATATAAAACATGTAAAAGTCATCTGAGCCTCTCCTAGGAAGTGCACGAAGCCCGTTAAAAGAATAGGGCCTCTCAGGCAAAAAATCGATTTCTGATAAGCCGCTTTTAGCAAGATACTCGTCTCTCTTTTTCTTCCCCATCCGGATTCGTAACAGTACTCTATGTACAAGATATCTATATCTGGCGTACTTAAGGAAGGCAGAGAGAGTATCCATATCGCAAATCCCTAATGGTTGACAATATTTTATAATTTACTATTGTAGTTCTGTGATGTTTCTTAATGTGCTGTCCCGAGAATTCTTTCTATTCTGTTTAATTCTGTTCACATAGATTTAAACTCCGCGCGGTTTCAGGTTCTTAGATTTACAATCGGACAATGTCGCCGTAATTTGGTAACATGAACTATCAGTTAACCATGTCTAAGTCCATTGGTTCAAAGTTTAGATTAAACTAATCTGAAATACGCAAGAGTGAACCAAATATTCTTCTTGAAGGTTCTGTAAGCCTCATAGATTGGGACAATAAACAGAATTTTAAGCGCCCGTCTTTTCGATAGAGCGTGACAATTTCCTACGACACGCCCTTGTTGTATTTGTACGTCCTTGGGGACACTAAGGACATCAGGTTCGGGCCTGAAAGCCATACCCGTTCGCACATGTTTGTTGTCCACTATCTTAGTGTAATGATCCGATAGAGAGGTTGGTATCTTCTTCCAGATCCTCCCATCTTTATCAAAATTGAATTTTACAATTGTATCTTCCCCAAATTGTGTATCAAGATCCATTTGTAATATAGGATCTTTTTTTATTATCGTATGGCCCAGCCAGCCTATGCCAGGTATTGTCTCCCTCCTGACGGTGAATGAGTAATGATCTATCCTGCAACCCTCAATAGCATCTGCCTGCTTCATGTGCGGTCTAATACTCTCAAACCAACCGCTTCTCAATATGACGTCAGAATCTATAATGGCGACCCATTCTGTCTGAGCTTGTGACATTCCAAACTTTGTGGCCTGGCCTAGATTCAGCTCTGGACAAGAATGAAAGGAAACCTTGTCATAAGATAATGCTATTTCCCTGGTGCTATCTGTGGAGCCTGCATCTACGATAATCACCTGCCTGATCGGCAATTCAGCAAAGACTGCCCCCAAACACTGCCTTAAAGTCTCCTGAGAATTCTTAGTTCTTATGACCGCGTCGATAATGCCACGATCCAATGTCATCAAGGAGGTTAGATTAGAAGGCATCATTAAAACATTATTCCAATTTAGATATGAAAGTGAAAAACTCACGAATGGCGTCTAAACACGTCGTTTGTTATGCGATTATTTTAGGAATCATTTTCATAAGGATCCTAAGGATTTCTAAAGCCAAGAAGTAAGATTTACGTTCAAGGACTCATAGTGGCCTCCAGATACTAGGTCTAGGTTATGTACGTATTTTGAATGGCTATTAATCGCTATGCCTTCCCTTATTGCTTAGCAGAGAATTTGTCAGGGCTTCAAAATATAATTTCTCCTTTCTCAAAGGAGCTAACGATTTGAAGCTCTCGCTCGAATACGACCCTGTGCATATTGCGCTTGAGAGTACTTATAACTTGGAGTTAAGTACATTGGATGGTTATTCGCATCTGTACTATATGTACGTGCGATAAAGTCTGATCCTATTTGATTTTCATGCACGTCATGATTTCTGTAGAAGCTGATTCCTTTAATATAGACACTAGTATGATTTCTATAGGAAAAAGCAGACAACCTAGTATAGCTCCTGCCGTCTCGCCTCTTCCGATCAGCAGCGTAAGCGCCTTCCATCTTCTTTTCGGCCCAACTTTATTTGTATCGATTGGGGTATTCATAAGTACAAACATTGGTCTTCGTCTAATTATTTCAAATCCATTTTCGATAAGAATCTTCTCAATTTTGGGCAACGACCTGCTAACCTGATACGTTGATTTAATCTCGGAGCCATGAATGAAATTATCTGAAAATATAAAATAGCCGTTGGGTTTCAACATTGAGTGAATATTTCTTATTGCTTCGTCAAACCTGTTATCATCTGTAATGTGAAATAGCACATCAAATGCTGAAACGATGTCATATTGACTATTATTGGTAAGTGACTGTAAATCGGTATTACTGCTAATATCTCCTGTGTACAATCCGACATCAGGAAATTTTAGTTTCAGGTTGTGAATTGCTACATTTGTAATGTCAACTCCAGCTAAATGTCCTACCTTTACTTTGTTTCTCCAGAGCGCGATATAAAATCCCGTTCCACACCCAATGTCGATTACATGTCTATTCGTTAAATCTAAATGCAGGGACTTAACGCTGCTTAAGAACACTCGCCTTCTGACTCTATACATCCATTTATTATAGCTTTTTCCGAGTCCGATGAAACCAACACCTTGCAATCCAAAGTTATCTTTTAGCCTGTCCTCCCAGTAATCTCTCAAATTTATGGGTTTAGTGCCAGATTGTGGGTCTTTGGTCTTATTGGCATGAGCAACCCTGATTTTATTCCGGGTAATGATGCGCCTTAAACTAGAGAGCATCATAAATTGCTTGAGTTAACTGAAATAAATACTCTTTCCATTCCCGCAAGGACTTGCAAATCGCAGAAATCAGAAACTATATGGACGTTTGAAGCCGTTAATACCCTCTAGTACACATAGATTAAGAGCTCAATTGAGAATTACCCGGTCAGCTTTGCATCTCCCTTCCCGATTTTAACTCATCCCCCATCTACGTTGTGAATCAAGGTTTGGGCCATTAGGCCCTGATAAAATACCTGGTACCATCAAGTCTTGAGCACAAATGCTTTTGGCAAGGCCACAGTTAGAATCTTTATAATCTGCTTTCGTCCAATAGACGATACGTAATCTCAATGAACCCTCTTCATTCCTTCTCTTTTTTCTGGAAAATTGCACGTGGTAGGTATTTTTTTTACCGAATTTCACTTCGTGTGAAAATGGGAAAAAAAAGACGCGACGAATTTCTAAAAAGAACCAGGATGTCCGAATTCGATTTTTTGCCAGAGAGGATCTACTTGGCAGAAAATGGCGTTAAGGTAATACCTAGACACGGTACGCGTGATTTCCAAATGTTGTTAATAGGCAGAGAAGAAAAAGTAAGACGCTACTTAGGCATGGACGTGAACGAGGCATTTGTGGATGTTGGGGCAAATGTAGGAATGTATTCGCTAACTGTAGCTAAAGAATTTAAGGACAAGGCTATTCAAGTTATCGCTATCGAGGCGCATCCAGAAAATTTCAAGGCATTACTCAGGAACATACGATGTAACAGCTTCGAAGAGATTATAACACCAATAAACAAGGCTGTATCAAATTATCAAGGAAGAATTACTTTATTTGAAAGATCTCATGATGGCACTAGGGTAGATTCGGAATTATACAGCGTTTGCAACGACGCTTCTATTGATAAATTTAACATTCTTCATCCAGAAGGTAAAACGTTAGAGGTAGAATGCGATACCTTAGATAATTTAGTTAAAGATCATCAAGTTGATGTCATAAAGATTGACGTAGAAGGTGCCGAAGTCCAAGTTCTCAAAGGAGCAAGCCAGACCCTAAAAAGAATTCGAAAGATAGCAGTAGAGATTCATGGAGATAATTCCAAGCAGGTAGAGGAAGAACTAACTCGATATGGATTCCAATTAGCAACATTGAAAGAAAATGGCCAGATGACTTACGTGACAGGATCAAAATAATTAGGAAATTCGATAAAGCGGACGGGTTAAGATTAATAGGTGTCTAATTTACTTATGCCCCCACTACCACCATTCTACACGTGAATCGTATTATCTGCGTAGTTAAATACTAGCTCAAATATCGAAGAAAGGCAGTTAGTAGTAGCAGTTAATATATATGGAAATAGCAACATAGATCGTAAGCTGGAATGAAGAGTTTATCCGTACCCCGACTCCTCAATATGAGAAGTCACAACTGGTTTAGGAGACGATGGCTAGACTTTAGAAACGGACATACCATTTATCTGATTTTCCTTATGACGTTTGCCAACTTCGTAACTATCCAATACCAACTTTTGCTTCAAAGGGTGCCAATATTCCAAGAACTTCATATCAATATTTGGGTGTTTGCTGTTTTGTTTATCGCTATATACCTCCCCTTGGGCATGATTATAGGGTACTGGCATAGGAGAAATCAGTTTGGCGTGGAGGCAGAGGCATTATTTAATCAGAACCAAATAGGAGCAACGATAAATCTTTTTTTGATTGATCTAATCGACGGTAAGGTCACAGAAGAAGAAAAACAACACATGCGAAGATACCTTTTGAAAATAATGAGAGCCTCCAAAGGGCCATATCATGGCTTGAATAAGGAGGGTAGTCCGCCGGATAACAGCTCAGAAATGAAAATCCCAAAAACTGGTTAGACCATCGGGTTTTCAGTATTATATGCGTATTCTACACATATGGGATCAGGCTGGGGTAGCATTTGTTCTTGCGAAATATCAGACCTTAAAGGGACACCAATCAAATGCAATAATGGTTAAAGAGTATGACAAATTTGGAATAGGCAAATTTTATAGTAGATATATAATTAGCACTACTCTTCAGGAGTTCGTCCAGAGGAGTATAGAGGAAGCACGTGCATCGGATATTTTGCATGTGCATAGTAGGAGCGACTTAGTGCAAAACTTGCGAAAGGTGTTCGGTGATTCAAAAAGGATTTTCCTCCACTATCACGGAACTGACATCCGCGGAATAAAAAATCAAAAGCTGCCCCATAGGTCAAGGGTTTCTGACCTTGCCATAAGAGGTATATTTACTTATAGAAGAATTCGCAATGTCGCATTATTTAAAAATAGGATGCATTCAAAGGCCCAGGAGTTGGCCGATCGTGTTATAGTGTCAACACCGGATTTATTAACAATCGTTCCAGATTCGGTCCATATCCCTAACCCTATTGATAAGGAGCACTTTGCGCCAAATGGCGCCGTCAATAATAATAAGGCTCTGACTTTTGATACGGAAGCAATTGATGTAAAACTTACACTCGACCATTGCAAGAAAAAAGGGTTGGACTTAGACATTGATGTTTATAATAGAATACAGAATCCTATAATGTATTCAGATATGCCCTCATTTCTGAAGAAATATGGGTTGTATATTGATATCAGATATGTGGACGGAATCTTGTTAGAAAATCTTAGTAAAACAGCTTTGGAGGCATTGGCTTGTGGTCTCGAAGTTATAGATTATCGCATGAAACGCATCCAGGGACTGCCTTCAGAAAATGTCCCTGTTAATGTCGTAGGTCAATTGGATTCGATCTATTGACACGTAATCGGTTGACGGTAATGCAATAAACTGGACCATGAAGCTCAAAAATGCAATTCACCAGACTAAATGCTCAATCTGCTTCTTCTTATCCGATAAATTCTTTATAGTAAATTGCTGCACAGTGTTACACTGATAATCAAACTGAGATGTCAAAAATAAATTACATCTGCGTCATATGTACGCAGAACTTTACAAGAAGATACACCGCTAATAGACACAACGTCAAATTTCACTCATCAGAAGTCCGTAGTGCGTTTTCTAGATTATTTGGTCGGCGTCTCGACTGGACGATATCCACCACCAAATCCTTTAGTTCATCCCAGGTATAGCGGCTCGATTCTTGCCGAACAAAAATATCTATTTAATCCAAATCAATCAAACCACAATGAAGATCCCTTTCATTTCTCAGGGTCAATAACGGATAAAAAACGCTCACATATTCCAGATCTTGGCAAACGGGACCCTCTGGAATCTCGGTTCAATCCTTATGTGCCACTACCCAACAAACCAGTTGGAAATGAAGATCCATTTTTAATATTCGATAAATATCAGGAACCTGTAGATAAGATCTTAGAAATCAAGAAATGTCTGATAAAAATTGGTTCTCCAAATGATGTTGGAAAGATACTAGCATCTTGCTTGAGCAATTTTGATTTGACGGGGAAGTGCACTTTGATAGATAAGACTTTGAGGGATGCTCGTCGAATGTCAAGATGGAATGATGCGATGAGAGAGCTCAACTCAACTTGATAGCCGTTTTGATGAGAATCAGGGCTTTCTAACAAGATGCCATTAATTATCTGGTCAGACCAAATAAGTTATAGAGCTTTCTCACAAATAGATCATTGGCAGAATTGGCTAAAGATGCCTTTAGGGGATTTCTCAAAGGTGAGGTATTCGATGATGAGTGGACAAGGAAGATTAATTCAGTCGATGCAAGTCACTATTTGTTCTCTCCCTCTATTGTTTTACACCCTTTTGATGAACATGATTTGCAGGCAATTTCTAGTTATTGCTGTAACAAGAAATTGCCAATCACGGCTAGAGGAGCAGGAACGGGGCTATTAGGCCAATCTCTTACTAACGGAATTGTGGTTGATTTTACAAAGCACATGAACAAAATCCTGCGGATCGAAGAGGATTATGTTGTTGTTCAGCCCGGAGTAGTAAAGGGAGTACTAGATAAGGAGCTGAGAACCAGAGGAAAATTTCTTCCTCCAGATCCAGCTAGCAGCAATTACTGCACATTGGGTGGCATGATTGCGAACAATTCAAGTGGGCCTCACGGCTTGGCTTACGGTAGTATTATTAATTTTTTGAAGTCTCTAAATGTAGTGTATTCTGACGGGACCCTCGACTTATTGGGTGAAGGGGTTATTCGCTCAAAGTGTTCGAGGCAACTGTTTGATTTGGTTTCCGGCAATATCAGTCTAATTGAGGACGGCTACCCGCAGGTCAACAAGAATTCCTGCGGGTATCGCTTGGATGCTGTGTTTGGCAATAACCGCTACCTTCCGCATAAAGTGTTTGCAGCATCAGAAGGGACTTTGGGACTGGTCACCTCCGCAACCCTTAAGATACTCGACACCCCGCTCTACCGAAGTTTATTATTTTTAGCCTTTGAGGATGTCCTAGCGGCGGCCTCATCAGTTCGAACATTATTGAAATTTCAGCCAGTTGCTATCGAATTGCTAGACAACTCTGCAAATTCTCTCGGAAACAATAGCTCCAGCTACACTGGCTGCACCGTTTTTGTGGAGTTCGCCGATTATAAATTGACTGATGTCGAAGCAAGATTGTCTAAGTGTAAGGAGAAAATTGCTCCAAGCTGTACGTACGTGGACACTGCAAGCGATCAATTAAGTATAGAAAGAGCGTGGGCAACTAGAAGGGGACAATTAAACAACATAATGAAAATGACGATAGGAAGTCGAAGACCTGTAGGTTTGATAGAAGACACCGTTGTTAATCCGATTTTTCTTCCTGACTATGTCCGATTCTTACTCAAATTATATCATGAAAACAGCTTGAGCTATGTTATTTACGGTCACTTGGGGGATGGAAATCTTCACACAAGACCTATAATAGATGTAAATTCGTCATCTGAATTGGAGCTGTTAAATTTATTAGCAGATAGAGTCTTTGCTGAAGTTATTCAAAAACGCGGAACGATAACGGGTGAACATGGAGACGGTTTGGCACGGGTAAAATATATACCAAAGGTTTATGGTGAGGCAATCTTTTCGCTTTTCGAAAAGGTAAAGAAACTTTTCGATCCAAATTATTTGTTAAATCCAGGCAAGAAGATACCCAATTTGTGTACATAAGCCATTAAAGTTGGAAAAGCATCCGCCTTTGGCAATAGATTAAACGTGTTCGGGTTTCAATCAAATGGCAGTCAAAAGATGTTGTCGAGAAAATCAAGGGAGGATCTTCGTATGTCAAGCCGCTTAACATAAAGCCCCTCCACCATGACTACATAGAGCGCATTTCAAGAATCGCCGCATTAATTCCAAATAACAGGTGATAAGAAAGAGATTATCTGGAAGAAATTAACTGGTCTGTCTCTTTAGGTTGCGATTCTGGACTTGCGGAATCTCGGGTAGAATGGTGCATAATGGTCTTCCTCATTTTTCTGTACTCCATATCTGCCTGAACTGCCGCTGATAATATTTTATTCCTTGAAATAGAAGATTGTAAGAACATCTTAGTGTCCTTTGGCAGGCAGTGTCCTCCTATGCCGTCTCTTGGTTCCAAAATGTCGACATTCCACTTTGTATTTAGAGCATCTCTTAATTCTGGGAAATTCATATTATTTTGTTGGCAATACATGTAAAGCTCCTCTGCAAAAGCTATTTGCAGATATCTGTGTGCGTTTTCAACTATTTTCGTAATTTCGGCGATTTCAATCGCTGAGACCGGGTGCATCGGGATACTCAGGCTACTTTGTTTCAACCCATCATCCGGTTGTAAACCATTTTGAATACCGTACTCGGAGACAGATGAGCTGCTCTTCGAGTAGTTACCATAGCTGAAACTGGCCACGCCAACCTGACCATATGCTGCTCCTAGCTGTCCATCATAAAACTGCATACCTGCTTTCAAACAACAATCACATACTCCTCCAATAACACGCAGCTGATTTACTCCATGCTCTTTTTCTTCCAAAGCATACCATCTATGTGGAGCATGAACTACGTGTAGTCTATGGTTTAACAACTCAAATACTTTCTTAG
>JBPYDP010000004.1:0-20001 GCA_051985775.1 Candidatus Nitrosopolaris sp. | reverse complement strand
TCATAAACGAATGTAGTCCACAACACAACGTGGATCAGAAACGCACTCATTTTGAGTCTATCCGCATAACCAGCTATTGCCAAGGCAGGAGTAATTGCAGCGAACATCAACTGGAACATGACATATGCTAAATGTGGAATACTAGGTGCATAAACATCAGCAGGGGCATTTGTAAAGACGTTGTTAAGGCCTACCCAATCAAAACTACCGATGAATCCTGACCCTGTTGCATCTGGTCCAAACATTATTGAATATCCGTAGACTACCCATTGAATGCTGACAATTGCATATACCAAAAAGTTCTGCAGAATCACCGTGAGAGCATTCTTTCTTCTGGTTAATCCTCCATAGAGGAATCCAACACCCCCCGGAGTCATTATCATGACGAAAGAGGCTGCGGTATACATAAAGGCAGTATCCCCGGGATCAATACAGGGGCCATAAGTGCCATTTCCAGGAGGAATTAAAGCTTTACCACAGTGGAACTCAGGCGTCGTTGCTGGATTTGGAAGCGATCCGATTGGCCCAAATTGACCAAGGGCATTATGTCCGCCTACAGCAATCAGAGCAGACGTCCCGACAATAAGACCAGTAATGGTAAATATGAAACCCCATTTGTGTTTTTCAAATGGTATCGACATAAGATTCAATGACATGGCTTGTTACAAGCAATAATCCCCTAGTATTAGTTATAAAAGGTTTATTATAATACAAGATATGTTTTGTGATACTATTCTAATTTGGTAATCAAACAGTCATTAAAATTATATATCAGTGTTCGAGGATAAGATTTTTGATACTTCACGAAAATTTGTATCAGATAAAGTGTCAATTTTGAGAATCTTAGGATGTTCATCTTTCGTTCATAAGACTTCTTTCTGCCTGCAAACCAGCCAACCCTTAGACTATGAAACTAATGAAGTATTCTAGGAGTAGCGATTTGTTTTCAGGCACCCGATACGGTAAACAAATCTTGCATATTTCGCTCATAGCAATGATGCTCTCAAAGCGATGATAAAAACAGATGAGATATGAGAACGGGCAATAGGCCTATTCAGTTTAATGATTTAGACTCTATATTTTTCCTGAGGCTCAACATGTGCTCTAAGCATCACATAAGTCTAAAGGAATCAAAAATTCAAAGATGGATCTAAGTTAGTATTTAACACCCAGATCATCGAAATAAACAGTGGAATCACCTTTAGTCCACAATCCTACTTGTCCACCGCTCATATAATTCGTATCATATCTCTGTATAAGACGAACACCATCCAGATAGCCAACAATGCCCGGTTCCCCGCCTGCTCCGGCAACCTGTGCCACAATACTGTGCCATTGCCCTGTTGCTATATTGGCATTTGTATCTTGAGTACACAGAATTATACCTGGTTGAGCTCTACACAATGAAAATTGGTGACTTTTTGCATCAGCCTGCAATACAAAATAATGTTCTGGATCCTCAAATCGAATAATCAGTCCTGCGACTGATTGCTCGCCAGATATTATCTTAAACTTGACTTCTGCTGCGAAATTGCTATAAGTACCAGCAGCTTTGACCAACATGTGATATTCTGGACCTGGTTTGCCATTTGATAGCCTGGCAAGAACGTTTGGTGGAGAAGGTGCTGTTGAATCAGTCTTTATGACCCACATCCCCTTTGGCAGAGGGGGTCCTGTATCTATAGGTACAAAAGTCTTGCCAATTGAGCTATTTGTATACGAGTTGAAGTTCAATGAGATAGTATTTTCGTACGGGTGGTGCTGCTGCGCAAGGATAAGGGCCACTGCGATCGCAGGAACTGCGATGATTGTAATGAAGATATATCTTTTCCTTCGCCCACGAAACCCAACTGTTGTCGGTGGCATCCTATTCTCTTGCATTTTGCAACTCACAGGCCTATAATAAGATTATATTGAAACCTATCTCGATTTTTGCGCCAAAATTCTATCACATTACTTCCTGTCAGTAAGGTCATAACACCCAGTTTGCAGATAGATTAATAACATAAAAGGCCGGTAAGAACTTTGTTGAGGAGTGCAATAGATAGTAAAGAACAAGCCATGTCGCTAACGAAATTAGAGTACAAAATTTTGGAATCAGTAAAGCAAAGCCCCAAGAGTGAGAAAAAGATTTGCAAGCAGACAGGCATCAACGCATCGGTTGTCTCGCCGGCAATAACCAGTTTGATGTTAAGAGGTTATATCGAAAGCACTACGAGAAGACGGATGCCTTTCAGGTCTACAGAGTATTTCTCGATCACCGTTGAGGGTCTCGTCTCTTTCGAGGCCAATATTATATTTTTCCACCCGTTGACCAGGGCAATATTTCAATTGAAAGAAGTCCTGAGCTCAATTATTCTTAGGAATGGAGAACGATCTTCGTTTGTAAATTTAGGTTTGACCACAGCAAAATTATCATATCGGCTTGTCAAAACCATGCTAGAGAAATGACTATCAACGTATAAGGAAAAGAAATCACTCCCATTATTCGACCATGTGGTAGATGTTACTTACGGTCGAGGCATAACCATACCCTAGTTAGTGGGAGATACCTTATTCCCTAGCCTTTTTGCTAAGATGGTCGTGATTTAACTATTTAATGCAAAACCTACGATGCACGGATCGGTACATATGATTAACGAATGTTATCTACACTGATAACATTGTTCCTGGTGGAGAAAATAATAAATAATAACATCTTTTCGTCGTGAAACTAGGTGGTGGAGAATAACGAGTCGTTCGTACACTATGAAGTCCGTACGCGAGGAATGTGGGCTAGGTCGCTATTCGGAACTTATGGCTCGGGGCATCAAGGGCGCCTAACCACGTAACTGCCTCGACATGTACGTATGCAGATGCCTATTTTGAGTAACATTACAGAAAACGACTAGGGTACTCGTAACTGTACGTAAGGTCTTAAATGGCAATAACATAAATTTGTTCTGGGTGTTACCTGTACTACTTCCATTCCTTCGACATTGGCTTGATATAAGCCCGTTGATAGCTCTATCACTGTCAGGGAACTAACAATTATAACTCGCGACTTTCGGCTAATATAGGCCTAAACATCTCTAACACTCCTCTAACAGAAAGAATTTTTATTACCGCTGTAGAAGACCATACTACTTTGAATAAAGGTGAGGGTGCGCTTCCCGACCGACTTTACGACAATACAACCAGCAATAGCAAAGATCCAATCATGCAAATTCCTCGGGAGCTGCTTGAATTTGTTCGCCGCGATACATATTCATTGCTTGTAAAGGGAGATGCAGGTACGGGCAAAACAACGCTGTCGCTCACTATTCTTAAAGCCCTAAAAATAAAGACCAACTTTTTCTATATTTCTACCAGGCTGTCTCCGAAGCAGCTTTTCATTTATTATCCTTGGCTTGGGAAATACATAGACTCACAAAATCATGATGAAACCACACCCCAAGCCTCAACGCAACGAACAAGCTATAACGCTCCGAGCTTCGAGGATGCACGACTAGACGAACCTGAGTCACTGTTCGAGAGGATCACCAACCAATTGATGGATGTTAAGGCTCCCATAATTATAATCGATAGCTGGGACGCCGTTGCTTCCTTTATGGACAAAGAGGCTCGCTTAAATAATGAGCGTGTTTTACAAACGTGGCGGGAGCGCGCGGGTGCAAAGCTGATTTTTATTAGCGAAAATCCTAATGATACTACTTTAGATTTTTTGGTCGACGGAATAGTAAATTTGACCCAAAGATTCTACGGCGATGCGAGGATTAGGGAAATGACACTGACAAAATTGAGAGGAATAAGGATCAACAAATCATGTTATATCTTTAGCTTGAGTAATGGTACTTTCAAAAGTTACCCTCCATCTGATCAGAGCGACTTTATGATTAATCATTGGGCAAGTGGCAATCAGAGTATTAATAATATTCGTAAAAAAGCCAAGAGAGGATCACACGTATCCGGGTCAGACCTTAAAAAGTTGCACTACATTAGGAGTAACTATGGGCAACTGGATTTAGCACTTGGTGGAGGTTTTCCTAAGAAAGGCGTCGTCTTTCTAAGATCTCATTTGGAGGTAAACACTAAGGTGATCTCCCTATTATTGGCGGATATGATCTCGAACATATTAGATGACGGTAATCCCATTGTAATACAGAATTCTAGAGAAATAGATGCCGACCTAATAAAGAGTTACTTACAAATAATCTCACGATCGGGAACCAAAACTGAATTGTTGAGTATTTTTTCCAGAGATTTTCGTCCTGAAGACCTGCGAGAGAAATCAAAATTAGGCTCTCAAACACCGAGCAAATCTAGAAGCCTACTAGAATCGATAAGTGATCTCATGGATAAGACCAGGAGACGATATCCTGATAAGGTTTTGGTTAATCTGATGGGCTTAGATACATGTCTAGAGATATGGCAATGTGAACAATTAAACTGTGCATCCCAAATGAGGAGTGTCTTCGCACAAGCGGACTTGACCTTCATAGTCGGAAACCATGCCCCTAACCATGAATTCGGAATTTCCGACTTTGATATTCATCTTTATGTTCAACGTGTTAGGGGCACCTTAGTTTTACACCCTATCGTGCCTGAGACTCCCCCATATGTGATAGTGATTGAGAGATCATCTGGGTATCCGGTCATTAAACTTGAATCCCTAACTTAAGCAAAGTGAGGCTAGCTACCGAGCGCCAAGAGGGTAATATTGCTCAGATACATCTTCTTGGATTCCAACTGGAAGCAGCTTCTGCATTTCACTGTAGAAAGAAAGGTACTTTCTTCCATTTTGTGTGATTCTATATACTACTTTATTGTCAACTTCTACTTCTTTGACAAGGTTACTCTGAAGAAGTGAATCAAGATACATCTTACACTGGTCATTGCTCAACATTGCTTTGTACATTATCTTAGTGCGTGTCTCTTCTTTGAATAATGACCTGAGGATGGCTGACATCACTTCGTAACGACTTCGATTTTTCAATTCTATCGACGATGGAAATATAATCACATTTTCTTTAAATTGAGCGCAAATTTTATGCAGAAATATTATTCAACAAATCAGAAATAGATAGGAGATTCAAATCTGTTACTATTGATCTCTTCTGGAAAATCGGCCAAAATAACTAAAAATGTGTCTATTATTCACTCAAAATGGATGGAGGTAGTGGCCGATTAAATAACTCAGCCATCTGCTTGTACCTACGAATGAACCTTTTACCGAGTTCGCTCGTTTTGAATATGTACCTCTTCGAGTTTGAGTGTTCCTGGACTCTGTCTAACATACCACAATCTATGAGAAAGTTGAGATATTCGCTTATTTGTTTTGAATTCAAATTACATCTATACATAACGTGAGTCTTTCTGGCGCCGTCGTCGCACATCGAAAGTATAAATTCAATAATTTCCAACCATCCTCTATTACTCCATCCTGTGGCATTCAGCGGCAAATATGATCAAAGAAGATCACTACTATTGGCTTTTAATAAATATATTTTTTCAATCGAGTCCAATTAAGAGGAGGCCATCACTTTCTGACCACTGCGTGTTCCGGTTGGATGCGTTCCTTGGGAATCGGTAGAACGCTTAATTCACTATACAAATTTTGAGTTCACCTAGGGAACCTGGGGATGGCTTTTTGAACAGGACCATTAATCTATTTAAAGCCATCATAGACATATACAATCACTTTAATTGCTTGACGAATTTAAAAAACTGCATCATGAGGTGAATGCTAACTCCTTGATTGATCTCTTGGACAATGTCTTAGCTGACCTTATGCGAGAAAGGCTGGCCAAGAATATTACTGGTGGCATGGTAGATGGACGAGTGATCAAGTTGATCGATATTCCTGACGAACTGTTTATCGTAGGTGATCTTCATGGAGATCTGAAATCACTTTTGGTATTATTAAATGAGATAAATTTCGAAAATAAGTTGGCAAACTCTCGAAACAAGCTCATCTTTCTCGGAGATTATGTAGATAGAGGGAGCTGCTCAATAGGTGTATTGTACGTCATCTGTTACCTGAAACATGAATTTCCGAACTCTGTAATCTTAATGCGTGGGAACCATGAAGCTCCATTGGAGTTTCCCTTCTTATCTCATGATTTACCAGTAGAACTAAACCAGAAATATGGTTCGAATTTGGCGCGATCAATCTATCATGATAAAATTTTACGATTCTTCCAGTTACTGAGTTTGTTCGTTTTGATGCCCAAACAAATAATCATGGTCCATGGTGGCCTACCTACTGAATATAATTTATTACAGAGTTTAAATGCTGAAATTATTCAAGACAGATCGATAACAAATGTTGTCATGGAAGAATTATTGTGGAATGATCCAATTGAACATATCAATTACGGATTAGATTGGGAATATTCTAGGAGAGGGTATGGTAAGCATTTTGGAATTGAAGTATCTAAGAAATGGCTTAATGCCTCGGCAAGTAAATTTGTTGTAAGGGGCCATGAACCCTGTCAAGGGTTCAAGATGAATCATGAAGGTAAGATTTTGACATTGTTCAGTTGTCGAGAGGCGTATCCAAATTTCGGAGCAGCATATTTGAAAATAAGTGCTGATGAATTATTGGGTCTAGTTCAAGCTAAAGATCTTATTGGGAATATTAAGAAGTTAGCTATCTAACCTTATAACTCAAGGTTTGATTTAATCTCTTTACATCGTTTCCGTAGGGAAACCGTAGAAATATCAGCAACCTGGCATATCTCGACTTGACGGAGGAACTCGTTGCAGCTCTGAGATGCCAAATATATCACTGCGCCAGCCAAAGCTCTAGGATTCTTGCCAATTGAAATTCGATTTTGTTGTACCTCCGAATATATCTTCAGAGCTTCTCTTTTTGTTTTCTCGCTCAAATCTAGTCGGTTAGCTATCAAAGTAACGTAATCAGGCCCGTGAAGTACAGGCATTTGAAGAGAAAGCTCTCTTAAGATTAATTTATAATGAGACATAACATCCTTACTCGAAAGATTGCAAACTGTTGCAACGTCAGATATGGTTTTTGGGGTAGCAGTTTCTCTGCAAGCTGCATAAAGTGCAGCGCCTACTAGTCCTAGAGTTGACCTGCCCTTCGCAAGCTTTTTTATCGCGGCTTTTCGATATATATATGCGGCACTCTCCATAACTGCTTGACTAAGGTAAAGCTTGTCCCCAAAATTGTTTAGGAACTTAAGGGCTTTCTCCAAGTTTCTAGAGATGGAATCATTTAGTTGTGATCTGTTATTCCATGTACGGAGTCTCTGCATTTTCATTCTCTGTGCCGGCTCCAACGCTTTACCCCTTGCATCAGTATCGCCTAGTCCTATCAAAGTTGAAAGGCCTTTATGATGTATTGCTAAAGACTCTGGCAGCCCCGTTCTAGATCTGTCACTAAAGCCAGACTGACCCAGGTATCCAGCAGAGTTTTCTGAATTAAAGAATTTATCATTTGCAACACAGCCACAAGAGCTGCAAACATACTCGCTTGAAACCATGTCAAATATGACTGTGTACCCTTTGCATTGCTCGCAGTATGTCGCATCATTGCCGTCGTTATTCTTAGTCTCTATTGGCATAATGGTTTCGGCTTCATCCGGAACAAGGACAGGAACTCTTATTAACCATAGTTTTTCTAGAAATTCGGTTATTCTAGTCCTATTGGGATTATGCCTAGAGACTCTAACAAATTGTATATGTTCTGCAAGATAATTCTATCATCATTTGGGCAATGCAGGGATCATTGGTACGTCGAATCTTGTGAGTTCTAGAAAGCGGTTATTATATATTAAGAAGTAATTTGTGTCTAGATGTTGTTAGACGACATTCTTGTGGGGCTCATAACAGTTGTATGGCTTACAAACGTTCCTATTGCAATGGTGTCGCTAATTAGATTCTTGAAGAATAGAGAAAACTTCATCGGGAAGGACGTCAAGCGGATTCATAATGATCCATTGATAATATTTCAAATAACCAGTCGGTCTGCTACAAAAACGCCTGTCGTAGGCCGGGGAATCAATTCTATAATTTCTTCTTGCAACAAGATAAATTATAACTCATATCGGATTTCCGTTATTACTGATGACCCTCAAGATTTGAGTACTCTCTCTGGCTCGAAAGTTGAAGTAGTTTTGGTCGATAAAAATTTCAAGAGCAGCGCCATCAAGAAGGGACGAGCTTTGCAGTATGCCGTTGAACACAGGCGCAAAACTGGGGAAAACGGCAACAAATGTTGGATATTTCATATGGACGACGAAAGCTATGTTACGAGGCAGACTGTGCTTTCCTTACTCAAAGCCATCAGAGAGAACAAAGGTCTCGCTTTTGAGGGGCCGATTTTCTACCCTTTAAAATTCGAATCAGCAAATATCCTAACAGCACTCGCAGAATCCATTAGACCATTCACGTGCTATGATTGCGTTTCGCAGATGCGTAATGAACAATACGTCAAAACATCTCCTTTGCACATGCATGGAAGCAATCTATTAGTACGGTCAGATGTTGAAGATTCAATTGGCTGGAACTTCGGTCCAACTCTAGCCGAAGATCAAATGTTTGGCTATCAAATGTACCATAAATATGGTGCCCAATCGATGGGTTGGCACGGCGGTATGCTCCTTGAACAGCCCCCTCTAAACATGAAAGACCACTTCATGCAGAGGAGAAGGTGGATTTTGGGCAGTCTTCAGAATATAAACAATTTTCCGCCTGTGCACAGATTCAAGCTGTCCTATAAACTCTTGACATACTTTATGGGCTTTGCGTCTGGCTTTATTTCCCTTATACTTTCGTTACATGTAAACCTGCCACTTTTCCTAGTTGCATCACAAACAGTGCTCACCTATAGAGTTGGTGCAGACGGCTTGTCCATCTCTGCGAATTTACTGAAACACCTTTACTCCGAATTATCACTACATTTCTTCGGCAATATGGGTCCATTTCAATTTAGCATAGGAGCAATACTTTTGTTTTCCTCCATCGTGTGGCTTCTTTCTTATCAAATAGGGCTGTTCCTAAATCTAAGATATTCGAAGGTGGCGTTGTCAAAGAGATTTTTTCTGCATTCTCTTTCTCTCTTGTTATGTCCTATTTTAGGGCTGCTTGAGACTTTTCCAGCTTTTTGGACTCTAATTGAATATCATGCTAGGGGAAAGCGTCTTATCTCAAATAGAAATCGGGTCTATGACTTTTATGTAATAAATAAGTAAGTAACTTATGTAATAAATAAGTAAGTAACAGCTAAAAAAACAAAACAAATATCATTATAATAGATAAAGAGTGTTCAACAAATAGTGATTTCACTATCCGTCTGCTTTCGGGAGCTCTCGATCGGTTGTTGTGATTTCATTTACTGTTCCCAAACACTTCGTGCACCAATTCAATACTTTAGTAGATTTATTAAACGGGTAAATAGGTAGGCCGTACCTGTCATTCACATCTCCACAATTTGGGCATATTTGACTTTGATTGGTGTTATCAGCACTCGGGTTATACCAAGATGCATCGTCGGAACTATCACTCATTATTTACTAGTGATTATTTCGATATGCACTTAAATAAACCTTTAAAAATATAGGCAGCAGATCATGTAGTTAACTCGATTTTGTCAAGGCCCCTCTAAGAATGATGGTTTCAATATGATCTTGTACTTTCCAAGCTGTTATACTGTAACATAAACTCCTGGCCAGTTTTCCTGATCGCTTCACTCCAAGAAGAACCATATACATAGATAATCGCTTTTTGGGAAGTGGAGATTCCATGGATTTCCTTTTCCTCGGGGGGCGTTTATCACTGACCCAAAGCACTTTTTAGATTAGACTGTCACATTGTTCTTAAAATCTAGCCAAAAATCATAAGACACTACTATACTTACTGACACAACTATCGCCCATTGAAATGGAAGAATTATGTGCTGTAAGTGAGAATGTTTATAGACGGTTCTATAACTCGTATGAAAGAAGTAAGAAGGATTTAGATTTAAAGGGCATCACTCGTTTGTCTGATTATCTCACTAGTATGATAGAAGAAATGATGTTCAAGCTTTTTCATTACACGCCCCACTGAATAAAAGGATCTCGATTGATGAAAAACTGGTCGTACTTAAAGATAACAAATATAACAGAAAAATCGGAGTCATTTCCAAGGATGGTGAACTGCAGTGTTTGATGAAAAATCGGGCTGCATACACGTAGGGTTTGTGTATACAGTACAGTTTACCAGAATTACATTCTATTATTAACATGACGCGAATAAAACCACACGGTGATACCAAATTCGATTCACGACGAGATACGGTTCAGAATATTGCCACTTTGGAGGGAGTGGGATTCGAACCCACGAACCCCTAAGGGACGGGATTACTTATGAACATCTTGAGTCCTGCGCGTTTGACCAGGCTTCGCTATCCCTCCTCCTAAACAACAGCCGCTCATAATCCCTATTTCATGCTTACGCAGTATTACAATAATCCATATGCAAGCTTGTTTTTTGGACAAGTCTTCGATGGCCAGAACACCTATCGGTCAGCCGGCATTGCACGAGAGGGGAGACGGGCAGGAAGTGCATTAATATTTAGGTTGTAGAGGTTGTAGTGGCATGTTTGTTGTTGATCAGCAAATCTAACGGCGACGAACAGTTTACGATCTATCAATTCAGAACCTTTATTACAACAATAAAGTAAAACAGAGTCGGAAATGAAGATCAATGAGTTAAAACCGGGAATGAGAGGAGTGAATGTAGAAGGTAGGATAGACAGTGTCACAGAATCAAGATCAGTGAACCTCCGCACTGGTGGCACTGCTCAAGTTGCAGACGCTTTGATATCGGATGAGACTGGTCAAATAAAACTTTCCCTTTGGGACGATCAAATTAACCTCGTCAAACAGGGAGATAATGTTGTTATAGAAAACGGGTATACGCAAGCATTTAGAGGAGAGAACAGCCTTAATATTGGAAGGTATGGTAAGATAAAAAGGTCATAGTGAGGATTTGTCAATTTTTATTATTAAGAGACACGTGTGATCAATAATTTCTCTAGGTAAGATAATTAACTAATATAGCCCATATCTGTCGGTCTAGTAGTTGAAGATGCTTGTTGCTGAGCCATTCTTCCGCTCATCTGTTGCTCTATAGTTTCAATTAAAGTCTCAGTATCTTTCGCTCTCTTTTCCAGATTTTTCATGTCTACATCTATTCCAATTATTGAGAGTAAAGTTTCAAGGATGGCTTTGGACGCCTTGGCGTCGACTACGTATCCAGATGTTTCTCCCAGCAGGCATGTCCCTCGAATCCCTCGAAGCTTTGCGCTGCCAATAATGAGGCCATTCATACCTGTAATGCTACCACCATCCATAGCAGAGATATTGCGCTCACCAAAGGACTTGATTGTATTAGTATCAGTTGCTGTGCCAAAAATCCTGGGCTTCTCTACAAACACCCCAGTGATATACGCAGCCAGAGTAAAAACATGCGAGGTATTAAATTTGGTGGCAATATTCAATATTTCTTCAGCTAGCATATATTCGGAATCAGGATTCGCTGGCTGAGAGTCCCCTGTGAGCAGCAATAAATTGGTTTCAGAAGAATTAGTCTTGTCTGAATAGAATATAGTGTTCTTCATAAGATCTGCAGTACCATCAGATCGAATCAAAACTTGTGGGGGGAAGGATGTGGAATAGATGTCTGCGAGGTGTCTTGCATTCAACTCCTCTATTAAATGGTCTACGGCCATCTTTCCAACGTACCCGCTTCCAGGAAAGCCGCATATTAAATAGGGAGATTTTAATTCCGGTAATTCTCCTTTGGAATAAACAACATTTATTCCAGGAAATGACGGTACCATGAGATTACCGAGTGATACTTACACTTTAAAATGTTGCTAGAAAGTAAATTAGTTACTAGAGTCGTTTTGGGTGCAGTTGTCTGTCTGCATTCGGGCCTACATTAGTACTTTATGATTACCCAACGTCAAATACGATGAGATGGAATTTATAATAAAGGCGTTGCTGATTAGGATACCTAAGATCGAAAGCGTGAGCTAAATAAAGCCCCTATTGTCTCTACTTGATTATTCTTGGGATCCGAGTACTTTCAGGATGGATTATCACTGGAACCAATTTATTTGGATCCTGGTGCCTTGGTAGCTCAGCCTGGTAGAGCGTTGCCTTGGTAAGGCAAAGGTCGCGGGTCCAAATCCCGCCCAAGGCTATCAATGCTATCGCACACAGACCTATTACGCAAGCATGATGAATGAATTTCAGTGAATAATGGTTCTATAACAGCGCATGTCGCGTCGAGATCAGATTAAACCTCCGCTCAATCAAATTCCGATTCATTCATTTTCGAAATTCAACCCGTGCTAGAAAATGTGGGCATACCAAGATACATTACACAATTACGCTTTTATTAGATCCCGATTCAATCCATACTAAATCAAAAGCGGGGGTTGTAGAGCCTGGCCAAATTATCCAAGGGTTTTTGGAGACGCGGGACTTAAGATCAAAAAAAATGGGTAATCCCGTCCTTCAGAGGTTCGTGGGTTCGAATCCCACCCCCCGCACGTAATATTGCTAAGCTTTAAGATTATTCTCCGTTCGCTTTTTCATTTTGTAATCCTTGACTATCCGGACAAATTCTTTATGGATTCTGTTGTCTCCAGATAATTCTGGGTGAAACGCTGTAGCGATAATATTCCTTTGCTTCACCCCAACAATTTTTTCGTCATATCTTGCGAGAATGTCAATTGCCTCGCCCACCTCGACCACAATTGGTGCACGAATAAATATTCCTTTAAAGGGCCTACTTCGTCCGATTGTAGGTATATGCAGGCCTGTTTCAAATGAGTCTTCTTGCCTTCCGAAGGCATTTCGTTCTACTACGATGTCTAAAGTTGAAAGTAATTGTTGTTTAGTATCTCCCAGTATTCGATCATATGCCCGTTTCGCCAACATTATCATGCCGGCACAAGTTCCGAGTACAGGCATGTCGTCCATGATACGTCTCCTAATAGAATCTAAGAGGCCACCACGTATTCTGATGAGCGTACTAACAACAGTGCTCTCCCCTCCTGGAAGTATCAAGCCATCGATTTGGTCTATTTCTTGAGCGTACTTAACTGAATGTACAGTACCTGCTATATTCAAATGTTTCAGGGCTTCCTCCGCAGCTTCTTTATTTTCCTCTATATCACCTTGGATACCAAGTATGCCGATAGCCATTTTTGCTTTCAAATTGACGGCCCTCGCTCTTGCATTTTTAACTCCAGCTGATTAGTATCCAAACCAAGCATAGATTTCTTCTCATCAACCATTTTCTGAGCTTCGGCCACAATCTTTGCGTTATCATGGTAAGCAACAGCTAGAACGATGGCTTGAGCACGCTGGGAGGCATCATCCGTCTTGAATATGCCAGAACCCACAAACACCCCATCACAGCCAAGATTCATTAGTAGAGCAGCGTCAGCAGGCGTGGAAATTCCGCCGGCCGCAAAATTTACAACTGGTACTCTCCTCAATCTAGCAGTTTCCTCTAATACGGATAAAGAGACCATGAGCTCCCTAGAAGCTTTAATCAACTCCTGATAGTTTTCTGAGATTGAGGAAATATGCCTGATCTCGTTATTTACACGCGTAATATGTGACACTGCTTCTGCAACATTACCCGTACCAGGCTCGCCCTTTGTCCTTATCATCGCGCATCCTTCCTCTATCCTTCTCAACGCTTCGCCCAAATTCTTTGCCCCATTTACAAAAGGTGTTGTGTAATCCCACTTCCAGATGTGCCTTAGTTCATCAGCGGGAGTCAACACTTCGCTTTCATCTATCATATCTACCCCCGTGACAGCTAATATGTCCGCTTCTGAAGCATGCCCAATACGACACTTTGCCATAATAGGTATTGAAACTGCATCCATAATATCTTCAATAATCTTAACGCTAGCAGTTCTTGCTACACCACCAGACTTTCTGACGTCGTAGGGAAGCTTATCCAATACCATGACGGCCACAGCACCTGCTTCTTCAGCAATTTGTGATTGTTCAACACTTGTCACATCCATCACTACGCCGTGCTTTTGCATATGAGCAAATCCTCGCTTCAGAAGAGTAGTTCCTCTAATGGGGAAATTTTCTGACTTCAAAGACCCTATGCCCTTGCTTTCATATTCTGCAGCTACGAGAGATATTGTCATAATGGAAGTTCCAACATCACTTATATAGATATTATTTTTTGGAATGAAAAAGTTACGTTCATACTAAATAAATCGACAAACCACTTTGATTTAAAAGTTCAATCGCATGGTCCTTATTCTAATTGTTGACCATCTCCTTTCAGTCTAAATGTTCGTAATTTTGGTTAGAACCTTTCAATTATTGTAGACACTCTTTCAATAAGCCTTTAACCGGCGTGACAAAAAGTCGTCGATTTGAGAACTAATGGTTGAAGGCCAAGGAATGTTTAATAAATAATTCCGATAAGTAAGGCATGAAAATTAAAAATGAAATTCGACTACTCATTGTTTTTATTTTTGATCCCTTTGATCGCTATATTGGCTTTGTTCCTTCTTCTGTCCATTGGGATGGTCTCACGCTAGCTATTCAAGCTATTGAGGTAGCGATAGCAACTTAATCACGCTTAACAAATAATTTTCAGTTGGTCTTAGTCTCCCTATGAATTCAATATAAAATAAAATAAAGTATAATAGGTCAGGCTGAGAGAAGTTCATGTTGGTCGAGTCTTCAAATGATGGTAAAAAAATAGATGGTGTAAATTGTGACTACTGCGGGAACCAGATTGAATCATGTATGTGCGAGTGCCCATACTGTGGTGAGGTCGACGCTTGTGAATGTTGTTTGTTTGATGCTGCTACAGGGGGGTAACTCCAATCTCCATGGAAATAGCGTAAACCAATAAAAGGAGGAGAATGCAAACCAATCGTAATGTTACCCAAAAAAGGGGCGTTCGCCAACTCGTTGATATGGTTAATAGGTGGTGCCCAGGGTAGCGGAGTTGACTCTGCTGCAAATATCTTTTCCAGAGCTTGCTGTCAAGGAGGGTTCAGAGTATTTGGAAATAGGGAATATTATTCTAATATTAAAGGCCAACACAGCTATTTTACGGTTCGCGTTTCTGAAGACCAAACTCGTTCTCAACTAGATGACATTAACGTATTGGTAACTTTTGATGCTGAAACCGTGTTCAGACACGTATTTAATGTAGCAAAAGATGGAGTCATAATTTACGACCCAAGTTTGAGCAACGTCACTCTTGACGAGGTTTCAACAATAGATGAGGCAGCTGCTCAACGAATTGCGAAAATGTTCGACGGCCATGATTCGAAGGTTACTCTTGGCCAGGTATTAAATTTAGCCAAAGACAAAGGAGCAATGTTATATGATGTACCCTATTACGAACTGTTAAGAAAGTTCTCCACGGAAATTAATGAGCCCGCTTTGAGCAAGTTGACAAGAATGATCAACGTAATGGCTGTATCGGCGTCCTTGGCAGTTTTGGATTTTGACAAGGCCATACTAGCCAAGTCCATCAGATTGGTGTTCAGAGCAAAACCCAAAATAGGGGACATGAATGTGCTTGCTTCTAATTTTGCTTATGATTATGCGCGGTCCCGTTTTGGGCAATCTGATAAATTTAGACTGAAATGTAAGTCGCCTTCAGTTCAGACTATCTTCGTCCAAGGCAACCAATCTTCTGCAATGGGAAAGTTAGTTGCAGGTTGTAAATTCCAGACTTACTATCCTATAACACCTGCAAGCGATGATAGCGAGTTTCTTGAATCTAATCAAGTGGTAGATCTTACAAATGGAGGCAAGGGTTCAATCGTTGTTGTCCAGACTGAAGATGAAATCGCTGCGATTGCTATGGCTATCGGTGGTGCATTGACTGGAGTCAGGACTTCTACTGCCACTTCAGGGCCTGGGTTTTCTCTTATGACGGAAGCACTAGGCTGGTCGGGCATGAACGAAGTCCCGCTAGTAGTCTCCCTTTATCAACGGACTGGCCCTGCAACAGGTTTGCCGACAAGGACAGAGCAAGGAGACTTGATGTTCGCCATTCATGCAGGACATGGCGAATTTCCACGAATCGTTTTCGCTTCTGGAGACATCGAGGAGAGCTTCTATGATAGTATAAAGGTATTCAACTATGCGGAAAAGTATCAAATGCCAGTCATTCATATGTTAGATAAGGCTATCGCGAACAGTGTCATGACCTGTAGTTATTTTGATCAATCGAGAATTACAATAGATAGAGGGAAGCTCATTCAAACTCAAACAGCGGCAGGGCAATACCTTAGATTCAAGCTAGCCGACAGCCCAGTTTCAGACAGGGTTGCGCTCGGTACTGAAAATGGAATTTTCTGGAACACGGGAGACGAACATAATGAAGAGGGACACATCACTGAAGATCCAGTTATCCGAGTTAACATGATGGATAAGAGGTTGGGTAAATTGGAGCTTGCCTTAGAGGAAATCCCTGACGAAGACAAGGCTGTAGGACACGGACGGATAGACGATTCACTTGGGCTCACGGTCATCAGTTGGGGCTCAACCAAGGGAGCAGTTCTCGATGCAATGGATCAATTAAGCATTGATGGCAGGAAAATACATTTTGTTCAAGTACGGTTGCTGAACCCTTTTCCGAAAAAACTACTCGAAAATATGCTCGACAAGACAAGGGTTTTAGTAGATATCGAGATGAATTATTCGTCGCAATTAGGGTCGTTGATAGAACAACATCTGCATCGCCATATCGATCATAAAATAGTAAAATACAATGGGAGGCCAATGTCAGCCAGCGAGGTTTATAATGCGTTGACGCGAATCATAAACGGGAATGCACCCAGGAGAATGGTTTTAAAGCATGGTACTTAGGCTTGCTGACTATAAAACCGACGTTCACAACGATTGGTGTCCTGGTTGCGGCGATTTTGGTATTTTAAGTGCGATTCAAATGTCGCTGATGGATTTGCAGATCCCACTGTACAAGGCTGCTGTTTTTTCAGGAATTGGATGTTCAGGCAAGACACCACATTTCATTCATACTTACGGGATACATACACTCCATGGAAGGGTACTGCCTTTTGCACAAGGGGCCAAGCTCTGCAATCCGGAATTGGAGGTTCTGGCTGTAGGTGGCGATGGCGACGGACTTGGGATCGGCGCAGGTCATTTCGTTAGTGCTGGAAGAAGAAATGTTGATCTGGTATACATAATATTCGATAATGCTGTTTACGGCTTAACCAAGGGGCAGGCTGCTCCAACCTTAAAACTTGGTATGAAAACCAAATCCTTGGCACACCCAAACGTCAATAATTCAGTGAATCCTATCGCTTTAGCTTTAGTCTCTGGATTTACTTTTATCGGTAGAGGTTATTCATATGATGTAAGGCATTTAAAGGACCTAATCTCGCAAGCTATCAAACATAAGGGATTGGCGTTCTTAGACGTGCTTCAACCTTGTCCCACCTATAATGATATAAACACTAAGGAATGGTTCCAGGGGGCAGATAATCTTGATCCAGATACTGGAAAGCAATTACCTAGGACCTACAAATTAGAAGAGACAAATTATGACGGCGTTGTTCACAGAGAGGAGGACCTGAACGAAAAAATGGGCCAGGTCATAGAGAAATCTAATGAATGGGGAAACAAAATTCCGATCGGAGTATTTTATAAGAACGATCATATCCCAAGCTATGAAGAGAGAATAACCTCCAAGATAAATGATTATTTGAATTGGCCACCATCAAGACAATTTATCTCAGATAAAACCAATAAACCAGTTACCAATATTCAGAAAATTTTGGACAAGCTTAAAATCGATAATTGAACGTCGGATTATCCAAATTCGTGTGTGTCTGTACTGGCGATAAAAACAATCAACATTTTCTAATCAGCTAGTGACGTACTGCATCTACCATACTATTCATGTATATAATATACACGCCTAATACACCGTTGTATGGGACGTGCAAAATTTTAAAAACAATGAATTTTTTATGCGGCGCCATATAGGCACACTCTGAACGAAACAGGATTTTCCTCTTCAAACACTAACTAAAATCGGTCTGGGGTAGTTTTCATAATGATTTTTGATGGCAATTTAATTAAAACTGGGAAAGGTTTCAAAACGTGGACGTGAAGATTTTCTTCTACTATTTAGTTAGTGAATATCAAGAAATTTATGCCGCTCCGAGAATATGATCTTAAAAAGAAAAGTAAGGTAGGATTTTTGGGTTAATCCCATTTACTCCACGCGGCCATCCATCTGTATGTCCACGTGTTTAGTTTAGCCCCCAGGGCTGCGATAGGCACAGTCAGGACTGCAGAAGCCCCTGAGCCCAGCGCTACTGGACTATTATAGAATTTTCCGACCTGAGGCTCTATAGGCGTCATATAAGGCGGCAATGTGGGTCTCGGATACTTGAATGCAATTTCCAATGGGTCTCGTACTAGCAGCAAGTTGATCATGTTGAACAATGGGAGCGACAGACCACACAACGTACCGCCAACAAGTATAAGCATGTGCTTATTACGTCTCGTAGCCCAATACGTAAGGTCTAACAACATCGCTGAAGGTATCCACACTGGCACCGCGACGAAGTCATATGGGTATCCTAAAGCAAACCACGCACCCTTAGCAACCCATGTATAGATGGTCATAATGGTTGCGTAATACGTGGCCGTTCCCGGCACTCCTGTGAATAGTAGATAGTAGACAGCTCCTACTGCAAGCATGGTCGATTGTGATATCGAGAATACTACGAAGGATGTCCAAGCCCAGTCGGTGTAGAATATGTAGTCCCCTGCATTGATTGTGAGCAGTGTGCTATTGACAGCAACTACAACAATGAACAGATAGTGGGTTGTACGTCTAAGCCAGACCATAGTTAACTACATACTACGGCGAGTAATATATAAAATTTTATCTCATCTAACTCATATTGAAAGCCTCATTAGTATCATTATTCAGCTACGTTGAATAAATCCTAGACAAGTTGACGTTAATCCTTCATATCGTGTCTGAGTCCGCCTGAAGTTCTTGAGCCATCCAATGAGCTTTCCGCACCACTACTTAATTTCCTATAGTGCCTAAATAGGAAAACGCTTGGTCTACTTGCTCCGAAGTTGTAGCCAAGTCTCACTAGTTTAATAAACTTGATCCAGACTAAGGCAAACTGTTGAGAAAATCTACAGTGTATTTCGAATTACTAATCAGATGAGTTCATGCAAAATGGTATCTCATTTGTGCTCAAACCTTCTAGATAACGTTAGTTAGTTAAATAGCTTAAACCAATATGTCAGACAAAAAATAGAAAAAGAAATGAGTGCCTTAAGGACGCATCGGTTTCTCGCCAGTGATCTTCATTATGAAAAAGAATCCTAAAGCTTCGATCACCGTCAGCACGGAAAGTGCATAAATGCCACTTGGCTCAGGATAAGCCCAAGGATAGATTGTCACTCCAACGTAAACCCCACCAGCAGTCGCCGCCCAGCATAGTGCAAAACCTAAAACATAGATTCTCCGCCAGTACCCGGACTCAACTCTGTGTCCTATCATTTTTTCATAATCAGATGGTCCGCCTCCCACTCGTCCGCCACCAGGTCCAAATCCCTTTGGTAAAGTCATCTACCTTAGGGATTCATTGAATACACTTTTAAGTTTTGCTGTTAAAGTAGAGGCAGATTCGAATAGCTTCAATGGCCTTCATAGGATCCTCAAATCCACCCAAATGTAAATTACAAGCAATCTTATCGCAATTCTAAGAACTTTATCTCATTAACTAAAAATAAGAAATGGACGATTGGTCTCCTCTTCCAGACCAAACGGCTGTTTGTGCTATTTTTTTTGTTTTTCTGTTTGTTTACCAGTGTGTTTGTTTTATGGGATAGCTCTGCTGTACAGCTTTCCTTCTAGTGCTAGCTTGTACATCTCGGCTACGTATGGATTCTTTGCTGGTGTTTCTGCTCCTAACTCTACTAGACGTGCGTAGACTCG
>JBPYDP010000003.1:0-92599 GCA_051985775.1 Candidatus Nitrosopolaris sp. | reverse complement strand
CGCCGTTGCCTCCTTTTGCCGCCGCTGCAGCTATCTCTGCCTTTATGTTTATCTTTATTGTAGATGACTTGTGGTTTGACTTATGCCCAGCCATCGCATACTGCATTGGTGCTACAATCATTCCTATTGTGAGGATTGCAGCTGCCACTACAGCTATCGTATAACTCGTTTTTGCTTTCAAATTAGGTCGTAAGTTATCTTCGCGAAGAGTCCTATTTAAGCATCTATAAGTCAAATTAGCTGTACTTGTTCTATAGAAACATTATGAATACTTTCTATAGAATATTTTTCCCTGGATGGATAATCAGCTTAAATTTATCCAAAAATGGATAAGGAGGGTTCTACGTGTGTGTTTCTATTCAAGTTAAAAAGGGCAGTCGTAGATCTTCATAAAAAACATGCTGTAATATTATTGCCTGCGATGCATGCATTAATCCAGGACGCAACTAGAAGCCTTGATGGAGAAAAATTGCAGTCGTACTAACTTTCATCTGAAATGCCAAAATTGACAGGAATGGAAGAAGAATGGATGGGTGGGCGCGTATTATTAGCTTATTGAAATTAGTGGACCAATAATATTGTCTAAAATGCAGTAAACGATCTCGTTTTGTGTTGTCTTGTTTTATCTTGTCTTGAAGCTAGACAACCTAAAACTTGAGAGTCTTGCGTATAACCAATCCACCTACACCTTTTATAATGTTCAAATGATCAGCTTGTGGCTCAGTCGTTATGTAGAGAAGATGATTCTCTGAATCGCCTAAAGGCATTGTAATACGTTTTAGTTTCTCGTATTCCGCTAACACATATTTTCCTTTGCCAATTTTTGGAGATAGCTCACTTCTAATTTTCCATGCCGTTATTGCTAATTCCAACGATTTTTTGCTTTCTTCGGGGGTAAGCAGGTTCTTTACTCCGCTACGATGATCTGAGTAAACCACCTTGCCATTTGCATCACATATAGTAACTAATCTAATACTTGAATCAAGATCCATAATGTCTTGATATAACTTTGTATAATCCATCGTAAATCTAATACGGACTCAAAATAATAAAGTTTTTAGCAATTATAGATGGCTTATTTGGCTCATTAGGTACTTCTAGTCTGGCCTGATTTGCTCTTTGCCGAGAGACGCTGCTTTTATTAAATTACCTTCATTTTGACGAGACAAACCAAAAGCTGTATAATTACCCGGGCCTGATTGGAATCTTCCTACCAGCTTCCATTCAAAGTTTGCCCCATGATCGCCATTATTATTTTTAGCAACGACGGCCCAGAAATCATAGTCACCATATTTTCTATCTCCGGCTTCATTTAGACTTGTATTTCCAGTAATTCCAATGCGGGTGTTGGCAAGTTGCAAAAATGTTTTTTTGAGCATGTTAATATCATTCTCCCCTTTAACGTTGTTTTCAGTTAACGAGGCTAACCAAAACGCATCATATGCAACCACCGCATATGATCGTGGAGCTCTGCCAATTTTCTGTAGAATCTCATCGTAGATATTCTTAAATTCGGCAGTATGGTTACCTATACCAAAAATAGGGCTTACAAAATTAGTTTTTTCTGCGAAGTCGGCAGCCTCGATATTTCTCACTACCTTATCGTTAAGTGCAGAACCATCACTGCCGTACCATTTTACATTGAACAAAGTTGGATCGCTTTGAGCCTGGATAAACATTGGCACCACTTCGTCGAATGATACCAAGTAGACACCAACCTTTTCAGTCCCGTATCTTGCTACTGCCCCAGATATCTTATCACTTAGCGATTTCAAATCTTGTTGCCAAACTATGAATGTAATTCTGTTAAGGCTCGTAGAGAAATCACCAGTTCTTGGTTGATATCCAACTCCATCAAGCACTTTTCCGCCTAGACTCTCAAAGTCCTTGTGTACTGCAGCTACAAGACCGTTACCATAAATATCGGTTCGCCATATTGGTACGACCGCTCGTATTCCGTCTTGCCACATTTTTACGGATATTGCCTGGGCTTGGTGGGTGTCATCAGGGACTAGTCTAAAGATATTATCTCCGGCAGTCGTCAATAATGGTGCAGTACTCGCCGGACTGACGATCAGAATTCCATTCTGATCTGCATAACTTTTTACCCGCTCAACATCTGCACTTGTTGATGGACCAATAACTATTCTCACTCCTCTATTTGCAAGATCTTTGAGTTTATCAAGACTTGTGTCAGGATTGGTTTGAGTGTCTTCGATTACAAGCCCAACTCTTGTGCCTGAGTGAGTGTTGGCAAAGTATTCGTTTACATCCTTAACAGCGATTTTTAAAGCCGCATCTTCTGATTGGCCTAGTGAAGAAGAGGCGCCGGTCAAAGGGATCAAACCCCCTATCATCAATGTTCTATTCCCACCAGCCGGGGGAGATATAATCTGAGAATTTGTGCCCGCAGATAACACATTTATCGGGGAAGTGGGGTAAACCAGAAATCCAATTATTATTATGGCGATTACAGCAGAAACAACAGTGAATCTGACGGTTCGGTTTCGGTTTGCTGTGCCTTGGTTTTTGCCTTCGGCACGTCTGTTCTCTGTTATTTTCAAGGCCTTTTTTGGCTCATGAGCACTGGATCCAGACTTGGGTAAGAGGAACCGGATATACCATAGCAGGCCAGCTGCCATAACTAAGAAGTGAGCCGCAAAAAACAACGCCGACAGCCAAAGCTGTTCTACCAAAGAAGTGAGAACTATTAGTGCGAACCAACTATCTGATATCACAATCAAGAAAATGCCTAACGTTTCGCATACCCAAGGAATGAACCAAACAGGCTCCTTTCGAAATTCTACAAGGATTACAACTGCCGGAACCATCAAAGTCGCATCGAGAATGGGGTATGCAACCATCACCACAAACATTCCAATCCCTTTGGGACTAGAAAGGACAGAGAAGTTTAGTGTGAGCGCAACGATATAGCTAAGAAACAAAGCATTGCCGATAATGCTACCGATTAGAGCTTTCCTCCCAAAGTTGAATTTTTTTTGAAACTCCATATATGTTCCATAAAGATAAAAGCCAAGGAATCCATAGGCGCTCAACCAGAGGTAGTCAGCAATTGAGGGTATTGGCGGAACTACGTCAAGAACTAACTGGTAAATAGCCCATACAATGTCCGCTAAAAGCCATAAGAATAATCCGATAGCCAAAGCAGCGTGCGTCTTACCATGAAGGCCGTGAAGCTTTTGTCTATATACGAGGAAAATCGCGAGGCCAGCAGCGATTGAAGCATTTATCGTAATAACCCAGTTAGAGTAAAAGTCCTTGGTGTCTATTTCAGCAAAAAAAATTATAGAATCCGATGCAATGATCGCGGCCAACAGTCCAAGGAAAAGGACCCTTCTGGTGAGGGCTATACTTATCGCACACCTCCTTAATAATCTGAAATGATTAACATTCCCAATTTAAGAGTATAATTTATTCTAAGCGTCAATCAGAATAAATCATAGAAAATATGCACGTTTAAAAAACCATAGAAAATTCTGAATTTCCGGGCAACATGATTCGTGAACTTTTATTGTAGCAGAGCCTACTTGCACTTTCTTATGTCGTCTCAATCATAATTTTGTTGGGGTTAGCTTGATAGTTTGTCTTCACGATTGTCTACGTCGAACTCCAAGATATAGTCCAGGTACTATATGCTAAATCAATAAACAGGCACGCAATTGTTGTCCGGCCTAATATTTCCCGAGCATTGGCTGGGTTTACAGTGCTATCAATTGGTTTAGTTCGTTCGCCAAATCTTTCGTTTCAAGCTGTGTCAACAATTTATAGGATAGTTTAATTTGAACTTGAATTTTTTCTGGCTGAAAGAATTTGCCTTATTTCCGGATCGGCTATCAAGTTATCCAATATCTTTTTGTGCTCTTCCAATGGGATATCATATGCTAGCCCGATAGAATCTATTGCCTTTAGTTTATAGTAATTCGCAAACGCATTCTCAAGAGTTAGAATAGTGTGGTAGACAATCCTTCCAAATGCCGTCCTATAGTTTCTACCGTGCTTTCTTGCTACCATCCCATTTTTCATAAATGCCGACAGTCTAGAATAATACTGCCGTCGGGTCAGCTTTGTATTATTCCTCAAGGATGGGCCATCACTTCCTTCAACAGAAATTGACTTGAATAATTCTATAGATATAGAATCCGAAATCGTTCTCAATACGCTAGGCACTGTAATGCCTTCACTTTTAGTCTTCCCTACATTTTGGCCTTCCTTTTTCCTAACACTCCCTTGCTGTTTGGCTTTCAAACTTGCCCGTCTCTTCATCCACTAGTCTGCATATCACGATATTATAGACTTAGCGAAGCGCGATCTGGTTACAAACAATACAAAATATCCTCTTTTAGGTAAAAACGTCAAACCAAACTATTATCTCTTCTGTATTTTAATTCAGGACGTTATATTGGAGGAGGCCTCAACATCGTTAGCATCGTGTAGGTCCATACTCTTGTTGCCAAAAGTTAATCGATCACAGATTGTGCTTAATTATGCAACATGGATCAAGTCAAAAGTACCAATGCACCAATGACAAGGGCTGAGTGATATATGCCACAATAGTGATTCTTATGTTGTATTCGAATAAAGGCATGGTCAAACATATGTCTAGAAATCTCCGGATAAAGTAAGAGTGACCATGTTAAGTAATTCCAGGGATTTGTCATCCGAGAATATCCCTAATGTGTCTGCAGTGTACGATGCCATACTATCTATATTCATAGAAATTTTAACGTGAAAATAATAACAATATGGATCCTGCCATGAGTGATGTCTGTAATATCATATGCAATGGAAAAGCCTTCTTTTTCAAAAATTTGATTCCTATGTCAGGCTCATTTATGCACTTTAATGTTCTTATCATTGTAATTATAATTAATACTGATGTTAAGCTAACGAGCATAGGACTATACATTCCTATTCTAGTGGAGAAGTTAGAGTATGCGATGCCGGATATAATTGCTAGAGATATTGCCAGCGTAATTGCTAGTTTGACAGTGTTTTCTTTTCCTATTACAATAGGTATTGTCTTTCTTCCTACAGCTTTATCCCCAGAAATATCTCCCAAATCATTCAATGGGGACGTAATAAAGACCATTATTCCGAGCATTAACGCTGGATATATAGATAGTGTTGTTGATCTAAAGAAATTAATAAGTAGAGAATTTTCCTCTGGGAAATAGTTTGTATTATTTGATTTTTCATTTTTCATGATTTTTGATGATAAATTATTTATGTTATAATAATAATGATCAGATGTGTTCATAGTGGTCGCAGAGCCTCCGATCATTAAGCATAACATCATTGCCGATGATATGCACAGTGTTTTAATGATGAATCTATCTTTTAGAGCAATTTTAGGTATAGAATACAATACTCCTACTGCAACTAGTATAATCGTCATGATTATAATATTGAGATCGAGTGTGGATATCGAAAAAATGATTCCCAAACCATTAGTTATAACGACGAATATTGCTGCTTGATTTTTTGAAACTGCTGACAAAGCTATTGGCCGCTTCTTTCCATTTATTTTATCAAGATCTGCATCAACTAGATCATTAAATACATACATCCCAACAATAATTAAAAACGAAGCTATAGGTAACAGCGTAATTTTTAGAATCATACTCAACAGAGAAATCAAATTATCTTCTAGGTAATGATAATTACCTAGATGCTGAATTGACATCATTACTTGAATAGTATTATTGCTCTCATCGGAACAAAAAGTGTATACAATTCCAACCAATGTGGCCAAGGTAAAAATAACGCCCCATTTTTGACGTGATTTTAAAAGAAGTATTTGTGAAGAAAGAAAAGATTTGAATTTAGTAGTTAAATGCAGAGTTGCCTGACCATTCTCCTCAACAGATTCAAATTTATTACTTAAACCTCTAAACATTGATTGCATGGAGATGCCAAAGAAACTGCATACCTATATGAGGTTTGTAACCACTGAAGGATACTTTTTAAGAAAAAATGAGTGATTTTTACACTGTATTTACGTAGAAATCAAATATGTAATTCAGCGCTAATCCTCCATATAGACTAGGCCTTAAGGTGGCCAAGACTCCTAGAAAATCTCTTGCCAGTATGAATCAGAAACTTTGAACGCAGGAATTCAAGAAATGTTATACTATATTGTGTATTGTTTCAAACCCTGGCTCTTGCGTTTTCCAAAAGCTTAGGATCAGTCGCATCTCTTGCAAGCAATTTCCAATAGCTTATGAATTGTTCTGAGAGATAGGCATCGTCATATCTTGCAATAGCCACTGTGAATTCTTCTGGGTTCCCATAATTGATATTTTCATACACCACTTGTGTACCATCGACTACCAAGAAGCTGTTAAATCTTGGTATTACAATACTTCTACCGTCCCGATCTACTGATGAGGGCTCGAGACTTTTTAGCTCAAAATACCTTGACTTTATAATTTTGCTCACCATCCTATAAGTCTCCTCATTTGGAGGTGTACGCAATACAGCGTTCAAACGGCTTTCAAAACTTATCTGCTTTGGATTTCCATCTATAAGGTGAACCACGACCCCTTTGTCCACCTTTTCAAACATTTTTTTGGATACGTGTGGATCATGGTATCTAGACGCAAAGTAAACTTCCTTCTTGGCATCCTCAAGCATTCGGATTATGTCTATGATAAGACGATTGAAATCCTTGATTATTGAAAATCCAGTCAAGTGTGTAGAATTAATAAAATTCTTCAAATTGCTACCTTTAATTATTTCATCAATAATAGTTTCTTTACGATCGGCTGGGAAGTCTTGTCTTGTTTTCAATATGTCAATGGCTTTTAGCTGCCAGAAATTTGTCAGGGCATCCTCAAGGGTTCTGACATGGCCATTATAAACGAGCGAACCAAGACTGGTGGTCCTATAGTAAGAATCCTCCCGCTTTTCTACAAGGCCAGCAATGCTCAATCGCTTAAGCTTTGTATAGAATTGTTTCTTACTTAGCTTACCAACATAATTAGAAAAATTCAATTTGCCGGCATAGGCTGTCTTGATCAAACCTAAAGACTGCTTGTCAGACAAAACGGTGAAAATCTCTTCCACTGTTACCTCTTGCGGCATATTATCTTCTTATCAAGTAGATGACGACACCCAATATATATATAATTTACCCTTTCTGGCAACTGATTGAGCTGTGATACACTAAAAAGGACCAAATCTTCTCCTCGTGGTTACCTCATTTGAGCAAAAGAAAGACAGTTAGAATAATTAGGAAATTTCCGATAATACTGGTGCTATAGTCTAAAAATAGCCAAAACTTAGGAAGTAGCTCTATTTGTGAGAATATTCCGGAGCTTTTGATCATCTCTGAGCAGTAACTCAATAAGTCTATTCCGGTCGTCCAACGATAACGTTTGATTTTGATTACCAGCTGAATCAAATGAATCCAATGCTCTGAGTTTCCAGTAATACTCGCTATTAAATGCTTTTTCTAGAGTCATAATAGTCTCATGGACTAGCTCCCCAAACATGGTGAGCGAATAGAGTCCACTCGTCCTTTTAATCAGCCCGGTTTTAAGAAGTGCTGAGATTCTAGAGTAAAACTGTTTACGTGTAATATTTAGTTTAGCTCTTAGTAGTTCAGAATTTGCTGTGGTCTCCGCAATTGTTCTAAACACCATCAAGCCATTCTTGTCAGAAATCACACCTAGTACGTCGGCTAGGGAAATATTTTCCATGTTGTTACCTAACTTATATTACCAATAAAGCTGCATTATAAACATACTCTTCTTTTGAAACTGCACTACAGTTCCATCCGTAATTATGCTTCCTAATAGTTTGTCGAATAATATGATTTGTAATTTATGTAGATGTTGCGATGGGATATTATAGTAAACGGCACTGCCATTTTTGTTGTCTAACATATTTACTCTTATTAGTAAAGTAACTGCAGTTTATTGTCCTTCCATGACCCGCCAACCTTGGCTGAATAATCGCTCGTGTTCGGCCATCATACATCTATTGAATACTACGTCCATACCATTGGCTTTTGCCTTAGCTTCTGCCTCATCATTGTATATCCCCTCTTGCATCCAAACAACTTTGATTCCGGGCTTTTTTACTGCGTCTGTAACAGCTGTTGGTACATCCTCGGGTTTTCTAAATATGTCAACTATGTCTATATCATCCGGTATGTCTGCAACGGATGGATATGCTTTCTTGCCCATTATCTCTTGGGCATTCGGATTCACAGGGTAAATATTGTAACCATGCTCTAAGAGATATTTTGGAACAAAATTAGACGGTTTTTCTGAATTTTTGGACATCCCTATAACTGCAATATTTTTCAGTCTATAGATTTGTTTCAATTCGGCGTCAGTGTGTGAATCAGATTTGACCTTCGGGTCGGAGCCAGCCATATGAATGTATGAGTATAACCGATATATCAATGCATAATCTTAACTTGCCCTACCTAAGGGCCTGAGGTAGGATATTCTCACAATTCCTTATCATAAATTGTAGACAAGACCAATCATAATGTGGTTTTTGACTAGGCGGGGGACAAGTTAGCAGCATCAATACTATTATATTAACGTCCAAGACTTCCATAGACGTCATCTGAAATATCAACAATTCAATAGTGAAAAAGATAGTTAGATAGATAGTTAGATATTGCAGATATGGCGCACACAAACGAGGAATAAAATAAGCAATATCATGGACTTGATGGTCAAGTGGTTAGAAAAGAGATAAAATACGTCATTGTAATAGCTGTAGGCATTGCAATTATATTCTTAGGTATTAGGTTTGCCTTCGGTGTGACAAATCCTTTTTATGTCGTTGCAAGCGGCAGCATGATACCTAATCTGAACATTGGCGATTTTGTTATAATAAGTCATAATATTCCTTTCAATGGTCTGAGGATTGGAGATATCATTGTGTTCAGAACATTTGGGACAACGGACACAGGACAACACGAAATAATAGTGCACAGAGTAGCACAGGTAGTGGATGACAATGGAAATAGAATAATACGCACCAAGGGAGACGCTAACGATGGATCTATCCCAGGCTTGGACTATCCCATCTTTCAACAAAATTACCTTGGTAAAGTAGTTTACGTGATCCCGCAGCTAGGAGTAATCACTGACGCACTGCGTCCGCCAACGAACTACATTCTAATTGGAATCATTCTGATAGTCTTGATATACTATCTTAGAAAGAAAAATGAACTTCCAACCTATAAGAAAGGATAGCGTCCACTTTAAACGCTCTCCTGTTCTGCTAGTCCAGCTAGTCCGCGGTTGTGTAAATAGGTTCACATAATCGTATGAAGGTTAATTCGCTCACACATTTCCGTGCCTGAATTGAAGAGACTGATCCATCAATTCATACAAGTGTTGGTACCAAATCGCTATTTCAGGTGCGCCAAACCGTGAAAAAAGTGCTTTGTAGTGGTTCTAGTCTGACGCTCTGTTTGTCCGAGCTAGCATGGCAAATGTTAGACCACGCAATCTATGGAGGATTACCTCTATTACAACTTATACTCCGAAATCAGTCAAATGAACCCTTTGAAAAAGGGCAATGTGCGGATGCGACGTCAAATGACCAACCTGCCTACCTATATTGCGTCATATTAAAGCGTTCATGATCAGCAAATATTAATTCATCATGATTCGGAGATCTATATATTCATACGATTTCTTTCTCCAACTTTGACTAGATCTGCTGTACCCGGGTTTACTGCCTAAATTCTTGAATGATATAGTAGCGTCTCTGGGACATCCAGGCTCTCAAACTGATACCTTGCTAAAGTTGTCTGGATCGTTCTGGGGTTTGCGGCAATGACGAGTTTGTCTTACCGAATAGATAGAATCCAAAAGGAACTATCCTTTGATCTAGAGAAAGAAAAACAGCTATCATCATACTCCACCCAAAATGGTTACAATCAATGTGTCGATGTATTAAATTAATTGATAGACTAGCAGTAATTGATCAAACAGTGATTAAGAAGATCAATGAATTCTACGCTACCTATTCCTCTACCTGAACAGAACCGGTTTACTAAGCAGCAAAGGACGTAAACGACTCACAAAGGAGTGGTTGTTGCGCCTTCAGCGGCTGAACCTACCAACGACGCGTATTTTGCGAGCGCGCCATTGGCATAGTGTGGCTTGATAGGCTTCCATTTCTTTTTCCTATTTTGGATTTCTGATTTGGAAACTCTCAAATTTATCCTTCCCTTCCTCAAATCTACCTCTATAATGTCACCATTCTTTACGAGAGCTATGGGCCCTCCTACGAATGCTTCAGGAGCAATATGGCCCACCATGAACCCTCGGGTAGCGCCCGAAAATCTCCCGTCAGTAACCATGGCTACTTTTTCTCCAAGTCCCTGGCCTACTATTGCAGCAGTAACAGCAAGCATCTCTCTCATCCCAGGACCACCCTTAGGCCCCTCGTATCTTATGACGACTACGTCACCTTCGACGATTTTGTTATCGGATATAGCTTCGAATGCGTCTTCTTCTGCTCCGAAAACGCGAGCTCTTCCAACAAATTTGCTAGAACTCAGTCCAGCAATTTTGATCACAGCACCTTCAGGTGCAAGCGAACCTTTGAGTATCGCCAGGGTGCCTACCTCGTGAATCGGTTTTTCGATGGGTCTAACAACGTTTTGCCTTAAGTAATAGCTATTATTAGATGTCTGGGGTTCCTCAGAAGGTACTTGAAATTTAATAGATTCAAGATTTTTTCTCATGGTCTTACATGTAACTGTCATGACGTCTCCGTTAATCAAGCCCTTCTTTAGCAAACTTTTCAAAATTGAAGGTATCCCCCCAATCTTGTCCAAATCCAACATCACATATGATCCGCCGGGCCGCATATCTGCGATATGAGGCGTCCGCATTCTAATTCTCTCAAAATCACGTATACTGAGTTTAACTCCCATTTCTCTCGAAAGGGCCAACAAATGGAGGATTGAATTTGTTGATCCTCCTATTGCATTGGCTAAGGTAATAGCATTCTCAAAGGCTTCAAAAGTCAAGATATCCTTTGGACGGATATTATTTTCTATCAGTTCGAAAATGGCTTTGCCCGTGTTGTAGCATATTTCTGATCTCCGCTTACTCACAGCAGGGGCTGATGCACTCCCTGGCAGGGCCATACCGATTGCTTCGCTTATTGAAGCCATAGTGTTAGCTGTATACATCCCTGCGCAGGATCCTGCTGATGGACAGGCAACGTTTTCTAAACTGATAAGCTGAGCGCTAGTCATTTTGCCGGCCTCAACCATGCCCACAGCTTCATAGACATCTTGTATTGTGACTGGCTTTCCGTTCCAATCCCCAGGTAGAATCGTACCACCATATACAAAAATTGCTGGCAGATTAAGCCTAGCCATACCCATTAGAGACCCAGGCAAGCTTTTATCGCATCCGGAAATGCCCACAATGGCGTCATACCGATGGGCCCTCATCATTATTTCTATTGAGTCAGCTATAATCTCTCTGCTTACCAGTGATGCCTTCATTCCTTCATGACCCATTGCGATTCCATCCGAGACTGCGATTGCCGTGAATTCCCTCGGAGTGCAGCCGGAATCCTTGACTCCTTCCTTGGCACTTTGAGCCAGTTTAGATAAATGAATATTACAAGGGGTAGCTTCATTGCTAGTTGAAGATACGCCAACTATCGGCTTCTGAAGATCCTCGTCGGTTAGGCCCATTGCTTTATACATCGCTCTATGCGGAGCCCTTGCGGGTCCTTGAACCACACTTCTGCTAGGTAATACCATACCCATCCTTTCCATAGCTCTGTGATAGTTGATATTTTAAGATTCTCTGACAGGGCCCACATGCCTCAGGTGGGTAAAAATGGATTTATCTTTATGATGACGTCGACCAAAGATTTTTTGGAATTCACGCGCGATGTTAGAATATTTCCAACCGCTTCACTGTGTTTGCATCACTTTGGCCTATTCCAGAGAAGCGATTATTTTAACTGAATCTAACCCTTCCATCTTAAAGAGGGTCTCGCACATACCACAAACTGCATTGCCACTAGTAAGTTCATTAGCTGTAATTTCTTCATTCAAATATTCACACTTTGGACATCGAAATGAAAAGTTGACGTCGAAGTTCTCTAGCTCGACTGTTTCACCCATAGATTATGAATTGGACAATTTAATATATTTAGGGTTATCTGAGGGAAGATCACAGCCAAAGTCTGGATCGTGTGACAGCTTCTAAAGCAGTCTTAGCCCCTGCTTAACACATAATAATAAGTAATGCGCCGAAATCAACTACATGTGGGCAGATGTGGCAGAGTGGTCTTCTCGCAAGTGGCCAAATGGCTCCGGGAACACAGAAATGCGTCGGCCTTGAGTAATAGGACTGAAAGTGAGCCGATTCGCCCTCGGGCGATCAGGAGTTCAAATCTCCTCATCTGCGCCACTTATTCCATTGTGCTTACGAACGTGTCCGATGTTTTAGCCCGATGTTTATTCCTTATTCTTTGGCTATGTTCAGATCTTATTCGCCGGTCAAGTTTTAATATTAGTTCCTTACTTGCACTTATTGGATCGTAGCCAACTGCCTGGGCGTCTATTACACGCCTGGCAGTAATCAATCTAGCTCTTACAGAATATTTCCTGGTCTTGTGCTTATCTGCGTATACTATCACGGATTGAATATTTTCGAGTTTTCCTTCAATCTTCTTCAGGAATCTAGACAAGTGTTCTTGTATAGTACTACGTGCTTCTCCTTCAAGGTGTGCAACATGTATACTTGGATTTTTCTTTTTGGGAAGCGTGATCTCCAAAGCATCTCTTGGAGTAACAATACCAATAGGTCTTTTATCCCCTACCACTACGATTTCTTCATTTTTCTTGAATTCGTCAATTAGGTTATTTAATGGAGTTCTCCTTTCCACCGAGGCTGCTCTTTTCATAATTTCTCTTACCATGACGTCTCGAGGGTGAGTAGTAGAACTGAATCCTCGTATCGCCTTTTTCATTTTCTCCTTGGGCGCTGACAGTATTTTGGCAATTTCCAATGCATTTATAATTCCTGATAAAAGTCCATTTGTTTTGATGATAGGTAACCTTGAGATATTGTATCTCCGCATTTTATTCATAGCATTGGCAAGTGTGGAACTCTCTTCAATGACAATCGCTCCAGACATGACCTCATCTACAGTGGCGTGACCAAAGTCAGCAGTAATCGCCACGTCGATTTCGCTAACAATGCCAACTAGACCTCCCTTATCAACTACAGGCAATGCTCTGTTACCCGTGGTCACGATCAATTGAGTACATTTTTCGACTGTGTCATCTGGACTCAAGATTGGCGTCTTTACCGTGAAATGCTTTAGTTTTGACGAAGGTTGGGCATTAAGGTTCAGAAATTCTTTTGCAAATATCATACCGACATATTTTCCCCCACCGTCAGTCACAGGTGCTTGGTTGATATCGTAATCATGCATATCCTTCAGGGCCTTTGCTACCGAATCTTCCAATCCCAAGGAAAGCACATTTTCAGCCATGATATCTGAAACATTCATAAGAATATAGAAAAAGATCCTTGGGATTGCATTAAAAAACCTTCGCACCTAATGATCTAAGAATCCAACTCGGCCCACACCGGCTACTCATCTCACACATATTATCTAGTGAAAGCGGTCTCCTAGAGCAAGACATTCTATTATTGGGAAACCGGAAACCGGTGAATAAGAGTATTGACGATCGACATCCATTCGTTATCTAAAACCGTTGATTGGTGGTAAGAGCGGCCAGTTAATGTGTTTCAAACTACTGGAGGGAAATACTCCACACTATTTCACGAGTGATGATTTAAAAAGCTAACGTCAGATGCTGGTACCACGTGCAAGAGGATCTTACCATTTACATTCCACTATAAAATAATAAGGACGTCCAATATCAATAGATATTCATTGAATAGGTATGCCATGCCTAAGAAGAATTTCCGCTATATGGATCGAGCTGAGCGCCTAAATGAATTAAGAAACCAGACTGGTCTCTCAGAGAAGGATGTTGAGAAGATCATTGAGCCTGAATACAGTTACGAAAATGCCGAACAGATGATAGAAAATGCAATTGGTTTACTTTCTCTACCTCTAGGGGTAGCAACTAACTTCATCATAAATGGTAAGAAATACATGGTTCCGATGGCAACAGAGGAACCATCCGTGATTGCTGCTGCAAGCAATGCTGCTAAGATAGCTTCTCTTAACGGTGGTTTTTCTACGTTCAATGTTGATGATTCACTTATGATAGGGCAAGTACAGCTCGTATCAATATCCAATCTAGATAGCTCTATCATTGAAAAAATTTTGAGTAGTAAGCGACAATTACTCCAACTTGCAAATTCAGTGAGCAGATCTGTAGTCGCAAAAGATCTTCAAACTAGGATTATTCAAGATCAAAGTCAGAATCAAATGGGGGAAATGCTGATCGTCGAGATCCTTGTGGATACCAAGGATTCAATGGGGGCTAATACAATAAATAAAATGTGTGAAACGATTGCACCTATACTTGAATCGCTAACTGGAGGCAAGGCTATTCTAAGGATACTTTCGAACTACACTATAAGACGAATCACTAGGTGCAGGGCTTTGTTTAACAAAGATGGTTTGGGAGGGGAGTCTATTGTAGATCGAATTTTATATGCATTCGCCCTTGCCTACTCTGACCCATTTCGGGCAGTCACTCATAATAAGGGTATAATGAATGGCATAGATGCGGTCGCTATGGCAACTGGACAAGATTTTCGGGCAATTGAAGCAGCTGCACATGCATATGCCGCTAGAGACGGGCAGTATAGATCGCTAACAAGATGGTTCAAAACGGAGACTAATGATCTAGTCGGTGAATTAGAGCTACCCTTGGCCGTGGGTACGGTCGGAGGAATAGTATCGGTCCATCCTACTACTAGATTAGGTGTAAAACTTCTAGGAGTAAAAACTGCAAAGGAGCTTGCTTCAGTCATAGCTTCTGTTGGCCTCGCTCAAAATTTGGCTGCAATGAAGGCATTAGTAACACAGGGAATTCTGGCTGGGCACATGAGACTCCATGCTCGAAATATAGCGGTGATGGCAGGTGCCAAAGGAGATTTAATCAGAGCTGTAGCTACGAGAATTGCTAACGAGAATAACGTAAGTTTATTGAGAGCCAAAGAACTAGTGTCAATACTGTCCAACGAAACAACTAGTAATAACTACAGTAGTAAGTAAATATATAGCCATCAGTAGTTTGCAGTTGGGTCTAATATGCCTACTGTAAAATTCGCTATTCCCAAAGGCAGTATCGAGGAAGCCACGTTTAAAATCTTGGAGCAGGCATGGCAGAGTATACGTGGTCGGGGTCGCACCTATAGAGTGATGTTAAGCGACCCCGAAATAGAGGTCAAAATTTTACGCCCCCAAGAGATACCTACCTATGTACAGGAGGGATTTTACGATGTTGGTATCACAGGTAAGGATTGGGTTAGGGAGGCCAAAGCAGACATTACCACTCTACTGGATTTGGAGTATGGGAAAGTGAAGCAAGTAATAGCTGTTCCAGAAACATTTGCAATAGATAACCTGTCTGGCTTGATCGAGGAATTTGCTTCTAAGAATAAGCCATTGAGGATATCATCAGAATATCTTACAACTACAGCTTCACATATTAAATCTAATGCTGCCTATCAAAAACACTTTGGAAACTTAGATCCAATGATAATCACTCCGTGGCTTAGAGTAGGAGAGAATAAGGGAGTGGAGATATTTCTTTCCTTTGGCGCCACTGAAGCAAAGCCACCTGAAGATGTGGACGCGATATTTGATATCACGGAGACGGGTACCACCTTGGGGCAGAACAATCTCAAGATCATTGATTGGGTGATGGAATCATCAGCTGTATTAGTGGCTAACAGAACGTCACTCAGAAGCGCAGAGAAGAGAGAAAAAATCGCAGACATGGTCGCTTTACTTAGAGGGGTTGTAGAGGGTAGGAAGAAGCTTCATATCTTCGTTAATGTGAAGAAAGAAAACCTAGATCAATTATTGCAGCTCATGCCCGCACTCAAAAAACCTACTATTAGCAAGTTGAGTGAACAGGGTTGGTACAGTGTCAACACGATCATCGACAAGAATGAATTCATAAAACTTGTTCCTACGATGAGAAAAGTTGCTCAGGGATTAGTAGTATTGGAACCAAGACAAATTCTGCCATTAGACGAAATAAATCTAGACGAGCACGCTTGATAAAGACGATTACTATATCTAACGTCAAAAAAGACGTTACAATTTTGCGAGGATCCAGGGCTGGAATCTCAGACCAATTGATTCAGAAGGTGGCGTCAATCGTAAAGGACGTAGAAAATGGTGGCGACCCTGCCTTAAGAGACTATACAAAAAGGTTTGATGGAGTATTACTAAATTCTTTGAAGGTCAGTGAGCCAGAATTTGAACATGCCTTTGAAGTCGTTACAAAGAAACAACTGGAATCAATCCAAACTTTGAAAGCACGATTGACCGAGTGCGAAAGATCAATACTGAACCAGCTTGACAGAGTCAGCGTAGTATCAGATGGGGTTAGAATTCAACGATCATATCAGGCAATCCCAAGTGTTGGGTGCTACATTCCTGGTGGCACGGCTCGTTATATTAGTACTGTTCTGATGTGCGCTGTACCTGCGAAGGTCGCTGGTGTAAAGAGAATAGTAGCAATATCTCCTCCTCAGAGAGATGGCACAATTGATCCCCTTACCCTAGTTGCTGCCAAGATCTGCGGTGTCAAAGAATTCTACAAGTTTGGCGGTGCACAGGGGATTGCGGCTCTTGCCCATGGGACGTCATCTGTAGAAAAGGTCAGCAAAATTGTTGGACCAGCTGGAATTTTCGTTACTGCTGCTAAATTTTTTGTATCTAGAGAAGTCTCAATTGATATGGTCGCAGGACCAACAGAATTGCTAATTTATGCAGACTCAAATTCGAATCCGAGATTGATTGCGCTAGACTTGATTTCGCAAGCTGAACACAGTGCTGATACATTCTGTGGCCTAATCACTGACTCCTATGATTTAGCTCGTCGCGTTTCCTCGGAAATCAACAATATTCTAAAAAATGATACAGTACCTCGCGCTGAAATTGTTAAGGAGAGCCTAGGTTCAAATGGTTTTATCGCCATTTGCAAACGACGGACTAGAGCGATAGAATTTATGAATGAATTAGCACCTGAGCACTTACAGCTGGTATGTAAAAATGCCCGACAGTTATCTAAAAAGATAAGATCTGCTGGTCTAGTATTGATAGGAAAATATTCACCCTCGTCTGCAAGCGATTACTGTTTTGGCTCCAATCACATCTTGCCTACGAGTGGCTTTGGAAAATCGAGGGGATCACTTTCAGTTCTCGATTTCCTAAAGCTCGCGACTACAGTAGAAGCGACTAAAAAAGGGTTATTAAAAGCTCAATCATGTATCGACGAAATTACTTCAGCAGAAGGGCTCATCAATCACTTCAACGCAGTACAGGAACGATTGATGACCAAATGACTAATTGGTTGTCAAGTAAATTAGATAGAATTTCTAAGCTAGATTCGTACGTCAAGCCCGAGAAAGTTAAGCAGTCGATAAAACTCGATTCAAATGAGAATTTCGCTCTTGACAGTCAGTTCATTATGAAGATGGCTTCGCGTGCCGTAGCGCAGACCGATCTGCGTGAGTACCCATTGGAACAATACGAAGAATTCTATTCACAACTTTCCATTTACACCGGTTTGGATAAGAGATGTTTGGCCGCTGGAAACGGATCTGATCAAATAATAGAATTACTTGTCTCTATCTTGGGAAAAGACCACGAGGCAACTGTCTTTACCCCGACGTTTTCCTATTTTATAAATCGTTGCCAGTTACACGGAATCAAGTTAAACAAAATTCCTTTAAATAAAGATGACAACGGACTGCCTGAAGCTGAATTTCTCACGAAAGCCAAACGTTCAGACATTGTATACATTTGTTCACCAAACAACCCCACCGGCAATCAGTTTTTAGAGAGACAGATTCTGAAAATTATAAAGGAGCTTAAAGATAAGCTTGTGTTGATTGATGAAGCTTATGTGGAATTCGGAAATTATAGTCTTGCTAAACACACTGCAAAATGTGATAACTTAGTAATATTGCGGACTCTTTCTAAAGCATGTGGATTGGCAGGTGCCAGAGTAGGATACTTGATAGCAAATAAAAAGTTTGCAGAGGCGTTCAGAACATCTATCCAATCTCCTTATCCTATCAATAGTTTTTCACTAACAGTTGCTACTTATGCGCTTTCTGATAAGGATTATTTAAAACAAATTGTCGATCTGGTGAAAAGCGAACGAGAGAGAGTTTCTGGTGCACTCGTTAAATTAAAAGGAATTAAAGTTTTTAGATCAGATGCAAATTTTATTTTTATTGCATCCGAAGCCAACTATGAAAGGATACTTAAAACATTGAAAGATGATAGGATAGTAGTAAAGGCGTTTGGGGATCTAAATGGGCTTCGAGGTTGCTTAAGAGTTACTATAGGTAGCTGCGATATGAACGATAAATTCCTAAAATCGATCTATAAGGCTGTTGGTAGTAATTAGGCCTCAGAAGTAGAAGCAGTGGTGGAAATAGAACTAGAAATAGAAAATAAGACCCGAATGGAACAATTGAATCATTATTGAAGAAATTCGAATGTGCACTTTTTGATGTAGATGGATGTTTAGTAGACATTAGAAAATCTTATAACACTGCTATCAAGAGAACCGTTAATTTCATTTTAAAGACCTTCAACTCAGAAAGAAAGACACCCATCAGGGGCGGACAATCCGATTTAGTGACGGACAAAATAATCTTTAAGTTCAGACAAACTGGAGGATTTAACAACGACATCGACACCTCCTACGCAATATGCATTGCAGAGTTAGCTAAGCCACACCCAAGGATAGCTGAGGCACGCAATTTCTTATATCAAGTCGCCTCCAACTCGGATGAAAACGGAATCACTTCTGTCGAACAATATTTAGAGAATTTAACTTCAACCCCAGTCATAAGGGACCTCAAAAAAAAATTGGGATATCCTGGTCCTGCAGGTAAGAGTGTTATTGCAACTATCTTCGACGAGTTATTCTACGGACCAAGTCTCTTTAAGAAATTACATTGTCTTGACCCAAAATACTATTCAGGCAGGCCATTGATAGAAAATGACAGATTAGTGATAACAAAACCCACTTTGAGTAGATTAGCAAGGAAATTCAGAGGTAATCTTGGGGTGGTTTCTGGGCGGAGCAAGTTGGCTGCAGAATTCTCACTCAAACCAATATTTGACGCGCTAAACCCAGACTGCTCAGTGTTCCTAGAAGATGAACCAAGAGAATATGCAAAGCCAAATCCTTATGCAATAATCAAGGCCATGGAAAACATGGACGCAAAAACTGCCCTTTATGCAGGTGACGCTTATGAGGACTTAATAATGGTTAGAATGGCAGAAAAAAAGACTGATCTGAAGATCTCATTCTGCGGGGTATATGGATGCAGCTCGAAACCACTCGAAACTAAGGCGCAACTGATGAACAACGGAGCAGATTTTGTAATTCGAGACATAAATGAGCTACCAAATATATTAAATAATATATCATTAAAGAAGTAATATTATTGGGAGATTACCTATACAGTATCACACCTAGAGTATCCGGAATCGAGAGATCCACCAAGGAGACACGTGTATCAGTTCAAACAAATATCGACGGATGGGGTGATTCAAACATAACTACTGGCCTTCCCCTTATAGATCACCTGATTATAGCTATTGCAAAACATAGTATGGTTGATATTACATTGACCGCCAATTCGAATGACGGCATTTTACACCACCTGGTTGAGGATATTTCGATCGCCCTTTCTCAGTCTATAGACGAGGCACTCCATGACAGATCCCGTATTCACCGGTTCGGTCATGCCGTAGTACCGATGGATGAGTCAGTTGCAGGCGTAACCTTAGATCTGGTAAAGCGCCAATTTTCCATAGTTAACTTGAATTTAACAAGTGAGGCAGTCGAGGGAATCCCTTGCGAAGACCTCGAACACTTTGTGAAATCATTTGTTCAGAACTTGAACGCCTGCACTCATATTGTGGTAAAATGCGGAGAGAACGATCATCATAAAATTGAGGCAGCAATTAAGGCCTTTGCAGTAGCCTTCAGAATTGCTGCCAGCATCGATGAAAGAAGGAAGGATGGGATCCCAAGTACGAAAGGTGCAATGTAGTGAAACCTGACCACATTGCAATTTTTGATTACGGTGCCGGTAATCTTTTTAGCTTAAAAGCTGCTTTGGAGCGAAATGGTGCAGAGAGCGTTTCGATTGTGCGTGAGCTCGGCTATCTAGAAGATTTTACGGGACTAGTCCTTCCAGGGGTGGGTAATTTCGACCCGGCAATAAGATCCGTCGAGCCGTTTAAGGAATCACTTATCCAAGCTATGCAAATTGCCATAAATGGGGGTGCCCCGGTGTTAGGCATTTGCTTAGGGATGGAGATGCTCTTCAACAAGAGTGAAGAGGGTACATTAGAAGGCCTCAAGATTCTAGACGGAGAGGTTATAATGCTACCGAAATTGAGAGTTAAAATTCCCCACATGGGTTGGAACAATATATCAATCACCAGGAAAGACAGCAAGCTTCTGCGTGGGGTAACAGATGGATCATGGGTTTATTTCGTTCATTCTTATTATATTAGACCTACGGACAAAAATGCAGTTGTAGCAAACTCTGAATACGGCAACATGATCCCAGCACTTGTAGAGAACGGGAACCTTTTTGGAACTCAGTTCCATCCCGAAAAGTCGGGTCCGGTAGGCGCGATTATGATCAGAAATTTTCTAATGGAGTGTGCTCAATGCTCGTAATACCAGCTATAGATCTTCTTGATGGGAATGTTGTTAGGCTAATAAAAGGCAATTTGGACGATAAAGTGATCTACGGCAATGATCCAGTACAGATGGCAAAAAAATGGGAGAATGCTGGAGCAGATATGTTGCATGTGGTGGATCTTGACGCCACCTTACGAACTGGGAAGAGTAATACTGATATTGTTTCTAGAATAATAAATGAAGTCAGGATCCCTGTGGAAGTGGCTGGAGGAATACGATCCATCCCAGCGGTAAAGGATTTTTTTAGTAAAAACGCAGCAAAAGTAGTAATTGGAACTATGGCTTACAAGAATCCTGATTCTATAAAGCAAATTGCCAAGAGACACCAAAGTAAGTTAGTGGTCTCACTTGATCAGAATAATGGGATAGTTATGGTCGATGGATGGAGAGAAGCGACGGGATCAAGGGTTATTGATTCACTGACACTTTTCGTGAGCTTGGGAGTGAGAGAATTTCTACTCACCAGCGTGGATAGAGACGGGATGATGACTGGCCCAGACATTTCAACATTATCTTCCGCAGCCAGCATTACAGCCGCGAAAATAATCGCGAGTGGAGGCATTTCGAGCATCGAAGATGCCATCAAGGTCAAGAATATTGGCTGTAGTGGCGTCATACTTGGCAAGGCACTCTATGAGGGAAGAATTCACGTTGAAAGAGTGAAGGCGATTTCATAGGGTGCCGTTGGCCAAACGTGTGATACCATGTCTGGATGTAGACAATGGGAAGGTAGTGAAGGGTATCCATTTCGAGAAAGTCAAAGAGACAGGCGATCCTGTAGAATTCGCAGAGAAATACAAAACACAGGGTGCTGACGAATTAGTCTTTCTAGATATCACTGCATCCCAACAAGAGAGAGAGACTATGAAGAATGTTGTTAGTAAAGTAGCAAAAGTCACTGATATCCCATTTACTGTGGGAGGAGGTATAAGGAGACTCGAAGATGCACGTGAAATACTACTTAGTGGTGCTGACAAGGTATCGATCAATACTGCAGCCGTCAGAAATCCCGAGCTTATAAGAGACTTAATGTCTATATTCGGAAGGCAGTGCGTGGTAGTGGCTATAGACGCAAAGAAAAATATTGAAAGAGGCAAAAATGAGTTGAAAAATCAGGATCAAAAATATTGGTTTGAAGTCAAAATATTCGGTGGAAGAACCGCTACTGGGATTGATGCGGTTGATTGGGCTAGAAAAGTAGAATCCTTAGGTGCCGGAGAGATCTTGCTTACGAGTATAGATGCGGATGGGACTGAAAATGGGTACGACATTAACTTGACAAGATCTATTTGTAATGCTGTTCGTATCCCTGTTATAGCCTCCGGAGGATGTGGAAAGGCAAAACATATGCTAGACGTATTTGAAAAGACCGACGTTGACGCGGCTTTGGCCGCCTCGATATTCCACTACGAAAAGTCAAGTGTGGGCAGGGTGAAGGATTATTTGAAAAGGAACGGAGTTGATGTCAGAATTTGATTGATGTACTGAGCTGGTTTAGTTCTTGACTGTAATGGGTACCAAACAAATAGAGAGTACAATAGTTCAAATTCGATGTACCGAATAGATACGGACCTGTGCATTTCAATAACAATCAGTACACTTAAAATTTACATTCAGTTAGAATTTCGAAATTAAGACGTTTCCTTATTTTTTCTGAATCCAAAGGCATAATGAGATAAAATCATAATATCAAGACGGATAATCCAATCCTGACCCACACGCTAATTGCGTCGATATGAAATAACAAGGTATATTGCCAGATCCGAAATGACGACTGCTGCAACAAAGATAGAACTATATATTGTGATGTTGTTCATAGTTTTCCATGTCCACTTCGGCTAACTCTGAGAATCGTAGCGCTAAAATATCAGCAGTTGATCCTGAACGAACAGCGGAAACGATAAAGAACATTGCTAAGAATATCCGAGATGCTTCAACTAAGATGAAGGAGACCGTTAGAACCCTACGTGAGAGTGGGGCCATTGAAGAAATCACCCAAGCAATCTTTGAAGCAAGTGTGGCAGCCAGAGATACTGCAAAGGAAATAAATGATGCTGCTAGGGATCTCAAAGAACGTGGTATAATTAGGGATACTGCTGCTGCGGTGGAAGAAACGACCATAGCTGCGAAGGAGACCGCAGAGATAATAAAGGATACCGCTAGACAGACGGCCGAAGCGGCGCCTCAAACGTCAGAAACCGTAAAGGAAGCAGCTAGTAAAGTAAAAGCAAAAAAAAGATAGCAGCAGTTTATCGTAGCTACTAAAAAATTGGCGTTCGGTCTATTTATTTAGTAGCAGTTAGAAGATCCTCTTCTAAGAGATCATAATTGGAATGCAGTAGAGAAATGAACTGACAAGATATAATAAGACAAAGGATAAGAATTACAACTGTCATGTTTTAACCATTCTTACAAAGTACTGCCTCGATTATTTGTGATTTCTAGACGCCATTATATTTTGATGCATTTATAAAATTAAGAAGATGCTATGAGTCGTATAGCTAAAGCCGGCAGAGGCCCTATTGTTGTCTAAATCATCATATCAGCGTTAATTGGTTGAAACGTTAATCATAGAGTCGTGTATCATTAGGAGAACGAGTAGGGTTCAATGACACGTTAGCTTGTCTTAAAGGCACAAACAGCATTAGTAGTAATTTAGGATAATCATGGGTGACATCAACTTATCATGATATTTATCCAAATAATGCTATAATTATCAACATCGGAGCCATTTTTTCTATTTTAAAACTTGAATCAACCATTCTTGTCAGCCAATTTTGTATCCAAAAGAGATAGCTGTGAATTTACCAGTTTTTCGTTGTCAGACGAGTCAAGGATTCTCCTCATCTTAATAGCCCTCGAGGTTCCAAATCCTGGGATCCTGGCCAAGTCAGCAGCTGGGGCTGTCAAAGCATGTCTGGGAGTCGAGAATCTTTCAAGCATCCTCACAGCGAGCTTGTCGCCGATACCTGGAATCGAAGAAAGAATAGAGAGTTGCTGTACATGCACTGGGTTAGCTTTCTTGATGCGCTTTAGCAATGGGCCCTTGTTGGCACCAAATTGAGCCATATTGACCATGGTGACCAGTAGTTGGGATGTAAATTCTGCAGTTGGTGCGTTTATTATTGGTATTCTAAAATCTAATGCTACCCTGGCTAGGGTCTCATTTATCAAATAAATTCTCTCGAAGTCTTGAATATTGTTCTCAACGGATCCATCGGAGATACTTATGATATTTCCTTCAATAATTATCACAGGCTTTGTATAGTGCTGAATCAGTTCAGAGCATTGGACTAGCAATCTTCCATTAAATATAGAATGTAATAAATCAAATACTGTTTTTCTTTCGATCGCTGTTTCCGCAGAAATTACGTAGTCTCCTACTTCAAGTTTGGCGAAGTCTGTCACTGCGCCTGCTTCACGCAACAAAGCGGGAACCCTACTGCGTCTTTCTCTTTCATCTACCACAATCCTAATGGTCACTGCCTGTCTATCCTTGATATATTCTTACTTCGTCGTCAGTTTTATTACTTGCAACGCTTTTGGCTACGGCGTACGTGGTTTGGAACTAGCATCTACAGTTGTTTGGCTTGCTCTAATCATCTGATTAATCTTGTTTTCTACTTCCTTGAGATTGTCTTTAACCCGCGTCTCTTGTTTAGTCAGGACCATTACCCTCGTGTTTGATAACTCCTTCTTTTCTCCCAACTCCTTGATGAGGTTATCTTTCTTAGATTTGATTAGTAGCGGACCTGCGCTCTTGAAGACCGTATCTTCAGGACCTAGTTTGTTCAGCTCTTCCAGAGCCCTTTCAATTTCGACTATTTCTACTTCTACTTGCTGTTTTTGCATCATAATTGCTTGCAAATTTTGTTGAAGCTGTTGCAATCGCGACAATTGCTCTTTAAGCCAAGGAGGTAGTTCCTTTTCACTCATATTAGGATCGTAGATGTAAATCGAGTTACCAGAATAAAATCATACCGTTAACAATGGTGCCTATAAGGAGGGGGAACCTAAGAATATAATTAAGTGAATGTTTCTTTGTGTCAGTAATACCTACGATTCTTTATGTGATACTGTATTTAGTAAATTGCAACAAGTCATTAGCACCCTTCTTCACGATTCTCTATATGCCTCTTATTTACCATTTACCATTTCATCTGTTATTTGTTGCTCGGTTATTCGGTTGGTTGGTTAGCTACGGAGCTAATTTTAGAATATTAAATTTGCTGATTCTGACCCTGCTAATCCCATATAAATTCTCACATATTTGCATTTCGACGATGGGACTCATGGGTCAAGAACCAGTTGTCAAACTGGCACTATATGCGTGTAATGACGCATCAATTAGCCAAAGATATGAATTGAGCGCAGCCCTTAAAGTAGCTATATCATTACCTTCTAACTCGAGCAGCAAAGCCGAATCAGAGTTGGAGTCAAATCCGCCGTCAGTAATGGATATATTTACTTTGGATCTGTTCGAGGCGGCGCCTGGGATGGAAACCTTGGTGTCTGCGTTTATTGCAACATAAACTGAATTCAAGAGATTGCTATATTCATCTAGCTGTTTCGATCTGAAAGATATTTTTACTCTGGCTTTGCAATTTTTCAATATCAATATCGTAAGCTCCTCCCGCTACCTTGTACTTGCATTTTCGACAAAACCAGATGCCCGATGCAATTCTCGTAAATTTATTGGACGAGCATGAGGGACATCGTCTTTTCTGCTTTAGGGTATTGTATGCCGTGCTATACCTCTTGCGCACAGTAGCACCAAACTTTATTCCTAGACCTTTTATAACCCGCTGTCCTTTCTTTCTTCTACTGACCAGAATCGATCAACTCCCGGAACTTCTTTCTTACTTCCTCGCCTTTAGTTTTTGCAATGGTGGCTATCCTTTTCAGCTGCTCCAACGTAAATGTGCCCGTGGAACCTTTTTGCACTGCTGCAAAATTATTATCAGAATTTGTAGTTATGGTAATTCTTGCATCCATGCATGCTTCCTCTTCTGCGTTAGGATCTAAAAGAATTGAATCACCTATCCTAAAAGCAGTGGTGGAGACAGGTAACGTGGTAATGGGTGTATCTTGTTTTTCTCCGGTATCAACTACCTTACCGTCGTGTATTTCAAAGACCGGTAGTTTGCTATTTATCAATGACGCAACTGCCGCGTAAGATGTAGCATCAAACAAGTTTCCGTCTGCATTTATTACGCTGCAATCTACGAATATAACATAAACTATTTCTCCAGTCACTAGCACCAATTTACTTAAGTCAAGCATCTCGGATTCTCTAATCCCTCGATCTACGACCCTTGCCAATTCTATCGTTTCCTCATCAGGCGGTCCAGGCTCAACATAAGGTGAAGCAGTAGGTAAAACTTCTGCAGACAGGATAAATGCTCCTTTATTTTCGAGACCTTCGAAAGGTTCGCCTGTCTCAACTTTTACACCAGCCACAACTTCTGAATTTCCCACTTTCACCCTTGCTGAGCCGTTAGCTTTCTTGATCAACCCCACTTCGATTTCAATAGGCCTCAAGTCCTCAAGATTTCTTCCATCAAGCCTTTTTCCTTTCGAAAGGCCGTCCCACATTTGCTGTTTGCGTAAGTGTTCCACTATTATCGTTGAGCGCTTAGAGAGGCTCATTGCTCTTCTTTCATCTCCGTCTCATCACCAAAATACTTTTGCATGAGGGCCTTCCGTTGGATCTCATAGACCATTTTGCATCCCTTTATAGCTTCCTCTAGACATCGACTAAATTGGTTGTCATCTAGGATGCCATCCAGCTGTAGAAGCGTAACTTGGTCTAGATGTGGCATATAGGCCACCGGCATATCAGCCTCTCCTTCTTTGTCTTCAGTGTCGTTAATATCCATAACTATTTTGCCATCGATTTTCCCTGCTGCGCATGCAGCTACAATATCGCGCATGTTAATTCCAGCATCTGCTAGTGCAACCGAAGCAGCCGTGATGCCGGCACATCTTGATCCTCCATCTGCTTGCAATACCTCCACGTACACGTCTATGGCTGCACGGGGATAGTCTTCTAGTATCAATGAAGGCTCTAATGCTTCTCTCATAACTTTTGAGATTTCTACTTCTCTTCTGGACGGAGCCGGGTTTTTCCTAGTATCCGTAGAAAAAGGGGTCATGTGGTATCTGCATCTTATAACACATCTATCAGGCTGCGCCATATGCTTCGGATGCACTTCTCGTGGGCCATAAACAGCTGCCAAAATCTTGTTCTTCCCAAATTCTATAAATGCAGAGCCATTTGCATTTTTTATTGCCCCAACTCTGATTTTTATTTCCCTTAACTCAGTTTCAGTACGACCGTCAGTACGTCTACCATTTTCATCAATAAGACTTCTGGTCTGTGTCATTGTAAGTTCTGCTCCTTCTCTACCTCACTTTCCTCGCGTTTTTGTATGAGTGAAGTAGAGTTGTCTGAATTATGAACATTTTGCGATGCGTTAGGTGATATCTCGCCCGGAGACTCTGGTATGCCCAGCAATGCTTTCACTCTCTGGGTCAGGTTTGAAGTATGGGCCTCTTCCTCCACCATCCTTATTGCTCTAACGGCCATGGCTATCCCCTCAGAGTTCCTTCCCGTTACAACTATTACTCCATTCTGACCAATCAAGACTCTAGTTCGAGTTGCCTGTTCAATTGTCTGTATCATAGAACCGCGCTTTCCAATCAGTCTTGGAACTCTAGTCGCAGAAATTTCAATGAGCTCTCCTCGTGGAATTTTGCCTAAGTCCTTGTCTTGGATAGTTAACATTGGATCCCTGGTTCTATCAAATGCTATAATCCTGGCAGTAATTAAATCACCACTGGCCAGTTCTCTTCCCATATCATCACGTGCAGGAGAAAAGTCCCTTCCAAAAACATCCTGCGCAGGCAGGTGACCCGAAAAGCACGAGTTGATATCTACTTCCCACGAAAGGGAAGAGTGATCCACTATTTTACCAATTACTATATCGTTTGTTCTGGGCAGGTACACTCCAGACAGAGGTATAACTTTTACACCCTCTCGCCCGGCCTCCGCAATTCCTACTCTGGTAGAGATAAGTGAATTGCCAGCCCGGAATACATTAAATAAAGGCCTGTGATTACCTTCGGTTATTCTGTCACCAGGAATGACATATTTTCGCCTGATTTCTTGCATTGCTAGCAGATCCCTCCATTAACCGGAGACCAATTTAAGAGATCTTTTCTCATTTATTTTCTCTTCACCGGGGTGGATATGACAGACTTATATTTTAAGTGTCATTTGCTTTTTGAGCAATTCTATCCTTCTGTCACTTGGGCACTTCCCTTCGACATAGACCCTAGCCTATCCAATAGAGAGCTTCTTAACCCTGCATTGATTTCTAGTTTAACCTTTAAGGTGCCATCAGTCAGCCACTGCTCTTCCTTAAGAGTTGCCGTGGATTTCAAAAAGTTGTAGGATCTGGATGAAAATTGGGCAGGAATGGTTACAGTCAGCAATAAATTTTCTGATTTCAAGGGCAAAATCTTTCTCAAGGCTTCAACCACGTGCTTCGCTTGATCTTCCACTGGTTTGAAAGGGTCCACAGTTAGTCTCACCTCTCCCAAAGCACTTTCGATCCTCATTATCGGATGCGGGAGGTGAGTTTTTGGATCTACGAAGCTCTTATTTATATATTGGACTATCTGTTTTTTCTTCTCTTCAACCATTTTTCTGCGCTGGTCGGTCGTAAGGCTCAGCTCACCCCTTGTAATTATATGTCTAGCGACTTCCAAAGGGTCCGACGTCTTAAAGTACTTAATTAGCTTATCACTTGCCGCTCTGGACCCCTTATTGGCATCAGAATATATTTCATCAGAGATGAGGACTGAAGGCAAATCAGTTCTCTTGCCCAATTTATAGTCTAAAGCTGGATCTGGTTTGACAAGTATCTCAAACTTGTTCCCTTCCAACGTTAAACGTATAGTTGAAACCTTACCTTCGACCATCGATTTTGTAGGTTCTCTGAACTATATATCTCCATATGAGTAAATCTTAAATAAAAAAAAGTTTGGGCAAGAAATAGTCGACACCGAATGATCTGGTTTCTAAAACAATTGTATCCTTGCTACGATCACCAGAGGCTCAAATAAGGTTACATTTGGTATAGACGTTATAATAGTATCGAACTACTTTGCGTCAACAAAGCGGTAAGACTTTTAAGTACGCTTGAATCAAAGTCTCGGTTAGGCTTGACTGATATTTCTGCCGAGGTTCTTGAAAGAACGGATGAACGAATTGTTATTAAGTTCAAGAATATTTCCAGAGAGTATATAAATGCTATTCGAAGGTTGGCCATAAGCGAGGTCCCTACCTTAGCAATAGACGATGTTGTTATACTCGAAAACTCTTCAGTCATGCATGATGAGGCACTTGCCCATAGGTTGGGGCTCATACCGCTAAGCACTGATTTGGATCGATTTGTAACGCCTGAGGAATGCGACTGTAAGAGCACCCTTGGGTGCTCAAATTGCAGGGTACTGCTGATGTTAGATTCCGAAGCCGCTGACAAAACAAAGATCGTGACTTCAGGCGAACTTTTGTCAGAAGACGACCTAGTTCAACCTGTGAGTAAGGAAATACCCATAGTTGCGCTTGCTCCTACACAGAAGGTAAAGTTTGAAGCGTACGCTAGACTTGGTATTGGAAAGCATCACGCAAAATGGCAACCAACTTCTGCTGCTATTGTAAAGGATGGAAGTCAGACTGGTGAATCGATACTTATAATCGAAACTAATGGTGCATTGACGGCAGAGAAAACCTTAATGGCTGCTTTAGAAAAGCTTAGTAGCAAAATGGATGGCTTTTATCAAGTAGTACGTTCGCTTGAACCCCAAAATCCAAGGTAGATTTATTTGGGGAATCTAAATAACGCATGAGGTAAACATTATGTTCACTAATCCTCTTATAGACGAGATAATATGGACTTTACGAAAGGGTTTCAAAAAGAACAGGAAGGCAATTTGGAGGGCGTTGGAGAGGGAGATCTCAAAATCTAGAAAAATCAGAAGAGAGATTAATGTCTCAAGATTGTCAGCTGTTACTAAAAATGGAGAAGTGATAGTAGTCCCTGGAAAAGTTCTAGGGTCTGGAGATTTGGATCATAAGCTCACTGTATGTGCTTTCTCGATTTCAGAAGCTGCTATCAAGAAAATAACGATAGTAGGTGGCGAAGTCATTAGCTTGAATGAATTGATTGAGAGACATCTGGATGGCAAGGGGGTGCGAATCATTGGGTGATCAGCCAAACTTAAGACGACCTGACCATGACATAGAAAGCGGTAAGTCTGGGGACCATACATCTATAATTGTTAATGTTGATGGCTGCATCGCAGGGAGGATGTGCTCTCGTGTGTCAAAGCTTCTTCTGAAAGGGAATCATGTGACGATTGTAAATGCGGAGAAGGCAATGTTATCTGGAAACAGACACAAGACGATCAATAGATTTAAAGAGGACCTTGAAATAAGCTCTGCAACAAACCCAATACACGGGCCATTTCATCCTAGAAGACCAGACAGAATTCTGACGAAAATGGTGAGAGGAATGGTGCCGAAGCGGAAGCCAAGCGGTATGAAAGCATTTAAGCGCTTAAGGGTATATATCGGAGTCCCCAGTCAATTAAAAGATTCAAAAATGGAGCTTTTTGAAGATTCAAAGATTACAAAGCCTGCATTTTATTACATCTCCATAGGCGACCTAGCTGCGGAGATTGGTTGGAAGAGGGGATAAGACTATTGGTTAGCAAAATAGATCTTTACCCAGGACAGAGAAAGGCATGCAGAGCAGTTGCAACAATATGGAAAGGAAACGGGAGAATACGCATCAACAATATCCCCGCTGAGTTGATCGAACCTCAGATAGCCAAGGAAATGGTAATGACGCCGATCAACCTTCTTGGTGAACTGAGGAATAAAATAGACATCAATGTAAAGGTTCAGGGGGGCGGATTCATGGGACAGGCCTTTGCATCCGCCGTTGCAATTTCCAGAGCACTTGCAGGCGAGGGAAAAGGTGGGAGGGATCCGAAGGACCATCCTTTGGCAAAGAGCGTCAGGGAAGAAATTAGAAAAAAGATTTCAGAATACGACAGACATCTACTGGCAGGCGATCCCAGACAAAGCGAGTCAAAGAAATTCGGTGGACCTGGTGCCCGCCGTAGAAAGCAGAAATCTTACAGATAAATGCTTGAAAATAATGATCGTATTGCCGAGGGTTGAACCTCATACATCATTGAATTCGTTTAGCGTGAGGTATCTGCTCTACCGAAACAAAGTTAGGTATCTAAACTCGGATATCTATGAGTAGACTCGAATTTGACATCCAAGACAATCTGGGGCGAGACAGCGACATATCTAGCCGCGGACGCCTCTGCTGTTAACTCCGATATAAAATTAGCTGATTTTTACCTCATGTAGAGCAGAATCTTCCACTGAAGTGGCTTCATGTGTAGAGATACCAATGGAACTTCAATTCGTGGATAAGATTCTAATTTGCATTATACTTACCCCTAAGAAGATTTGATGAATCGACGGCGTATTAGCTCTTCAAAATGCCTCTACGTTCCGAAGCAATATAGTGATCTGTCAATTTTTTCTCATAGCAATCTCCGCAAATAAATCCTGTTATATTCCATTCCGCCATTGCATTGTACCTGAACGATAAATGATTACCGCAGATAGCACATTCTTTACGACTTTGCTTCATTTGTGCTTTCAGGGAGGAGCCTTGTCAAATAAAAGTTGTGACAGGAAATCTCGACTTCAAAGTGTTACATAAGAATTACAATCATATACACATGTAAACCTTGGGAACGATAATCTTGTAAATTATTCACAGGAAAGCTAGCTGGACATTGAGAACTCTGTTGTGTAAGAAATTTTTATCTTGGAATGTGAAAAAGAAGGCAAAAAGAGAAATGCTTTGTTAACTGAAGATTTTTGGCGCTAATAAAAGGAATTAATAGGGGAATATCGACAGGAAATCAGGAGTACTTGCTATGTGGGTTGGAAAAGTCGCACTTTTTGTTTTGCTTATACTCGGAGGGATTACAGGGGTGATATGTTACACTGCATTTTTCAAAGCTGCACCAGTTCCAGGCGTACAGGACTCATTGTATCGAAAGGATTTGACACCACAAGATATAGCCGCGGCGAATCCACCAGCTCCTAGTGCTAGTAGCAGCGCTACCATCAGTGCTCCGGTCGGGGCTTCTGTAACGATTTTGGCTGGAGCTTCCACACAAGGAAACCCATCCTATGCTCCTGACACTGTGTCGGTCAAGAAAGGAGACTCTGTCAGCGTGACCAATAAGGATACCGTTCCTCATACGATGACTAATGGAAAGGACCCCAGCGATCCGACTTCAGGAAAACTATTTGATACAAGCTTGATAAGTCCAGCAGGTTCAGCAAAAGTCGCCACCATCAAGTTGTCGGCAGGAACCTACCCTTTCCATTGCTCCGTTCATCCGTACATGACAGGAACATTAAAGGTACAGTAGTAGTGCACTTCAATTATAATCATTGAAAATCTTTTGTTGAATTATTGAATAGGCTTTGTTCGATTTTACACAAATTACCTACTTCAAGATATTCTCGAAATTTACGAATTACTACTTCCGATTAAAGTTGCACGCGTAGTTAGTTAATGGCGCGGATAAGTCTGATCATTTAACGGCAAGCAGTTAGTTCACATGGTTATGAACTTGTTTTCTGAGCACATATCCTTATATTATATTCTATCCAAAAGGAGCTGTTTGTCATTTTTAGAAGTAAAGGACTTGCATGCTAGTATCGAAGGAAAGGAAATACTAACAGGTTTTAATCTATCCATAGATAAGGGCAAGGTTCATGCACTCATGGGCCCAAACGGTTCTGGAAAGAGCACCTTTGCTAATGTTTTATTGGGTCACCCGAAGTACAATATAACATCGGGAGATATTCTTGTCAAAGGTCAAAGCATTCTTAAGTTATCAACAGATGAAAGAGCGAAGAAGGGCATCTTTCTTGGATTTCAGTACCCTATAGAAATAGCTGGCGTTGGATACAGCCATTTTCTCAGAAATGCCTACAATACCCTGAACAAAACGTTAGCTCAGGAGCAGACTGATAGAGAAGTGTTCATAACGGTGAAGGAATTTCACGAATATGTCAAAAGAAACTTGGATTCAGTTGGGTTGGATCCAGCGTTCCTTAGCAGATATCTTAACGAAGGATTCTCTGGTGGCGAAAAGAAGAGATCGGAAGTCATGCAGATGTTGGTCCTCAAGCCTAATATAGCTATTCTCGACGAACCCGATTCCGGCTTGGACATCGATGCTGTAAAGGCTGTTGCTGAAGCTATAAACAAATTGATAGAAACCGGGGCAGGAGTTGTAGTGATCACTCATTACGCCAGGATACTAAGATATTTGAGAAGGTTAGACTATGTTAATGTCATGGCAAAGGGTAGAATAGTTAAATCCGGCGACAAAACTCTCTCCGAAGAACTCGAAAACAAGGGTTACGGTTGGCTTGGGTTAGAAGAAAGCTAAAATAGTCAGAGGTTTGTGACAATCTCATATTCTGAGCTCATCTAGTTTTAAATATAGTTTGCACATTTTATTTCGAGATGGCCTCACAAGTAGAAGTCCAAAATGTAGCAGAGCCACCTATTGAGCCAGCAACGCCAACTTTTTTCAACTTTTCATTCTTCAAGGTCGATACCAAGTGGCGATGGTTAAACGATATTGCTAAGAGCGAGGCAGCTAAGGAATTTTCGCTCCTAATGGAAGTTGCGAATACAAAGATGAAAGTTCGGGCCTATTCAACTTTAGGTCTAAGATCTGACACTGATTTTATGTTATGGATGATTTCCGATTCCGTTGAAAAGATGCAGGTTCTCACTTCGAAGGTGTATTCTACAGTTGTTGGAAAATACATTGAACCATCATATGTGTATCTTTCTTGCCATCGCGGGTCAATTTATTCTACAGGCAAGATTGTTCCCGGGTTCATGACTGGTGAGAAGCCAATGAAATATCTGGTTGTTTATCCATTTATTAAAGCTCGTGAATGGTATTTGCTCGCCTTTGAAGAGAGGAAGAAACTGATGGAAGAACACATATCTGTGGGTAGGAAATTCCCTCAGGTTAGACTAAATACATCTTATTCATTTGGTATCAACGATCAAGATTTTATGTTAGCATTTGAAATAGATGATTTGATAATTTTTCAAGATTTGATAGTTCAACTTCGGGAAACCAGGCTCAGCAAATATGTGATAAAGGACACACCCATGATTGTCTGTGTTCACAAAGATGCTGAAAATATTATCAGGAGCATCGGTTAAGGAAAATGTCCTCCTTCAACCAGCAAGAAGTAGGTTTGCCAGAGTCCACAACCCCAGCACTCAAAGAATGGGCAGTTGTATGTAAAGCATTAGAGAGAGGGAGACAAACAATTCTCCTACGTAAAGGAGGAATAATGGAGTATCGACGAGGATTTGAGGTTAAGCATAATGACTTTTTTCTCTATCCGACCTTTGAGCATCAATCCAAAGAATACCTTCAACAGGACTATTTAAGTGAACTTGATATCGTACTTCAGGACAGACCCAAGGATAACAAAAATAAGATAACAACATTTGCCAATGCAGTGGAAGTCAAGGAGACGAACGATGGCGAAATATTAAGGCGATTAGGCAAATTTCACATTTGGAATGAGCATTACGTCAACATTAGGTTAAACTATAATCCCAAAAAACCGATGAGTGTGATAATTTTACGGGTTCATAGAATGATTCCGCCGTTACAAATTGAGATTGAGCCTGAGTTTGCAGGGTGCAAATCATGGATACCCATTCACCTATCACCTTCAGATAAGGAGTCGACGTCAGCCCAAGAAAAGATCCAAAACAGCCCAGTTCTATTGAGATCTTTAATCGGTCACTCCCAACCTGTATTTAGTGATTCAGAATTCAGGAATATTATAGCAAAAATTCGAGAGGTGTTCAACTAGTAATGAAATATCGCAGGTTGGGCAAAAGTGGAATCAAGGTAAGTGAAATCGGGTTTGGAACGTGGACTTTAGCTTTAGATTGGTGGACGACTGGAAACAAGAAGATTGACGATGAATACGCTATTAAGATGCTAAAACGCGCTTACGATCTAGGCATCAATTTTTTCGAAATGGCGGATATGTATGGAAGTGGCAAAAGTGAAAAGCTGGTTGCCCAAGCATTTAAGGAGATGCGCCATGCCGGTGGCCCCAATGATAAAGATGAAATCGTATACTCCACAAAATGGGGTTATGACATGTATAATAATAAACAAATCGGTCACAGCGAGCTACCGCAAAGGCATAACGATCCCCAGTTTCTAAAATATGCTTTAGAACAAAGCTTGCAAAGGTTGCATACAGACTACATCGATGTTTATAGTCAACATAATCCTAAGATGGAGGCAATAGAAAATGACCAACTATTCGCAACTTTAGATAAATTAGTAAGAGATGGCAACATTAGAAGCCACGGTGTGGCTTTGGGTCCGGCAATTGGATGGAAGGACGAAGGGATATTGGCAATGGAGCGCAGAAATATTACCTGCCTGCAAACTGTCTATAACATATTGGAACAAGATCCTGGAAGGATTTTTTTTGATTTCGCCAACAAAAATCGAGTTGGCATTCTGGTTCGGGTGCCTGATGCTTCAGGTATCTTAACTGGTAAGGTTAATGAGAAAACAGTGTTCGACAAAAATGATCACAGAGGTAGTCGGAGAAAAGAATGGATTGTCGAGGCATTGCAAAAGGTTGAAAAAATTAGACCCTTCGCTGCAGCTCACGGCTGGAATATAACAGAGCTTGCAATAAATTTCATTTTGTCTCAAAAGGAAGTCTCGGTCGTACTTCCAACTATAAGTGATATTGAAGAGTTAGAGGTATTTGCCGGAATGTCAGATGGAAACTATATTGCTGAGAATGAGATGTCAGCAATTAGAGCGATCTATGATAGCAATTTTGGTCTCAAAGCCGTTGCATAGATGCAAGATTGAGTGTTTTTAGTAATTGAGTCTTAATATCTTATGATGAACCCACAACCACAACCACAATTATGAGAGGATAGGTTTTTAATAGATGAGCAAGCAAAACGTCCAATCGTTGGTACCAAAGCAAGCTCAAACCCAACAAATCGACACCGTAGATAAGCAGCTTTTAAACGAAATCCAGTGGGTCTTTCCATTGACCAATAGACCATTTTATGAAATTTCAAAACAACATAATATTTCTGAGGAAGAGGTTATGAGAAGGATATCACGCTTGAGCCAGATCGGCTTAATTAGACAGATTAATGCGATTTTCGATACAAGACGGCTTGGTTACAAAAGCGCCCTGATTGCTCTTGAGGCGAAAGCCAATAAACTTGATCACGTTGCCCAAGAAATTAATAAACATCCTGGTGTAAGCCATAATTATGAGAGAAATCACGAATTTAATATGTGGTTCACGCTTGCTGTTCCACCTGATGCCGACCTGAAGTCGGAATTAGAACGATTAGCCTCGATAGAAGGTGTCAAGAAATATCGAGTTCTTCCAACTCTGAAGGTCTTTAAAATTGGGGTGAGACTCGATATGGTCAATGAGGACAACAAGACCCCAACGCCAACTGACAAAGTAAAAAGTTTGAACATGCAGAAATTTTATCTTAGCGATAGAGATAAAGAGTTTATCCGAGAACTCCAGAAGGATCTGAGGATAGTGCGAGAGCCCTTTAAAGACGTGGCTATGAATTTGGGAATAACTACGTCTCAACTTTTTGCAAAGGCAAGGGAGTACGAGGAGCTGGGTGTGATGAGAAGATTCGCGGCGATTTTACGTCATCGGGATGCAGGCTTTGCTGCCAACGGGATGGTGGTATGGAAAGTCCCCCTCTCAAAAATTGATGAGCTAGGTAACAAGTTAGCTGCATTTCCTCAGGTAAGCCACTGTTATCAACGACCCATTTATCCCGACTGGCCATTCAATTTATTTAGCATGATCCATGCACGCACCAGTGAATCTGCAGAAACAATGGCTAAACATATGTCTGAGAGCATTTGTATCAAAGATTACAAAATATTGTTCAGCCTACGGGAATTTAAAAAAGAGCGTGTAAGATACTTTGAAGATAATTAAATATTCGCCGTTATTGGAATATCATTTTCTCCAAGTAATCTCCTCCTTAGATTCGGTCGGAAGTGTCCTGAACCTTGAAGTCCAGTAGCCTTGGAAAGAAGGAATGGGTAACAACATCAAAATGGCTCCTTAATTGTCCAATCCACCAAAGAATGGAATAATATCTCATAGAACGAAGGCGCTGGCAATTTCGTGGTTTCGCTTATCAAACGATTATCGTGAGTATTTTGGTCGATGTGATCAGAAGGAATTGTCTTCTTTGCTTCAGTCATAGCGGTAATCCGAGGTCGAACCAGGGCAAGAACAGGAAGGCCATCTGTTCTTACCGCCAGGTCCTTCAATTTTTTTAGGTCCAAGCCCTTGAGTCTGCCAAACTTTCTGCTTGATTTCACCTGTATTAACCATTTGTCGGATTTTCTTCGGGCTAACAGGTCAGCCGGCCCTCTACTCCCCGGCGATAGCTTTACATTCCATCCAAAAAGTCCTAAGAGGATCGCAACTTCAACCTCTGCATTTCTGCCAAGCTTACTCCACGATGGAACGTGAGACACTACCTTGGTAATTTTGATGCGATTGCTTTATTGCTTATTCTCAAGATTAATTTACTATAGAGTCAAGTTCACTAACTGACTGAGTTTGAACAAACAAACCAGATCGGAGCCGACATAACTCCGCATACAGACGTGAACATATGATCACGTGCATGTAGAGGTGAATATTGGCTAGATGAACGACAACTAGAAAACATCCCAAATTGGGTTTGGGTATTCTCATATTATACTAGTTATCAGATTGTATGCTATCAGGTCAGGTCGTGTCTCATCGAAAGTCCATATTCCTTAAATCCTGCCTTCTTATAAAATCGAGCATTCTTTTCGGAGCAATCTAGGATCACCTTATAGCATTTCATATGTGCAGCAAAATCTAAGGCTTTGGCAACTAATGCTCGGCCTATCCCCATCCCCTCATATCCCTCCTTTGTAACAACGTCTTCAATATGGCCGACCCTTCCCCCATTGTGAATAAATTTTTGTTCGATTAACAATGTAATGGCACCAATTACTTCTCCCTCTCTTTTCGCCGCTACGAAGATCTTGTAGAATGGAAATGACATTATCTGCTGCAGGACTTTCGTTGCTCTTTGTTGGTCATCCTTTATTTTTCCAACCTCAGCCAAATTTGATAATGTTTCAAAGAGCCCCTTTTGCAAATCTGCTACTGATATTTCTCTAACATCAAATTGTACATTTTTTGTCTCTTCCATGTAAATGCCTTAATTCACTTTCTAACCAATATTTTACTTTTCCACAAGTTCAGAACCCGTTTTTGCCAATGGCGAGATCTGAATGGATATTATTCGAAGAAATAAAACGAACCGACATCAAAGGCTTGATTCAACGGCTTAGAGGGCGTCCATAACTCAGGCATTTTCTGATTCTGCTTTATCGGATGGTGCAATATTATTCTGATACTCAATCAACTAGGGCTGTAGTCCCACACTTCATGTCATTTTTCCTATGGGGTTTTCCTTAAATTACCCAATAGTAAAGGTCTATACAATGAAGATGCAGAAAGAGCTGAACAAATTCTGCCCTAAATGCAAAACCCACACGCTTCAATCAGCCTCCATCTATAAGAAGGGCAAGGACAGAGCGAGCGCATTAGGTGCGCGTCGACACGCCGAAGACAAGCGAGGATATGGAGGACAGAAATTTCCTGAACTTAAAAGAACTGCAAAGACTACAAAAAAGATTACCCTCAAATACACTTGCAAGACCTGTCATAGACAGACAATGAAAGAAGGTATTCGTATGCGAAAGCTCGAAATACAACCGTAAACCTGTGACTACTGGCATGTCCAAAAGAACTATAATTATTCCAAAACCGAGTAGTAATTTTGTGTCTATTCAGTGTAATGAATGTGGGGAGAAAAGGGTTGTCTTCACCTATACAACAACAGATATCGACTGCAAGAATTGTGGGAGTCCACTTGCAAGAAAAACAGGAGGAAAGGCGAGTATTAACGGAAAAATCCTAAAAATTCTTGATTAGAAACCTTCTTTAATGACGCGTTCTGCAAGTTCCAATTCCCTTCTTGTGTTTACGTTATATGCAATCTCAATCTCGTTCATTACGATATAATCCTCTTTTAAAATAGAGCCTACCTTAAAGTTAGAAGAATTAATAATAGAGATTCCAGAATGGCAATAAAGTCTGCCATCCATTGCAGGAACCAGTACACTCGCGGTTATGCCAAGCCCTTCGACAAACGCGCTTTCCAGCAATACAGTTACACACGTTCTGTCAGCAGGGCATCTTTCAATTATTCGTCGAACGGTTTTCGCATTTAGCAACGGAAGGTCTACAGGAACTATGAAAACTCTAGCAGGTTTAAGGCTGGAAACTACAGAAGAAAGATCTTCTGAAAAACCGTGGCCCGCAGTTTCCATCAGTTCTATTGATTCTGTACAGGAGTTGCATAGATGATGAATAAATGATCTAGTTCTTGGTGTGTTAATACTAGTTACAGCTACTATTTTCTCAAACATGCGTGAGCCTATGAGTGCATGCAGGGCTCTTTCGATCATAGTATTCTTCTTTACCCTTTGCAACGGCTTTTCAATTCCAGAAGCATCACGCATCCTGATTCCTCTGCCACCACACATCAGAGCAGCTATCATAGAAGGATCTCACTGCCAGGTAGTTCCAGAAGATAGGACTACTAAAGACGAAAGTCGAGTAAGTTCGTTAGATGCACCAAATACATCTCCTGAAATGCCGCCAAAGCTCCTATTGGAAATATACAGAAGGACTATTCCCACCAATATAGAAACAGTTAAAGAAATGATTCCAATATATTCCACACCGGTTAGAATAATAATAAGGGCCATTATGGCAGTAGAAAACAGAAGTTTTATACGATCTTTCATGCTCTCAGTAAAAGGAGAACTGAATCCAGCCCAAGCAGATGTTCCCATGTGTGCCTGGAGTACCATCACATACTTAGCACTTGCTTCAGCTAGAATCAAACTTATAAGCAGTTTGGTTGTATCAGCATGGAAATTGGATATAGATACGATCATTCCTGCGACATAAAGAATGATGGATATTGTTCCCGCGGAACCTATAGAAGGTTCAAGCATAGTATTGTGTTTTGCCTCCCTTCCCCCTTTTGTCATTAGTCCGTCGGCAAAATCAGCTAGTGCGTCAGTGTGATTTGCCCCTGTTAACACAACTAGTACCGCAGTAACAAAAACTCCCAAAAGTAATGAAGTGGTATAAAAAGCAACAACGCAAGCGAACAATCCCACTAGGGTCCCAATTATAGCGCCAGCAAAAGGAAAAAGGTACATGTAGTTAGCAATATAGTTTAAATTGAAAGATTCGGATTCAGTTGAAGCAGGTATTATCGTCAAGAAAGATAAAACTGCCTGGATGGGCTTAAATCCCAAATAGGAATTTCCACCAGCCAACTAGGGACAAAACGAATATCAAGGGAATAGACACAAGAGTGACGAAAAGGAGAGTAGTTAGCTTCATTATCGAAAGAGCCAACCAACATTTCTCGACGGACAAAGCTTCACGATCGTCGCCCAGAGAATATTGACCGATCTTTTCAAGCTTAACCCGAAGGGCTCCGGCTATCGTAGCCATTGGGTATCCGGCGTTTGGGCTCACGGTATTTTTGTGATCTCTAATTAATACTTTGATAGACTCCTTCCAGTCCGCGCCTGCGATTAAGGAAGAGACGATCATCAAACATGAGGTGATCCGGGCTGGAACGTAGTTTAAGATAGTATCAAGGGAAGCTGACATCCATCCAATATTCTTGTAATACTCGATAGTGTAACCTACCATAGAATCAAGCGTGTTGACTGTTCGGTATGCAAAAGAACCGGCTGGGCCTAACAATGAATAAAAAAATAACGGGCCTATTATTCCGTCAACCGTGCTCTCTCCTATGCACTCTATTGTAGCGGACAAAATATACTGCCTACTAAGCCCTAGCGTTTCCCTTCTCACTATCAAAGACAAATTTCGTCTTGCCTCCACAATATCATTGACTTGTAATGCATTCACTATTTTTGCCACATGATGTTCCATACCTTTTATAGCAAGAGTTAGTTTCAATATCAAGGCTGCTGCAATAGCGCATGCAATGATACCAAAAAAATGGAGAAATATATAGACCATGGCTTGGGTTGATAGCCAAGTTAGTATCACTAAAAATATCGCAAATGCTGCTCCGATAGATTTTTCATATGTGTTAGATCCTAGCTTTTGGTTATTCTTGGATCTTCTAATAAATGTATTAATCAATGTTCCAGACCACGATACAGGGTGATACTTATTTGATGGATCACCAAAAATTACATCTATTAATATCCCACCCATTAACGCGATTATAAGCCATTCAAAATCTGTATCCATTATCTTCTATCCAGACCGGCGATATTCTCGATTATCTCGTTTATGGGGATTTCATTTCTTATACGATTTGCTATGAAATCAATCTCTCTATTCCATTTTGCTGATGGAATTTTTGGCCCTACGTGAATATCAAGTGAATCTTCCTGTGGCAGACGGAATTGAATCTTCGGAATTATTCCGAGAATTTTTTTTCCTGTAATTCTTTCTACGCGATCTACTGCTGCCCCCAAAATGCTTGCATCACCTCTAAATTTGTTGATCAATAACCCACGTATTAATTTCCTATGCCGAGGGCTCAAGAGACTCATGGTACCGACAAGGTTTGCGAAACATCCTCCTCTCTCGATATCAGCTACTAGGAGTACGGGAGCCTTTACTTTACTGGCAAGAAGCATATTCGATATATCGTACATCGATATGTTAACTTCGGCAGGAGAGCCTGCCCCTTCAATAATAACAATTTCATTCTCGGTTCTAAGATTACCTAGCGCTTCAATTACTGCAGGGAAACCAATTTGTAGTACGAATGTTTCATAATATTGCTTCACATTCAATTCAGAATAAAAGTATCCATTTAACATAACCCGGCTTGTGTAGCCGTCTTGAGGTTTTAATAAAATAGGATTCATTCTCGGGCTCGGTCTAATCCTACAAGCTGCCGCCTGGATTGCTTGGGCAAGAGCTATCTCTTGATTTTCGTTGTTAGCCCTAATACGATGAACGTTCGAAGACATATTCTGGGCCTTAAATGGCGCAACTCGATACCCAAGATCCGAAAGTATCCTACATAATCCAATAACTACAGTACTTTTGCCTGCCCCAGATGACGTTCCTTGAATCATCAAGATTTTAGCTTTCAATTGTCAATTCCCTCCAGGGCATCCATAAAGATTAGGTTCTCTTTGTGGCTCTTGATTGACACTCGAATGTATTTTGAACCCATCCCATTAAATGTGCTGCAATCTCTAACTAGGAGTCCCTTGGCCAGGAGACGATCTCTAACTTCAGTCGAGGATTGGTTCTTTAATATACGAATCAAGAAATAATTTGTATCAGATTTAAGAGGGGAAAAATTCCTGGTCCGCTTTCTAATATTAAGATAAATATACTGGCGTTCTTTTTTTATAATGGCTTGTGCTGAAGTTAAATGTTTTGGATTCTTGAGCGCGGCGATACCAGCTCTTTGTGCTATCCCATTAACATTCCAAGATATTCGGCAGTCGCTCAACTTCTTGGCAAGTTTGGGACAAGAGACGCTATATCCAAGCCTTAATCCCGCCAACCCAAATGACTTAGTGAGCGATCTCAAAATTACCAAATTCTCGAATTCGTTTATGTTTTTAATCATCGTATGTCGATCTGATTCGTTAACTAGCTCAATGAAACATTCATCCAGTAGTATTTTCGTTGAGCTATCTACGCGATCAATGATTTTTTTAACCGAATCCCTGAAAAGAAGACCCGTAGGATTATTTGGGTTGCATAGAAATATCGCGTCAGATCCCTTAGCGCTCTCAATTAGTTGTTCCGTATCTAGCCTCATTTTCCTAAGTGGTACAGGAATAATTTTGGCGCCTACCCGCCTGGATGCAAGTTCGTATTCACAGAAGGTGGGACAAGGGATTATAACTTTGTTTGTTCCAAAGATTTTCGCGAAGGTATGGATTAGTTCTGTCGCACCGTTTCCTATATTGATGCAATCAGGGTGAATTTTGAGATAATCAGAGAGGCATTTCTTCAGTTCCTTACATTCAGGATCCGGATAGGTGGAAGATAGCGAATACATATCTTTTTGAATAGTTCTGAGAACAGCCTTAGGCATCCCTAAGGGATTGACATTTGAGCTAAAGTCTATTTTTACACTGTTTGAACGGACTGAATATATACCTCCATGATAGCAGCTGGCTAAATCTGACACGATTTCTTCAAATCAGCTTCAATTCATCCATTTATTATGATTTCAGTCAGGACCTAATCGAATCATCGAGCAGAATAATATAAAATACTCAAATTCAGAAAACGATTATTAACTGATTCGAAGCAACCGTCAGAGTATGCTAAAAGTTGCTCTGATTGGAGCCACGGGCGCGGTAGGACAGCAATTCGTTCTAGCACTAAATAGACACCCATGGTTTGAACTAACAAATATGGCATCGTCTGAGCGTTCGGCCGGCAAAACATACATCGATGCAATACGCGATCCAAAATCGGGAATTCTCCGGTGGCATAGTAAGGAGATGATCCCTGAATACGCAGGAGAGATGATTCTCAAAAAGGTAGAAGATTTAAACCCAAAGAAATTCGATCTCGTATTCACAGCTTTGGAATCCGAGGATGCTCAAGTGATTGAGCCACGTTTTGGAAGATCTGTACCGGTAGTAAGCACGGCAGCCGCGTTTCGGTATGAAGATGACGTCCCTATCTTGATTCCAGGGATCAATGACGATCATTCGGAATTACTCAGTTTACAGAGCAAGAAAAGAGGATGGCAGGGTTTCATTGCGCCACTACCTAACTGCACCACCACTGGACTTGTCATCACTCTGAAACCATTAATGGATAAGTTTGGAGTCAATAATATTTTCATGACCTCGCTCCAAGCATTATCCGGCGCGGGAAGGTCCCCAGGTGTGATAGCTTTAGATATTATGGATAATGTTATTCCTTATATACCCAAAGAGGAAGAAAAGGTCCAAATAGAGTCAAAAAAGATTTTGGGTCACATGGACTCCAACGTGATATCTCCCGCTCCGTTTGGAGTGAGTTGTACTTGTACTCGTGTCCCGGTTTTAGATGGTCACACGGAGGCAGTATTTGTTGGAACCGACAGAAGCTGTGAACCAGAAGAAGCCAAGACTGAAATGTTAAAATTTTCCAAGCAAATAACTGACAAGAAATTGCCTACTTCTCCCACGGACTTTATAATTGTGCATGACGATCCGACTAGGCCTCAACCTCGGATTGATAGAGAAATTAACGACGGCATGACCACTGTTGTAGGTAGATTGCGAAAAGATACTGTCTTCAAGAGCGGGATTAAATATGTTCTAATGTCACATAATGAGAAAATAGGCTCTGCCAAGGGAGCAGTTTTGCTGGCTGAATCTCTAAAAGAAAGAAAAATTCTCTGACTAACCGTGATTATTCTAAAAAACATCTACAAGTTTGAAATTAATACATTTATTAGTCACTCTGGTCATATAAATATGACATTGTATGGCAAAGACTGATGATTTAGATCTCAGAATTTTGAGCGAGCTTGCTGCAGACGCAAGCATTTCTGTACCAAAGTTATCAAAGAAAATAAATGTGAACGCTTCAGTGGTATATAGCAGAATAAAACGACTTATAAAAAGAGGTCTCATAAAAAAGTTCACAATAGTGGTTAATGACGAGGCATTAGGTTTCAACGTCAAAGCGCTCACTGGAATTAATATGGACTCGAGGATGAGAGACAATGTATTAAATGAGCTGTTCCAAATCCCCGAAGTACGCGAAATTGCAGAAGTGACTGGAAGGTTTGACATACTAGTAACGATGAATGCACAGTCTCTAGATGAAATGCATCACTTAATTTCTGAAAAGGTGGGACGAGTTCAAGGAGTTCAAAAGACTGAAACCTTCATCGAAATGAGGAAGACTGCAAGAGAATTAGTATATCCAACATCTGTTGTGAAGTAGAGGGGTTGTCTTAGTGAATCCACTCAAAGAGCTTGAGTATTTAATAATTCGCTCGCGCATGAGGAAAACGATTTGATTATACTCTTCGTAACACACTTTGTCAGTCCAATAATAGTAAACAAACACTATATGACGGTATAGAACCACCCTCGCAATAGGCGGAATGTCCATGTTATTGCCTTTTATAAGAGAATAGTTCAAAAAATCAATATGGGAACTTTGCTCCCTCAAATGGGTGCTAGCCACAGCCTCAAAAATTATTACGAACTTACAAAACCAAAGATTTGGTATTTACTCGTTTTTACGGCATTCTCAGCTGCATTAATTGCCTCTCTTCTATCTCACATCGTCATCACCCCCACAACCTGGGCGTTTTTGATTGCCGGAGTTGCATCCGGTTCTGCTGCAGCGGACACACTCACCAGCTACAATGACCGAGATATAGACGCAATTATGGAAAGAACTAAGCGGAGGCCTATACCATCAGGTAGAATTTCGCCTGAGAATGCTCTGACATTTGGTTTGATCTTGGCTGCGATTTCTTTAGTATTTGCCTGGCTTGTCAATATGTGGGTTTTTGTTCTCATGTGTTTCGGTTTATTTGACAATATAATAGTGTACAGCAAATGGCTGAAAAGGACAAGCCAAATTAATATACTCTTGGGAGGCTTTTCTGGTGCTGTACCAGCCCTGATTGGTTATGTAGCTGTGACAACTCAAAATATTGAAATCGGTTTGGTGATGGCTGGCTTAGTATTTCTGTGGATTCCAACTCATATATGGAGCCTTGCTTTGCATGTGAGGAATGATTATAGAAAAGCAGGCGTGCCTATGCTACCAGCAGTATCTGGAGAAAAAAAGTCAATCAGGGTAATAGCGATAACTACCGTAATGATGGTGCTTTTCAGTTTGCTTCCATACTTTGATCATTTCGGTATGATTTATTTGGTCTTCGCAGGTATTTCTGGTACAATTATTCTTGCATTATCTCTTTGGCTACTGCTGAAACCGAGCAGTAAATTGTCTTGGATATTATTCAAAGCTACAAGTCCATACCTGGCTGCTCTATTTATAGGCCTTATTTTGGACTCTCTTCTCAGATGAAGTCAGAAAGCACTATTCAGCGACTCTTATAAGGTAGCAACATGTAGTGAGGCCCCTTAACAGAATCTCACATTTAAACTAATAATAATTTCTCACATTCGTAAAGCACTCTGGCAACAACTACATGAGCTTCAAGTGGTAGATCCCCAATAGAATACAAGATATCTACATACTTCAGTACGGTATTAGAAAAGCGGCCCTTTGGAAAACCCCCAATGATAATCGCACATCGTTTTTCGGTGGTTGGATTTATGTATTTAGATACTACATCTTGTGCAGTAGTTCTAACTCCATGCCTGGAAAATCCAATCGACTTGTGACTTCTTGTAATGTTTCTTATTAGATTTCTGAAAGTTACGTTGTCAACGATTTCAAAGAGAAGCTTGTTGTCTAATTCACTCCTTATTGACCTTTCTTTGAACAATTTCATCATCAATCCCTCGAAACGAAAATAGGATTTCGGAATCCTCAGATCTGTGCCAGTCAAAATCAATTCATTGTTCATTGTATAGATATAGACATCCAGTTTGTTCTTCAAATATAATGGTGTGGATAATGCTTCTGCTAAAGCAAAATGGACTATGTCCGGTCGACCTCGTTTCCAAACATCCTCGAGTCCTCCAGATATCATCGCAGAATGATGATAGCTCCTATTCAACAGCAGTTCCGATGGTTTTTTTTCTATTCTTTCGGCATGTCTTACTACTGATTTATGTCCCACTATTGATTCTGGGATCGTTTCTAACGACGCGTCTGCGATAATGAGTGTGACCGGTGCTACCAAGTTATTTTAGAATGTGGTTGGCTATTTCTTATAATTAGGTCAAAAGGCTGTAATGAGCAGCTATCCCGACAATTTGGAGGTAAATACTTGACAATAGATCTAATGCACGAATATCTTTCGGCTAATATTGAAAGTAGATTGAACTTGAACCAAGGTCTCAAATTATTTGTCACACGGAGACAACTCCAAATCAACATATTTAATATTAGTCGCATAATATCCCAGCTGACGACATTTAAAGATATATCCTGATTGTTTTTAGCTATATGACTCCTCTTCGCAAGGACCAACTTTCTGATTTCAGTAACGGAATTATTTAGTTCTTTAAAAGAAGCTTTTTTTATCCTGCTCATTGACAATATTTTCTCCAGGCCAGACTTTTGCTTACCCTAGAATAATTGGGATCGGGATGGGACTTCTGGGACTTCGTATAAGTCAGAGAGATATTCGAATAGATTCTTAGAAGTAGGGTTATTTTTGTAAACATATGTTATTTTCCCATTGATGGACAATACATTCTCATCAAGTGGAAATTGACAATCGGTTTGAAGAAGTGACGAATAATATTTATGGCCCGTGTTTGAAAGTCGTGTTTGCGCTTAGCCGGCTCATTGGTCACTTTTTGAGTTTTTAATTGTGTATATTCTTTTGCCAAATCTTCGGATATAAGGCTTCTGTGCTTCACTACTAATCAAATTGGCTCATTAACTTTTTTTCTTGAACAATTATAAATTCGAAATTCGAATTGGTGTATCTACTTATTCCGATTGCAAGCAACGTAAGTTCAGTGACAGTAAAGTGACTTTACTTTAGAATTAAAGAAATCCTTAATGCGTTTAGTGAGATCTGTAATGTCAGGATAGTTTTCAGAAATTATTTTTCAATACCTATACATATATAAATATAACCGTGTATTTTATGATTTTATATGTATTGAAATATACTTTGACTATGATATGTAGAAACATAAATAAATATAACCGTGTTCTCATACACACGATATGGAAACGAATGAAATAGAGGAGGACGATCAGACCAAGACCACGATGAAAATTCCAACTGATCTTTTGGATGATTATAAACATTTAGCAATCGATATGAAAACCACTGTTACCGCACTAATTGTGGAATCTATGCAGCAGTACCTGAAGGAGATCCGCAAGAAATAAGAATGCAAGATGCTCTGAGCAGTCATAGTTCATAAGTAGATCTGTAAAAAATTCGGTACTAGCTTTTAACATTGGTAATGCTCTGCCTCGAAGATGCTTGGTGGTTATTTAGTTCTATTCATTCAATGGACCCGTCTTAATATCTTTATTGCGACATGAAATGGGACAGAAGGATATTTCGAATATTAGTATAGTAATTACTCCTAGGATAGGTAAAAATAACTGATCCACAATGAACGCTAATTACCCACGTTGTACTTGTAGGATCTACTTTCAGTTCCGTACTCAGATTAGATATTCATATACAGCAGCGTCGTAGGCCAACAAGTTGTATAATTTCCTCTGGAAGCAAAGTATACTAACGTGATGTGGGCATAAGATTTTCTACGAATTGCAGATTTTCAACTATTTATGACTAAAGAGATTAAAAATTATTATATGTCTACTTAACAATGATGGCATCTATGAGGGTGAATGCTGGCAAGGAACTTGCTCTAGAAAGGATCAGGATTCTCATATACAATGCCCTCACTTTGGTGAATACCAATGAAATAATTGCCAATAAACAAGCCCAGCTAGCTAAGAAAATTGCTATGCGATCACGTGTTAGACTGGCTTATGACGTTCGACAATTATACTGTAAGAAATGTAAAAACTTTATTGTCCCTGGAAAAAGTTCCAGGATTAGAATAGGACGAACGAATACAAAGAGTATAAGAATTACCTGTATCATGTGTGGACATACGTATCGAAAGATATTCCATAAACTCTGAAATTTGCGTATAAGGATTTATAAGGGAATTAAGGAGTGGATACCTAGTAATTACTATGGCTAAGGCTTACGATATACCAGCGACTGCATTGATAAATAGATTAGCCGAACAGCTGCGGAATGATAAGAAGATTCAGCCTCCGCCTTGGGCAGCATATGTGAAAACTGGATCTCACACCGAGAAGATCCCCCAAGCAAAGGACTGGTGGTATATAAGATGTGCGTCAATAGTAAGAAAGATCTATCTTCATGGGCCTCAGGGAGTGGGCGAATTAAAAAGAGATTATGGAGGTCGAAAACGAATCGGGTACAATCTGGATCATCACAGAGACGCAGGTGGAGCAATTATCCGTAAAGCGTTTCAACAGTTGGAAGCTGCAGGATATATTGCAAAGAAAAAGGAAGGACGTATAATGACCGATGAGGGGATAAAGAAGGTAGACAGATTGTCTACTGAAATCCATAAAGAGATACTGAAGGTCGCACCTGAACTTCAACGATACGGCTAATATAGTGAGGTCCAGAAGATATATGTCAATACCTCAGTCCCAGGAGCCAAATGACGAAGAGGCCAGAAAACGCGAAGCAGAAGCTGCTGCGATGCGGCAACGTGCGCTGATGATATTGTTAGATCCATCAGCACGACAGAGATTGATGAATATTAGAATGGTAAAACCAGAGCTTGCTAATGCAGTTGAAAATTATCTTTTGAACGCAGCATCTGGGGGCAAGCTCAATAGGGCCTTGACGGACGAAGAGCTGAAGCAAATATTGCGCACTATCCAGCAACCTAGGAGGGACTTTAGAATAAATAGGATATAACTCTAGTTATCGGATTTTACTGTGGGTCACCAGATTGCGTTCGGCAATGCCCATTGTTTTCCTTTCCAATTTCCCTCCTTCCTGGATGTCATTCAGTTTAGTTAACTATATTAAGTCTGTCCATCGATTTCAGGTTTATGAAAGCAGCTGTATTCCGGGAATATAACAAGGATCCCACACAAGTTGTAAAAATTGAAGACGTGGACATACCTAAGCTAAAGCCAAATGAGGTTGTGATTAAGGTAGAATCGGCGTCATATAATTATAATGACCTATGGGCCATATGGGGTGACCCTATCAAGACTCCGCTGCCACATATTTCTGGAAGTGATGCAGCTGGCATCGTAGTAGAGGTTGGTGAGGACGTTACTAAGCTCAAAGCCGGCGACAGGGTAGTGTCCCATTCAAACATGAGTTGCAGAGTTTGCGAGATGTGTACTGAGGGAAGAGAGTACGACTGTGCTGATAGAACGATTTGGGGATTTCAAACAGGTCCACTTTGGGGTGGTTTTGCTCAATATACACATTTACCTGAAGTCAATGTTGCTAAAATACCTGAAAATGTCTCATTTGACTCTGCAGCAGCGATCTCGATGGTAGGTATGACCGCTTGGCATATGCTCGTGGGGAGGGCCAAGATTAAGCCTGCTCAAACCGTGTTAGTTATGGGCGGTACTAGCGGCGTGGGAATGGCGGGAATTCAGATCGCCAAGCTCTACAACTGCGATGTAATAGCTACAGCAGGAACTAAGGAAAAAATGGACAAGTGTATTGAAATTGGCGCGAATGAAGTAGTAAATCACAGGGAATCAGATTGGTATAAGAAAGTTAGAGAAATCACAAGGAAACAAGGAGTTGATGTTGTTTTCGAGCATATTGGCAAAGCAACATTTCCACAGGAGGTGTCACTTTTGAAAACTGGAGGAACTCTCGTAGCAACAGGCGCAACAACTGGCTACGACTCTACTCTTGACCTAAGATATTTATTCTTCAAGGGAACCAATTTGTTAGGGTCTACCCAAGGGACAAAAGCAGACCTGGAAGAAGTAATTCATTGGACTGGTCAAGGCAGAATCAAGCCATTGATTTCGACGGTTTTACCATTTGATGGAATGGTAAATGGTCATGTCATGATGGCTAAGGCAGAACAAATTGGAAAAATATTGACAACCCCACAGAAGCTCTAATCTCCATTTTTCAACCTTATTCGCCATTGTTCAGAACAGTCTTATTTGTTCCTGGGATCAACCCACGTTTTGTGGACAAGGCAAAAAACCTAAGTGCAGATATAATTTGCTTTGATCTGGAAGACTCGGTTCCCCAGGGAGAAAAGCTTACAGCAAGAGAGATTATCAAAGAGAAGTTAAAGGAAAGAGAGCACTTTAGACTGACTACAAGTATCTATGTCAGGATTAACTCTCCCGACTCTGGACTGTACTCAGAAGATGTACACTCAGTAGTACAGCAGGGGATAGATGGAATAATTGTGCCGAAGGTGAATGATAAGAGTGAAATTGCAAATATCTGTTCCCTTGTCTCAGATTTAGAGAAAGATAAACACATGGAAAAAGGTCACATAAAATTAATGCCGTCCATAGAATCTGCCAAGGGAGTAAATAATGCATATTCGATTGCTAAAGCTGATTCACGAATAAATGCCTTGGTTTTCGGCGTCTATGACTTCTTACACGATATGCAACTAGACTATATTGACACTAATGGGACTGGCTACTTGTATGCTCGCATGAAGATTCCTGTTGATGCGAGAGCGGCTGGGATTATAGCCATCGACTCAGTATGGCAACAAGTCGACGATATAAAAGGTTTGAGAAACGACACCTTGACTGCCAAACGATTGGGCTATTGTGGCAAGACTATAATTCATCCTACTCATATAGAGCCTGTGAATGACATTTTTAGGCCTAACAAATTGGAGATAGAATGGGCTATTAAGGTGGTAGAAGCACTAGAGCAAGTAATACGCAAGGGTAAAGGCATGGGTGCGATTAAGCTAGAAGGAAAAATGCTCGACATTGTGCATTACAAACACGCCAAAGCCATTTTGGAGATGGTGGCTAGAGATAAGCAGACTAGTAACTAGGATCCAATTTTAAATCGATAGAATCATAAAGTGACTAAATTTGAATTTATTTTTGTCATATTTGGTAGATGTCAACAAAGCAAAGCTCCCTTTGAAAAAAATTAACTTCGAGTCGTCATTTAGAATAACATTTTAAAGCATGACCTATAATTTGGCAAGTGTGCTTTTAAGCGAAGGAGTAATCTGGCTATGTTTACTGGCATCATAGATCAAATTGCAGAGATCAGATCGATCTCTAAGGTCGATAAGACGGGAAGAGCCGCTGCTATTACCATATCTATAAGTTTGCCAAAAGAGACAATGCAGGATTTGAAAACCGGAGATAGCCTAAGCGTAAATGGAGTATGTTTGACGGCCCTAAAAAAATCAAAAGCGATCACCTTTGAATTAATAGATGAGACTGTGATTCGCACATGCCTTAGTCTCCTAAAGGTGGGTGACAAAGTAAATGTAGAAAGAAGTCTGAGGCTTAGTGACAGATTGGAAGGGCATTACTTGCTCGGTCACGTAGAGGGAATAGGTTCGATTAAGAAGATATTTAAGGGTTCATCAGGAACCAAATTCTGGATAAAGATCCAAAATAGAAAGCTAATACCCTGCATTGTCCAAAAGGGAGCTATTGGAGTGGATGGTGTAAGTCTGACTGTGATTGATATAGACGAGAAAGGTATGTCATTCTCTGTTGGTTTGATTCCACACACTTTGAACGCAACTACACTAGGGTTGAGATCAGTAGGGGAGAAAGTAAATATCGAAACAGATGTTGTAGCTAGATACCTGGCAAAACGGTTACCAAGAAAGTAGTAACAACTAATACTTTAGTAAACTATATAATTAATTTGAGCTGGAGATCACATAATTGAGTTCGATAGACGCAGCGATATTTGCGTTAAGAGGCGGAAGGTTCGTTTTAGTTCATGACGAAGCAAGACGCGAAGACGAGATTGATCTTGTTGTGGCCGCAGAGAAGGTTACGCCACGCCATATAGCTACATTGAGGAAAGTTGCCGGCGGTCTCATCTGCCTAGCAATTGGGAATGAAATTGCAGTAAAATTGGGACTCATTTTCATGCATGACATGATACAAGATTTTTCAAGAATCAATCCGATTTTTAATAAATTAGCTTCCGGACAGGCGCCATATGGTGACAGGCCTAGTTTTTCAATATCAGTTAACCACCGCAGTACGCACACAGGAATCACCGACATAGATAGAGCAGTGACAATCTTGAAGATGGCAGAGGTGTGCAAAAAGATCAATTCAACCGGAGTCGAAGATTTTTCAAATAATTTCCGCTCCCCTGGGCATGTACCTATTCTCATAGCCTCAAAAAGGTTATTTGTTGGGAGGGCTGGACACACTGAGCTATGCATTCACCTTATGAACATGGCAGGTTTATCTCCTGCAGTAACAATTTGTGAGATGTTAGACTCTTCAACGCACAAGGCATTATCTACGGATAAAGCTATGAAATATGCAAGCAAGAATAATATTCCCTTACTTGAATCAAGTCAAATTACAAACTGCGCATGCCAGGACGTTCATTAGGGTGACTTTGTTTTTACTTGGAACAGGTTAGATTAGGCATCGTAGTATCAGAATTTAACAAGGAGATTACTTTTGTCATGCTTGATAATGCTAAGAAACAGGCTAAGAAAATGAAGGCAATGACATCATATATCTGCTACGTTCCTGGTGCATTTGATATGCCCCTTATAGTGCAAGAATTGCTGGGAAAAGAAGATGTCGATGCTGCGGTCACATTAGGTGCAGTAATCAAAGGAGAGACCAAACATGATGAGATAATCGCACAAAATGCTGCCAGGCTGATCGCAGACTTGTCTCTTGAACATGGGAAGCCGGTCGCATTGGGAATAACCGGCCCGAATATGACTTTTGAACAAGCTATGGACAGAGCGGAGATCGTGCCCATTCGAGCGGTCATTAGTGCGGTCAACATGACTGAAAGACTCAGAAAAATCAGAGACCATAAGAAATGTACAGGAGAACCAATGTAGTAGATTGACAATACAACTCACAGTTATCAGAATTGAAGAATACGGGCCTTGGACCACCACTCTAGGCAGTGATAGAGAAGCTAGGCTACAGATGCTGCAGGCGAGTTTTTATCATGACTTGCAACGATTGTTCTCAGATAGAGACTCTCTCGTTTATCTAAACAGGTTCGATGAGTATTTTGCGATTACAAATGGACTTTCAGTAGGCGATCATGAAGAAATTGAAAGCGAATTATCTAGGATATACGGAAACTTAACCGTCTCGATGGCAATTGGGAATGGAATGACTCCATATCAAGCAAATATGGAAGCATATAAGACCAGGAAGACGAGGAAACATGGCACCCTCAGTGATAAGATTCTGGCTGGTGATGCAGTGCCATTAACAAGATCGAATTTGAAGCCTAATACTGACGACCATATAATTTTACTTCACATTGATATGAGTAATTCTACAAACATGGGTTCCAGATTGTCCCCCTATGAGATAACTTACATTGTTTCCAAAATTTATTGCAGACTAGCTGAAGAATTTCTAAAAAAAGAATCGTTAACCTTCTTTCTTGGGGGAGACAACTTCATGGTTGTGTCAAGTGCTACCACCAAACAAGAAGTACAAGGGACTATCGATGAGGTTTCAATGGGTTTGAATATCAGACTAAATTGTGGCATTGGAATGGGGAGGACTGGGAGGAAAGCAGCGAGTGCAGCTACCAAAGCGCTGGATACAATTAGAGATCTTCGCCACCTTGGAAAACACGTACCGGTCTTTGAAGTCAGTTGTCTTTAGTTTTCAAGAATGCAAGCCTGCTTCTCGGGAAAGAGCTAACCTATATTCCACGTGGTTATCTACAGGTGGGACGCGACGGCATAATAAAGGAGGCAAAACGCGGAGTTTATCACAGTCCTGGAAATAAAGCAGATAAACTTACCATTTTTGATGCAGAGGGTTTTCTGCTAATCCCAGGGCTCATCAATGCACACACCCATATCGGGGATTCCATCGGAAAGGATATTGGGGTGGGTTCGAGTCTAGATGAGCGAGTACATCCAATATTTGGGATAAAACATAGAATATTGCGGAGGAGTAGACCAGAGCACCTAAGAACTTTTATCAGAAGTTCTGCGTTAACCATGATCAAAAATGGAATAACTGCTTTTGGAGACTTTAGGGAAGGGGGACTAAAGGGGATCAACTTGCTAAATGAGGCAATCTCCGATCTACCGATTAAGCGTATCTTATTTGGTCGAATAGAACAATATATAAACCTAAGTTCTCCTGAACGTAGGGACCGAAAAAGATTTTCTAGCAACGCACTACAAATGACTTCTGAAGTTTTAGGAGTTTCTAATGGCCTAGGGCTTAGCGGAGCAAATGAAAATAGTGATGAAACTCTCTCCCAATATCGAAAATTGGTCGACGCAAAAAATAATGGGAAGTTCACGTTGAAAGCGAAAAACAACAAGCTACTAGTGGCTATTCATGCCGCAGAATCTGAAAAAACTATGGAATTTTCAAATAAATATACTGGTGAGACGGAGGTTTCTCGCATTATGAAATTCCTAAAGCCAGATATTCTAGTACACATGACGAATGCTACTGAAAAAGATTTTTCAATCGCGTCGAAAAACCGAATTGGAATAGTCATATGCCCTAGAGCAAATGGCGTACTAGGTGCTGGCATACCGCCAATTGCGAAAATGTTTGACCATGGCTGTACCGTGGGCGTAGGTAGTGATAATGTAATGTTGAATTCTCCAGACATTTTACGAGAACTAGACTACATCTGGAAAGCCTCGCGCTCAGTCGAAAAAAGGTATCTGAGGACCAAGGATATATTGAAAATGGCAACCACCAATAATGCCAAGATACTTGGGCTAAATTCTGGGTACCTTGATTCTGGGAAGGATGCTGATGTTGTTTTCATCGATAAGAGTCACATAGACCTCTACCCTATGCACGATCCACTTGCGTCCATAATACACAGGGTTACTTCAGATTCGATCAAAGCTGTCATGATTGATGCAAAATTTGCAGACGGGACAATGTTTTGAGAATAACAGTTAACGCTGCTATGACAGTGGACGGAAAGATTGCAACAGTATCTGGAAATTCCAGAATTTCTTCTAGACAAGACTTAGTAAGGGTTCACAAACTTCGCTCAGTCTCTGACGCGATCATGGTAGGAATTTCAACTGTTTTGATTGACAATCCATTGCTTACAGCAAGGCTAACAAGAAACAAACGAAAAGATCCATCTAGGGTAGTTATCGATAGTCATGGTCGAATTCCATTGGATTCAAAAATTTTAAAAACCGCTTGTCGGATTGAAACAATTGTAGTTGTATCCGAAATGGCGCAAGAACAGAGGATCCAAAATCTCAGAAGTAGAGGCGCTAAGGTGTTCGTTGCCGGAAGAAAAAACGTCGACTTGAGAAAGACTTTGTTTTATTTGAATGAGATGGGGTTTAAGCACGTTCTGGCAGAGGGAGGTGGAGAGTTGAATTGGTCTTTGCTGAAACTTGGAGTTGTCGACCGGCTGATAGTAACAGTTGCACCCATCATCGTAGGGGGCAGAACATCAACTACATTGGTAGAAGGGTCTGGATACGAGACAATTTCTGACGGCATTAAGATGGATTTGAGTAAGGTATATAGACAAAATCGTGGCGAATTGGTGTTAGTCTATAGGCTTAATAGAGTTGATATTTGAAATAGTTTATTTGTGGTCATCATGGGTGTAATGTTATTGCCATGCCTGTTGGAATGAAACGGCAAACATACTCCGTTACTCTCGCCATCATGTGTGTCAAGAATTCACTTAGACCTTCGGGAAATTATTAAATTAACAGGATCTATACATGTGATAAAATATTAGTTCTTTTAGCTTACAGTAAAGACACACCAGAACCTCCTGTTCAGATTACTGATTACTTGATACTAGCCATGGTTCAACTTACAAGTAACATCCCGAAAAAGGATCTCCTGTTTATTGATACAGATTTTAAATGAAAGCTTTAATCCATGGAGCTCGTGCATACCATCAATTCCAAGTAGACACAAAGACAAACTACAATCAGCTCACCAGATTACACAGTGAGCCCACACAGATTGACTACATGTTATACCCCTCTTACCATGACATCAGGCTGTGAAGCTTGGTCAAAACCGGATCTGCCTTTCTAATCACAAATCGACCAAACTCATTATCTCTGGGATACCGGAAATCAATGACTCAAATATCCAATTATTTTTCGGTAGATATTTTTGTCTTAGTTGCGAGTCGTGGGATTTTCCACCGACTAGCCCACTTCCCTAACTCTCTTAAGACTATACCGAGTTCTTTAGCCCTAACAGTTAGACTATACTCGACTTTTGGCGGAATTTCGGGGTAAATTTTCTTAGAGATAAGACCTTCACGTTCCAGTTCTAACAATCTGTCAGCCAAAACCGTACTACTAATCCCTGGAAGAAGAGTCTTGAATTCATTGAATCGTATCACCTCTTTGGTACAAAGGCTTTTTAGTATTAGAAGAGACCATCTGCGCCCTAATACTTCCCAAATGCTGACCACCTCGACAGTTTCCTTCTCACTTTCTTTAGACGGGCTCGTTACCATTTAGTATTAGAATACTGCTGAGTAATATTTAACTACTTGGTTTTGTGGATTGTTAAACAAAAATTGTAAGTAACTAATCTGATTAAACCCTGAGTTGCCCGTTGAGAATAATCTATCTCGAAGTTTCAGTAATTAACCTAGGCGTTGTCTGAAATCCGTAGTGAGAAACTAACGGATCGAGACAGTTAATCTTCGATATCCATCGCGCCAAATTGCCCTTAATTAATGGGAAGAAATTGAAAATCCTCAAGTTAAGAACAAATTCGCACGAAAATATATCCCGTTGAAATTTACGAATCATTTATGTTGGCAAATGGGCCTGACCAGCTCCAGTTTAGTAGTGGAAATACCGGCACAGATAAATCTCCCCTGTTGATATATATTCTGCGCCAGTTAGATCCTAATGATTTTTAGATCCTAACGATTTCGTGATATATCAGCTGTGATTTGTTCGATTTTGAAGCGAAGAGCCTCTTTTACTCGGCCATTGTCGACCATATTAAGCGGTCCTTTGCAATTTGTACATTTGAAGAACAGCTCAACAGCTTCGTCAAATTTAAGTCGAGGGCACTCCTTATTTCCACAATGGTAAAATTCAGATGATTCTTCATACTCCAATCGAACTTGCAATCGATCAAGGATTTTTTTCTTTTGATTGTCTATAAAACTGTCTACTTGATCTTTTTTTGCTCTCCACCTGTAAACAAACCATCCTTTCTTTTCATCCTTGACTCTTATCCCTGTTATTAGCGCTTTACCGAACATATCATAAAGGACTTTCCTTATAATATTGATCCGCAAACCGGTTGCACTTGCTATCTCTTCGTCTGTCGCATCATCAGTATTTAAGAGCCCACGAGCAACCTTTAGATATTCTTCCCCCCCAATAAGTCCTGCAATTTTAACGAAAGAATCTTCATATTCAGCTGAACGCATGTACATTATTATTAATCGCTATTTTTGGATATATAGTTAGCGATATAGACGCTGAGCTATTTAAAACCATAGGCTAGTTATCATTTTTTCAATATAGACTTTTACAAGTATTGATTTTCGATTCAAATAATCATCGATTGGTAAGACAGTCTAGAGTAAAAATAAAAGTTTCATCTTTTTAATAAGGATTTAATCAGGCAACTCAATTAATATATATTGTGGATTTCTCGTCATATGTGTGAAATCTTTACTAGTTGCTTTCCGTTGTAAATCCCTTAAAGCTTTTCGTAGTTGACTCTGGTCCATATAGAAGTCTCTACATTAACAATCATAAGAAAATCATTTTAAACTAAATACTCTCTATGCAGCAGGTATTTTCATTTATAGAAATAAAAAACTAATAGGCAATAACTTGTGTTCAAACCCCCTACCAGATTCATATTATATTAGGTCCTTACCCGCCTAAATTTGAGTGCATGCACGAAATGCTAATACGATTGGCTAGCATATTGATTATATTCACAATGGTCGAAAACAATGACTTAGTTGAAAAGAAATTGCGTGGATCAGGTGGCTATGTATTGGCTAAAATAACTGAGGCTGAACAGAAGAAAGGAAACCTCGGTGGACCAGATCTTTTTCTCGCAGGAGTCGGTCGATTGGGCGAGGATCGGTTTTCGAAATACTATTGTAGTAAATGTGAAAAGGAATATCCAGGCTCTCCTAAGGTTAAATATGAAACACCTAATGAAGACCTTGGCGAGGGAATTAAACTGCTCGAGACAGGTGAGTACAGATGTGCAGGATGCGACAACACTATATCTCAATATCGAAAGTTCAGTTCTCCGGGAGAACCTACAGATCCTACCTTGGCCATGAAACAACACAAAAACTCCCATGACGACGACAAGAAGACTGCAACTTTCTACTTGCCAGATTCAAATTCAGGAACTGGTTCTTCGAATAATCTGGAACAGTCACCTACTACGCACAGATCAGCGATAGCCTCTAATCCTTCTTGGCTTAAGGGAGTCAAACAGGATGGATTTCTTCCACTCAAGTCCCTAGTAGGCATGGCAGCGTACGATAGCGAGGCAATGTCTATTGGCACAGTTTTAGAACTTGGACTACGCAAAACATCTGATGGCAAAGCGGATCTAAGTATGAAAATCGGGTCCGGAAATGAGCTTTCTAACACCCTATACATCGAGGTTTTGTGGAAGAATATCTCCAAGATTGGGGATATTATACTCCTCAGTTCAAAACCCTCCTCTACAAATGATATTCGTACCAGATGTACGTCATGTGGGTATGAGAATCAAGAAATTGCTGTATATTGTGAGGAATGCGGAAGGAAATTGAATTAACTCAGTAGGCTTATTCTAGCATCGAGTGTCCTCACACCTTTTCCTTCTTCCAGCACTAACAAGGGATTTATATCAATTTCTCCTATTTCAGGGAAATCAATTACTAATTGGGAAAGACGTTGCAAGCTATCGACTATGGCTTTGATATCTGATGGTTTATCGCCTCTTGCCCCCTTCAATAAGCTGAGTGCTTTTATCGAGTGAACCATTCGGATTGCTTCTTCTTCGTTTAATGGGGCTAGCCTGAAAACAACATCTTTGAGGATCTCTACGTATACACCACCAAGACCAACCATCACGATTGGCCCGAACAATGGATCTTTTTTGGAACCAAGGATTATCTCTTTGCCATTTTTCACCATCTCCTCGACTAATACACCCTTAATCCTTGCAGATGGGTTGTACCTCTTCGTATTTTGGAGTATGGTGTTAAACGCAGCTAGGACCTGATCTTCGCTAGAAAGTCCAACCTTCACACCTCCTGCATCAGATTTGTGAAGGACGTCTTGGGATGATATTTTCAGTACTACCGGATAGCCTATCGCATTTGAGGCATCGACACATTCTTGCTCGGTAGTGGAGAGAATTCTTTTCGGTGTATTGAACCCATACGCTCCAAGTACTTCATATCCTTCATCTTCTGTGAGATTTCTTCTGCCAAATCTTCTAGTGATTTCAAAGATTCTTGTCACCGTAGCTTTATCAGTGTTGAACGCCCTTAATTTGCCGGCTGGCCTTGTTAAACCGTGCTTGAATCGATACATAGCTTCAAGGGTGCGGATGGCGGATTCAGCATACATAAAGTGTGGGATCCCTCCTTCTGAGAGAATTTCTTTATTTTCCTTGCCTTCTGCTAGCCCCATCAAAGCTGCTAAAACAGTTTTTCCATATTTTTTCGAAATTTTGACAATTGTCCTAGCTAGATCATCATAATTTAATGTAGCTGAAGGTGTACACATTACAACAACGGAGCCAACATTTGGGTTTTTCATCACTTCGTTCAGAACACTTTCAAACCGAACAAAATCTGCATCGCCAACGATATCGACTGGATTTCTAGAAGATCCGTGAGGTGGAATTACTTTAGCAATTGCTTCTTTTGAAGAGGATATATCAGCCATTTTCAGTCCATACCTAGAACATGCATCGGTTGAGATAATGGCGGGGCCTCCGGCATTGGATACAATTACAACATCACCGTGGTCTGGAGGTATTGGTTGCTTTGAAAATGCAGTTGCAAGCTCGAAGAGATCCTGCATTGTATCCACCCTAATTACACCAGTTTGATCAAAAAGTGCATCGTACACCTCGTCGGCACCCATGAGCGCGCCTGTATGGGATATCGCAGCCTTTGCTCCTTCCGGAGTCCTACCTGCCTTTAGCACTATGAGAGGTTTTCTGTTCTCAACGACAATCGTTTTTGCAATATTCATGAATCTCCTGCCATCGTGAATGTCTTCAAGATACATCACGATAACTTTTGTTTCATCGTCATCAGCTAATAGTTCGAGAATGTCATTTTCATCCATATCGACCTTGTTGCCCATACTTATCACTTTGGAGAACCCGATTCCTTGTTCTATCGCATCTTCGACGGTTGCTGCGCAGATCGCGCCGCTTTGCGATAAAAGAGCTATCGCACCGTGTCTAGGCGTAATTTTCAAAAATGTTAGGTTCATTATGTTGTTGCTCGAGAGACTCATAATTCCAAGGCAATTGGGGCCAATTATTCTAGTTCCATACCTTTTTGCGATTAAACCAATATCCCTTTCTAGCTTTGCTCCTTGCTCATCCACTTCTTTGAACCCAGCCGTAACGATAATTGCACCTTTTATCTTTTTTCTCCCTATCTCCTCCATTATTGAGGGAACACTTTTATTGGGGGTCGCGACCACAGCGAGATCAATTTCGTCTTGCACATCTAGGACAGACTTGTAGGCAGGTATTCCCATCACGGTAGGACTAGACGGATTAATAGGATATATGTTGCCTTTGTAACCGTTAACAATGTTGGAAAAAATGGCTTTGCCCACTCCTGCCCTTTCAGATGCACCAATAATAGCAACTGATTTTGGCGATAAGAAAACCCGCTTCTCATCCTTGCTTAACGAAGACGATGAAGACATATAGAAAACAGAGAAGTGTCTCAAAGGTTATAAATATATATTTCCTAGCCAATATATGGCGCTTGCATGATTAAGACCCTTCACAGAACCTAAAGAATTTAATCTAATTTTATCAATCTCAATACGTTGAAGGAGAACATCAACTTATTAATAGACGTTGGAATGAAGCATCTGATTTCTGACCTCCAAAGTCTGATCAGACAGCCAAGTATATCAGCCAAAAATGAAGGAATTAACGATTGTGCCAATTTGGTGGCTCAGATCATGAAAAAATCTGGCATACGAACAGAGCTGCTAAAACTTGAAAAACGAGGAAGTAAGAAGGAAGACGCCATAGCGCCGCTAATATTTGGTGAAGTGAAATCAAAAGCTAATCCCAATTCCAAGACTTTGTTATTTTACAATCACTACGATGTTCAGCCTGCAGAACCAGTGGAACAATGGGAAGGAGATCCATTTAGCGGAAGAGTAGAAGGAGAGAGGATTTATGGTAGGGGCTCAGCAGACGACAAGGGTGAGTTGATAACTCGCATCAAGGCAGTGGAATTTTTATTGAAAAAACATGGTGATCTCCCTTGCAATATAAAATTCGTCGTCGAAGGGGAAGAGGAAATAGGCAGTGCTCACATCGAAAAATATCTTCTCAAATATAAGCATAAATTTGCGACTGATGGCGTAATCTGGGAGTTCGGTTATGTCGATAATAATAATAGACCGATTATAAGCTTGGGAATGAAGGGTCTACTTTATGTGGAGCTGATCGCAAAAGGCCCCACTCGCGATGTTCACTCTAGTTTGGCAGTTCTCATGGAAAACCCTGCTTGGCGGCTTGTCCAAGCTTTGAGCTCGTTGAGGACCAAAAAAGGAGAGATTTTGATCAAGGATTGGTATAAAGAGGTACGGCAATTCACACGAGAGGAATTAGAATACATATCCCGTGAACCATTCAACGAACAAGAATTCAGGGATCAATATGGCCTAGAGAAGTTCGTGAACGACATGCACGGTTTCGAGATAAAGAAAGCATTAGTCGGTTTGCCAACGTGTAATATTGCTGGCCTCATTTCAGGATACACAGACAAAGGCTCCAAAACTATTCTACCCTCGACAGCCCTAGCTAAAGTAGATTTTAGGTTAGTGCCTGATATGGAGCCTAAAACCCAGTTCAACAGGCTAACTACTCATTTGAAAAGAAATGGTTTTAGTGAAATAATTGAATTAAAATTTATCCATGGAGAAAAGGCATATCGAACACCTATTAGCAGTTCGTTGGTCGCGTTAGTTGAGCGTTCTGCAGCCGAAGCGTTTGCGATTAAGCCCATCATTAGTGTGTCATCTTCTGGAACCGGACCAATGCATTCATTTGCTACCATATTGGCAGCACCTTGCATCTCTGTGGGAAGTACCTTTATTTTTTCACGAACCCATTCGCCGAACGAGTTTGCAAGATTAGATTTACTAAACAAAGCAACTAAGTGTATAGCCTGTATCATCGAAAGTTTTGGTGCAGTAAGACAGTAAAATCGTTCGACTGTATCTAGTTTCCTATTACCTTCTAAAAGGTTAGAGTGGAAGTATGATGAACATAGTGGCTGAAAGTTGGAGCCCAAGTCTTTCGAGAAACGGGAACCGAAATGTGACGCTTGCTAAATTCCACTTGAAACCTTAATTATGACTATAGATGCTATCTTAGGAGACACTGCGCTTGCCCTATAGATTAATTGATGACAAAATTGAACCTTTGTCCTTTTCACCAGAGGAGATTATGCAAAAGCTCAAGGATGACAGAATTAATTTTCTAGATTTGCAGTTTACCGGCCTCACTGGGAGATTTCATCACACAACCATGGCTGCCAAAATGTTGCATAAAGAAGATTTCGATGAAGGTCTTCCAAAATTAGATGGGTCTTCCATACGTGGCTTCACAGAAATTCATGAATCTGATTTAATACTTAAACCTGATGCCTCGACATACGCCATTATTCCATGGATCGAAAAAGATACCACTGCAAGGCTGATTTGTGATATCATGTCAGGAGGCTCTGAGAGAAATCCATATCCGCGAGACCCTAGGGGGATCGCTACTAAGGCAGTGAAATACGTTCAAAAAAACGGCTACGAAACCTCCTATTGGGGCCCTGAGGTGGAATTCTTTGTATTTGACAAGCTTGAGGTTAACACTATGACACCATACCAAGGTCAAAGTTACAAAATAACTTCTAAGGAAGCGCCTTGGTCAGCAGAAGGCGTCGGATATTCCCTCAGATTGAAAGAAGGATATCTTCCAAGCGCTCCGGGTGATACACTTATGGATTATAGAAATGAATGTGTTGATGTTCTAGCAAATGATTTCGGTATAATGTGTGATACTCATCATCACGAGGTGGCGACTGCAGGCCAATGCGAAATTGACATCAAATATGACACCCTTGTAAATGCAGCTGACTCTGTTCAGAGCTACAAGTATATCGTCAAGAATATTGCAAAAAAATATAGTATGGTGGCAACCATGATGCCCAAACCAATCGCGCTTGATAATGGGTCTGGCATGCACGTAAATGTAAGCCTGTGGGACAAACAGAGGAATCTTTTTTTTGATGAGAGAGATGATTATGCAGAAATGTCAGAAATAGCACGATATTTTGGGGGGGGAATCATTGAACATGCAAATGCGTTAGCCGCTATAGTAGCCCCCACAACTAACTCATACAGAAGATTAGTTCCTGGCTATGAGGCTCCAGTTTATGTTGCCTGGAGCAAGGGCAATAGATCAGCAATTATCAGAATCCCGGCCCATTACATGGGAAGCGAGTTTGCACCAATGAAAAGGATAGAGTTTAGGGCTCCTGACCCTTCTTGCAATCCTTATTTTGCATTCTCGGCTATAGTGGCGGCTGGGATAGATGGTATTATCAAGAAGAAACCTCTTGGTGACGCAGTTGATGAAGACATCTTCAAGATGAGTCCACATAGACGCAGGGAGCTAGGGGTTAAGCAATTACCTGCCAGTTTGAGGGATGCCTGTGAGGCGTTAGACTGTGACAGAATGTTTTTGGAGCAGGTTTTTGGAGATGATCTGATTGACAGTATCATTGAAAATGAGCTCAGAGAATTTAACGAAGTAGCTGTAAGGCCGCATCCCCACGAATTCTCTATGTATGCAGACGTTTAAAAGCTGGGCAACATTTCTGTCTGCCGATATTTTCTCATCTTTACTATTGTGCTACTTGCCATCTATTGTGCTACTTGCCATCTTTTCGATCCAGGAGCGGCAACTATATGACAATTCAAACATTGGCATAGACTACTGGGTGTAGAGTCAGTCCAGATTTTTGACAATATCCACTTCGGTGTCAATTAGGCCGAACGCTCGAGACGGCATTTAACATGCACCGTGGTCGAGAAATCAATTCCTCTAAGGCTTAAGACAGGATATCATCTGATCACCTGAGGGCCGCTCTCTCAGCCGACTCAGCTTTGGTGGCGATGTCACGCTTCAAAGAGACAATCTGCTCTTCTTTCCTTGATTTCAAAACCGGCATCAATTCTGTTTCAAGAATGTGGGGCAAGGTACGGATTTTATTTTCCACAATATCCCTCATCTGTTCCAAATTCTTAGCCCGTATTTTTAGCATTAGATCAAAAGTGCCGTGCATCTCATGAACCTCTAGTACCTCATCTACAAGAGATAGGTCTAATATGACGTTCTCCACTGATCCAGGATCTGTATTTATGCCCATAAACGCGAGATGATCATATCCAAGTCGATCGTTATCGACCGAAAGCGTGAATTTATTAATTATTCCTGCATCCACCATCCTACGAACTCTCATGTGTACAGTGGCGTCGGACACTCCTATTTGTTTGGCTATCTCTACAAATGGAGTAGATGAATCTTCGCCTAACTTGTCTAATATCTTTAAGTTTATATCATCTAATATTTCGTAGTCGAACTGCAACCGGTAAAAATCACCAACGGCCTGTTATATACTTTTATTGTTGCTATGGTTCTATTTAAAAGACCTGGATACATTCTAGAAGTCAACAATCCGTATCCATTTAAATAGCCTTTTCTGACATTAATGTATTAAGGCATACAAAAGATCATGAACCCCAATAATTTTGCCATGAAGGACTGGCATCTAGAACATGTCGAAAAGATAATCCTCCGTTACATCAAGGGCTTATCTCCAGATGCTTCTTCATTCGAGAAGCGTAATTTCAAAAAATATAGTACGATTTCTAGCTGCGCAAAGCAAATAGACTACGACATTAAACATGGAGTAACAATTGAAGAGGTTTTGGCTGTGATGTACAGAATCCGGCATGATCAAAGCTTCTCTGATCTGCGTCAAAATCCAGAAACGATACAACGCCTTGACGATTTAGAACGACAAGTGTCATCTCCAAGAAAAGCTTCTACTTGGTAAGGGTTATAGGACAGTCTAGACTAGTCATCCTGAAAAAGTTAACAGAATAATTTTTCTTTCGGCCTTGCATTGGTTCCTAGTTTACATCCTCGTTATGGGGACGACAATCTTCCAATGTGCTTGAAATATTCTAATTTTTCACAACCCATTTGCACCTTTCACATTAGTTACACCATTTTATAAAGCACGATGATGTATATCAAATTCGGTATGAATTGTCTGGATGATTTAGCTCATTAAGAACAGAATCTCGTGAGACGTGGGTTTCGACCCAATACGACAATATAGCTGTAACAGTTCTTCAAGCCCACAAACCGTAAATTCTCAGACGGGCGTAGGTGGTAGCTTCAGTAGCTGTTCAAGTAGTTCGACTTGGACTGCTCCAATTGGAGCGGTTGCAGGCTATGGCCCATTTGGCCCCAATACTTCTGGTACTGCGAAGGCAGCAGAAACCAATAATTTAGTCCAAGCGACCTCGTCGTCTAGTTCAGGCGGTGCACAATCAAGCTGCTCCAGTAGTTCTGGAAGTCATGGCTCTTTCCTTGGAGAGAAGAGTGTTATTGCTCTTTCGGGATGCACTTCTCAGCAGGGCCGCTGCCCTTAACTTTCCTTATTTGTTTAATTAACTCGTGGTAGAATAAGTAACATTCTCTCTAAACAGTTTTGGAATTGCATTTGAATGTGAGGGGATTTATAGCTTTAACCGGCCTGGAAGGTGTGATTATTTCCCGGTTTTTAGTTAGGAGTTAGGGAATTTGTATACTACAATTGACTAGACCTGTACCGCCCTAGCTAGGTGCAGCGGCGGCTTATAGTGGCATTAGTATCGAGAACGTTAAAGATAAATGTCTTTTAAGACATAAACTTACATTCCTGTGACACTTATATTGGATAAACCAATTAGACGTATTCAATGACACCAGATATTGATCAGTATATCCTCTTAACCATTTACCCTGCCGGAGTTATTTTTGGATTAGGCTTTTTGGCAAGCAAAGCAAGTTTTGGAGAAATTCTAAAATATACTCTTCAGGGCTGCGCAAGTATTTTATTTTCGATAATTTATTATTTCACCATTCCGAACGGAGGTGCTCAGGGCTTAGCGATAGTACTATTCATCTTTGGTGTGCTGCTTTTATTCTTGGCACGTAAACATATTGTTCATCCAGAAGTAGAAGATCGTAAGACCGAATCTAGATCCACGGGGGAACCATAAGTGGTTGCCGTTATCGATTCCAGCTTGTAAATTTGCTAATATTATTTGGATTTTGCCGGTTAAAAAATGAAAATCCATATCGCCTATCTAAGTATGAGTAGCGAGAAAACCTAAAAGTCCTAAGGCTCCTTAGTACATCATTGAACCCGATTTATTTGGCTATGCCAAGATCAAAAATCGAGAAAGCTAGTTAATTATTCTGCCAAGTGGGAATTTGTGTAGCAGGGTCGAAAGGTTGTCATCAAATAAGATCAACTCATTCTTTGCTAATTTAGGATTTTGGTCCATATGTAGGAAAAGGTTTTAATTCGATCTTACATCCAGCTACTTTAAGAGATATCATGTTCTTAAGTCGCCGCAGGATCGTACTTATCGGAGTGATTGCAGCTGTTGCAATTGCAATCATTCTTTTACCTTTGATACTAACGATTACGCTTCCGAAAGATCTTAGTAGGGTCTCAATTAGTGTAAGCAGAGTAGAGGTCCTCAACATGACGGACAACAGGCTGATAAACTTAAACGTTGTCTTTAGCATCCATAATCCGACAGATACCACCCTGACTACGTCAGGTATCGATTACCAGCTATTTGCCAATGGAACACCTATGGGTCAAGGCTCGCTGTCTTACGCAGACATTCCAGTAAATGGCAGACCTCAGCTTCTCTCTGGCTCAACAATTACAGTTGAGTCACAATTGCCAGTTGTAAACTCTCATTCTAATTCAGAAACCTTCAAGACACTGCAGAACCCTTTGTTATTCAAGAATATCAGGTGGAGAGTAAACGGCACGACTGACCTAGAATCAGGAGTCAGTTCATCCTCCAAACAATTTAGCGCTACGACACAGGCCAACTCAAGCTCGGTAAGTCATTCATCAGTTGCTGACGGCTGATAGTAAGCTGTCGAAATTGTGGCCCTAAAGGGGGAGAACGTTGTGTAGGTTTACACTCAGCAAGCTTAGACCGCCTGTAATCGTACTAATGTCATTTAAGTCGAGGACTTAAACGTAGACATGACCTAGTCAGGACAGCCAGCAACCGAATAGTAACATACTAGGGCTCCTCCTCCCTGGCTATGAATTATTACGGCGTCTATTCGTGTACAAAAGATGCGGTCACCGGGATTTGAACTCCCGCTCTACTTATCAAAGTAGAGTCCCGGGTTACGGGCTGACCTCGTATACGTTGACTACAGATACTTGGAAGGCCAGTGTCCTAACCAAACTAGACGATGACCGCATTATGTAGCGATATAGCAAGAGGATGTAGATATTAAATCTTAGCGATTTGAAGCACCAGATGGCAAATCCGTTATTTTTGATGGAAAATGTAGTTTAGAAGCATGTCAACTACTTTATTTTTTGCTTTTTTCTTATAATAGCTTGAATTTTTTTTTGGAGTCTCGAAGAGCTTTTCTTGTTCAACTACTTGGGCAGGTCTGTGGTCTGGTGCACCATCGAATTGAACTCGATATCCCTTAAGCTTGGATTCTACTAACGAATCGTAAATGCTACTTAACCAGAAAGGACAGATAAAATATATTTGTGGAGGGTTTGTCCTAGATCTAATCATACGTACAACCAAATCGAATGTCTCTGAGATACTCCTTGGGCTTGAGTTAATCATAATTGAATCTTCATCAACCCCCCCCTTACTTAATCCGTCACTTATCAATTTCCCCGAGTCAAAACTTGAAATTATGAGAATGACGATTTTGTGTTTGTCCGGCTTGGAACTTTTGATAAGCTTTACCGTGTTCAAACAGGTCTTAAGGCGTTCATGAATATGGGTAGGGAGATTTTGTGTTTTTTCTTTATCAGTTCTCTGATTGGCGTAAAGTATAATCAGATTTCCCTCTGTGAACTTTTCTTCCGACATAGCCAACAAGAACAAAGAATCGACTTTTATATATTAAATGGAAGCGAATCGTTCGTGTATAAGAGAATCGATCATCTGATACAAGACATCTCGATCAAATATTAAGAATGGCCCAGATTAACCCCATTTTTCGATCCTAAATTCTTCCAGGTCAATCCAATACCCCTCCTAAGACCCATGGAAGAGGTTAAAATTCATGCTTTTATAAAACTTGGGTTTTTGATTACATAATGACCTGCCCGGAGCAAGTAGATTGCAAAATTTTGTTATCAGACTTGAAAAATGAGCTGTTTCACGCAGTAACTGGATCGTTAGAAGAAGCTCCATTAGCAATCGCCTTTTCTGGTGGAATTGATAGTACCCTGCTTGCTCAAATTTGTAAAAAAATTGGTGCAGATGTTTATTTGCTAACAGTAGGATTTCATGGATCCCCGGATGTAGATTTTTCACAATTTATTGCCCTTAAATTAGGGTTGCCTCACAAAATCAAGGAACTGGATAGACAAGATTTCAAAAAAAAACAGGAATATATGTATACTAAGATGGATTGTAGAAACATTTCCCATTTAGAGAATTGCATAGCTTTTTCGTATCTTGGCTCTCTTGCTAAGGAGGCAGGTACTTTATCGATATTGACTGCGAATGGATGCGACGAACTTTTTTGTGGCTACGATCGTTTTAGATGGGTTTATCACCTGGGCAGCGCACAAATTAGACGGGTGATGTATGAAAAAATTAAAAATGAATTACATCTTATGAGTGAGGTAAATGAGGTAACATCGGAGTGGGGCGTTAAAGTAAAGCAGCCTTTCTTATCTGAAAGATTTATATCGTTTGCAATGCGGCTCCCAATCGAGAACAAGATCAAAAATTGCAATGATTTAATCCGCAAACATATACTCAGAGAAGTCGCTTTGTCAATCGGGGTTCCCCTGGAGGCAGCAACTAGGCCTAAAAAAGCGTTGCAATATGGCTCACTTATCCACAAGAATTTTCGTTCAAAGTGAAGGAAGGGAATCCCTGGCTATTTCAATCCTTAGAGTGAAGGTATCTGTCTTTCACCCTCCTTACCTTGTTTGCTACATTTGCAATTATTTGTGAGGAGGCTCCTAGATGATTGCTTGGTTCGAAGATAAATTTCAATTCCGCTGAAGTAAGGTTCTTTGCAATCTTGTGGTCTTTCATTATGGCGTCATACAAGGGTTCTCCGCTTTCCAAGGCCCAAAAAGCTACTCTTTGAATATCCCTATAAGCTTCGATCCTTGGGACTCCTTTCCTAACTAACCCATCTAGTACAAACTCTGAATATATTTGACCTCTGGTAAGATCCAAGTTTGAACAAATTCGACTGCTATTGATCTTCAGTGCTTCCATCACTCCTATCATCGATTTTAACATTTCATCTAGCAAAATAGCGCCCATTGGTATTGCGAATCGCTCGTTTGCGGAATTAGATAAATCTCTTTCATGCCATAGAGGGATATTTTCCAATGATACATCTACTAGAGACCTGACTATTCGGGAAAGGGAGGTAACCCTTTCGCTTTTAATTGGATTTCGCTTTGTAGGAACAGCACTACTCCCCATTTGTCCCTTTCTAAAGGGCTCTTCAACTTCTCCTAATTCAGTCCTCTGTAAGTTCCTAATCTCAGTGGCCATTTTATCTAAAGTACATCCAACGAGGGCGATCAAAAACTGAACTTCTGCAATTCGTTCTCGTGCAATCACTTGTGTTGCAGCATCGAGTGAGCGCAGATTCAGAATCCGAGCTACAATTTTCTGCACTTCTAAAGCTTTCTTTCCCATTAAAGAGCCAGTTCCCACTACCCCTAGTGTCTTACAAACCAAAAATCGCTTTTTTCCTTCTTCTATTCTTTCTATATGCGTAGCTAGCTCTAAAGCCCAAACGGCAAATTTTAAGCCGAATGAAATTATGCTTGCGTGCTGTCCATGTGTTCTTCCTACTGCTGGTCTAGTCCGAAAATTGATAGAGTGATTCACCAGCAGCTCTGCGAGTTTCAGGATTTTGGGCTCAATGATGTCAAAAGCATCCCTAATTTGCATAGAAAGGGTAGTGTCGATTATGTCGTTACTAGTTAAACCGTAGTGTATCCAAGGCTTCGTACCTGACGAACACTTCTCACTTAGAGCTTCAACAACTGCAGCAGTATCGTGGTCGCTGAGTGCCTCTAATTGTATTACCCGCCTCAAGGTGACCGCGCCAGATTTTGCCGTTTTGACAATTTCCACAGCGGCGCTTTGCGGGATCATTTTGATCCTAGCCTGTGCCTCTGCCACCGCAGACTCGATCGTCAGCTGATAGCGCAACTTATCTTTATCCTGAAATATTCGCTTTATCTGAATGCTGCCATATCTACCGGCATCAATTGGAAGGACTGGCATACACTAGACCTCGAATATGACACCAGAGATAAACCTTGTTACGGTGAGGCAATTCTATTAAGTGATGCAGGGTATACTATGGATCTTAATTTTTTGATCTAGGACCATTGTATCAACAGTTGGAAGCCTGATAATAAAATCAGAAACTGAAGTAAGGCTTATAACGACTGTAGCTCAAAGACCACAAAGGATTATGAACTATCTAGTGACCAGAATAGGCAACCACAAGGTCACCAAAGTTAATAATTTTGAGTTCAGAATTGAAACGGATCGCTCGAGGGGCATGAACGTACCCGTCACGATATATGCCAATGATGATCTTATTTCTAAAATGGTCACAGATCGAACCATTCACCAGGCTACAAATGTTGCTACGTTGCCTGGTGCAAAAAAACATGTAGTCGTGCTTCCTGACGGGCATGAAGGATACGGATTTCCTGTTGGGGGAGTAGCTGCTACTGATGCACAAGAAGGCGTAATTAGCCCTGGAGGCGTAGGCTATGACATAAACTGTGGGGTAAGATTAATTAGAACAAGTCTTTTAGAGAGGGATCTAAAACCTAAGTTAAAGGATTTGGTAAATGAACTCTTTAGGATGATACCATCGGGAGTGGGAAGTTCCGGTAGAATTAAGCTCACCAAAGCAGAACTTGATGATCTTCTCATTGAAGGTATCGACTGGGCGATAAGAAAAGGATATGGTTGGGAACAGGATGCGGAAGTGTGTGAAGAACGAGGAAGGATGATAGGCGCTAATACTGGAAGTATTTCTGAAACGGCAAGAAAACGTGGTGCACCACAATTGGGAAGTCTAGGGTCAGGAAATCACTTTCTTGAAATCCAGAAGGTAGACAAAATCTTCGACGAAAAGGCTGCTGGAACAATGGGTATTACTGGGGAAGGACAAGTGACTATTCTCATTCATTGTGGCTCAAGAGGTTTGGGCCACCAAGTCTGCAGCGACTATTTACGCATTTCAGAAATTGCACTGAAGAAGTATGGAACTGAATTGGTAGATAGGGAACTCGCTTGCGTACCTAACCAATCTATAGAGGGAGAGAACTACAGAAGTGCCATGTATTCTGCCTTAAACTTTGCATGGTGCAATCGAGAGATGATAACCCATTGGACTAGGATGACATTCGAAAGAGTGTTTAACATGAGTGAACAAGAAATAGAGATGGGACTGGTTTATGACGTTGCCCACAATATCGCAAAGGTCGAGCGATATCAAATCGAGGGAGAGGGGACACGAGATCTGATCGTTCATCGGAAGGGCGCCACGAGAGCATTCCCAGCAGGTATGGCAGAAGTTCCGCTAAAGTATCGTAATATAGGGCAACCTGTAATCATTCCTGGGTCCATGGGAACTGCTAGTTGGATTTTGTTGGGCAATAGGAAATCTCTTGAATTGAGCTTTGGGTCGACAGCTCACGGCGCAGGTAGAATGATATCAAGATCAGCAGCAAAACGAAATTATACGGCTGAGCAAGTTAGGCTGGGGCTCGAATCTAAGGGCATTTACGTTAAAGCACTAACCAAAGAAGGGTTGCTTGAAGAAACACCCAGCGCGTACAAAGATGTGGATAAGGTGGTAGAAGTCTCTGATTCCCTCGGAATAGCAACGAAGGTTGCAAGATTAGTACCTGTCGGAGTGGTAAAAGGCTAATGTCTGAACCTGAAGATCCAGATATCACTATCATCAAGGCCAGGAAACTGAAAGAATTACAGAAAATAGCCGCATCAGAAAAAATGAAATCAAAGAACCAAGAAAATAACTTGCCTAAAACTAGCAGAGAAATCATTTCTAATTATCTTTACGACAGAGGGGATGAGGTTTTAGCGCTAGCAGAGACCCAGTTTCCCATTCAAACCAAGGCAATCATAGACAAAATCGTAGAAATAATAAAATCAGGTGAGATCAGCCACAAAATAGCCGGCGGAGAGTTGTTGGCATTGTTCCGTTCCATCGGCTTAAATATAAAGTTAAATACAAGTATTAGAGTTCAAGATCACGGTAAACTTGTGTCCTTTTCTGATAAATTGAAATACGAGAACCAAGACGATTCGGCTAAGACATGAGTTTATGGCCGTGATCGATTCTTTCCTTCTAGACTTCGTGACGATCGATTTCGATCAAGATAGCAAGATAGCAGAAAGCATACTTGAGGATTTTCAGAAGATTGGAGGAGGGAGTGAAGACAAAGATAATTTCCTTCTTGACGCACCTGTAACAAGTGCTGGTTGGTACTTCGCCAAACTGTTTCTATCGGCACACCTCGTAAGAAGAATATATGAAGTTAACACAGAACAGATTATCAATTGCAAAGGAAAAAAGTTTGAAGAAAAGTTCATCGCTTGGTTAAACACAGAGTTCAAGCGGAAAAAATGTGGTGCCCACATAAAGATCGCCTCTGAAATGAGATAGGAAATTGTCTAGTAAAATAAAGTTAGTCGAAATAAGGTTATCAGAATCCACCGATACTTGAGACGTAGATAGGGAAGTATTGGTAGTCATGAATAATCGGACTCTCTCAGGCAAGGTATCTTCCTCAGTTATTCACCATATTTTTTTGCGGTATCCTTAATACCGTGGATTGTTTTATTCTTGGAGTTCTTAGAATTGCTTTGATGCAATATCCGCGAACACGACGACATACCAATTTTTGGGAGATGGCGTTATGGCCTTGTTTGGATTTCGCAGTCAAGCCGAGAAACGTACGACAAATACAGAAATGTGCGCATATGGTTTAGCAAAACAGCTGAGAGATCTCTTTAATGAGTCACGAATAGACTAGATCAAGATATGTGATGAGTAACTACCAAGTAATCAATCTAAAAGGATCAAATTTGACCTTAACATTGATCACGCCGCGTACGATAACGTCAGGAGTGTTGAACACAAGTTGTACCTGCGGGCAACAGCTTAAAGATCATAGGAAGGCTGAAGGATAATTGCAATAGTGGCCATATCATTATTTCTGGTGGTACCGAAGCAAGAAGAGGGATCAGCTTGAATTGATCAGAGTTGGAACCTTTAGGCAGTTAAAAATATCCAAGAGACATAGGAAATCTTCAACGTCGTAATGAATAGAAGAGATTAAAGCGTTTCTTATATACTAACTACGAAAACAAAATACATTTGTTCAATACTGGGATAGCTGCTTGGGCAAGTTTGTTTCCACCTTCTTGTTCCAAATTTTGTGACCAACTTGGTCTAGTCATACTAATATCCGGTCACTATAACTTTTGACCTCTCTTAATAGAGACCCAAGAGAAGAGATGTGTTCAGATACAACAAATGAAAGATTTCATACTCGTCGTCCCCTCCTGCCCCCAGGTTTCCGTGTTGTGTCATGAGGAACTGGTGTTACATCGTCTATCCGACCAATCCTGAAACCAGCCCGTGCCAAAGCTCTAATCGCCGCCTGAGCACCTGGGCCAGGGATCCTAGGACCTACGCCTCCCACGGCTCTCACACGTATATGCAATGCATTTATCCCCTTTGCTTTAGCTGCGTCGGCCGCTGCAACAGCAGATTTCATCGCAGCGTAGGGAGACGATTCGTATCTGTCGGCAGTTACGTGCCTACCACCAGAGCTGAAGGCAATCGTCTCGGCTCCGCTAATGTCGGTAATGTGAACCAGAGTATTATTATAACTACTAAAAATATGCGCAACTCCCCATTTAAATTGAGTAATATCAGCTATTTCGGTGGACATGAACCGAGAAGAGTTCTACAGCATGGCGGATATATTAATGTAGTTAGAATTTTTGAGTTCCAAAAAATTATTGAGAGCTAAAAGGGAATCTATACAAACCTTCAATTGACACTATTTTACCTGTCAACTACAAAGGATCCATGGCTAGGAAGGATAGGATTATGGGTACGTAGTTGACACGGATATGACCCTCGCTGAAGGAAAAATCCTGAAACATGGAATTTGTTTCGTGCGTACAAACTATTAAAATGTTGAAGCATTTATCTAATGATAGCTTAAAGATCTACAAAGGTTTTGTTGTTCTTGAAGTGAATGTACCCATTTTCCTCCAGCTTGTGGTACTTACGTATTTTCCCCTCCAGTAATTTGACGTTGCCGTGTCCCTTTACTACTTTGCCAATTGTGTGCAGTTTCAATCCTGCTAGGCGAGCCGCAGCCTTCGCTTTCGGCATATTCGGCTGTGACATGGTAGCAATAATTTCATATTCTTCTCCACCACAAAAGATCAGCTGTTTGTGGTCTAATTGATTTTTTTTAGCGAAGCCATGGATCCCTTTTGCTGATGGGATATTGTCGATAAGAATATCAACATCGCTTTGGCTTGCAATTTCATAAAGCGAGATGCCGAGTCCATCGCTCGAATCCATGGATGAAGAAAAAAAATTTGCCAAATATATCCCAAACTTTTGTGCTGGTTTAGGTTCCAATACTGAGGAGATCGCATTCATTTTAAATTGACCATATGCTTTGGCGTTATTTGTTAGAATTTGAAGTCCTGCCGCAGTATATCCAAATTCTCCAGAAACAACTACTGAATCCCCCACCTTGGCACCATCTCTGCCCGGAAGATTTTTTTCCAGAGATTTTGAAAATCCAATCATGCTGCAATCAATCACTAGCTCTTTAGACTCATTAGTATCGCCACCTATTATCCTGACATCAAACTCTTTGGAAGCTGATTGAAACCCCTTTGCGAGATCTTCGATCGCAAACTTTGAATAACTACGAGGAATTCCTAACGAAATTAGAGCAACCTCCGATTTAATACCTTTTGAGGATAAATCACTCACACAAGCACATATGCTCTTCCTAGCGATTTGCCATGTTTTCATTCCTTTAGGAACATCTGTGCTTTCAACTACCATATCACATTTCAGAATTAGAGTATTCATGTCCTTGAGCCTTTCTAAGGAGATTGTGGAAATGTCATTCTTGTTCAAGCTATTTCCATTTCGGCCAAGATTAGTAGCAAAAATATGGATAATTTCGTTTTCAGTTAACATGCTCAGAAACTGATTTGATTATTTCCATAATTTTTTTATGGACAGAGTGAATGTTAGTAGCTTTAGATTCAACTGATATCCTTATCACTTGTTCTGTGTTTGATGTTCTTACAAGAACCCAAGAATCTTCGTCAAGCGTTGCTTTGATACCATCCATAGTAGATACTTCTGACGATATTTTCTCCAACGCGACCAATAACATGTCAAGCAATATTTGATGATTTGAAGAATTGACACTAATTTTGGATCTTATTTGACTATATTCTGATGCTAATACAAAGCAATCATTGACTGAGGCACAATCCAATGAGGAAATAATGGTTGTTGCAAGTAAGCCATCTCTACACATATTGAATTTAGGTAGAATAAAGCCGCCGCTGCTTCCTTCCCCCCCAGCATCGGCATTGACTTCTAGCATCTTGCGAACAACATTAGCCTCGCCAACCTTAGAATACTCCAATCTACCGTGATAGCGTTGGATCAATTTTTCAACACATTTGCTTGTATCCAAGCTTGTGACAAATTTCCTAGCTCCCATTTTTAGGGCACTCGCTATGCAAAGTAATAGCGTCGAATCTGGGTTCTGTTTTTGGCCTCTACTATTAACCGTTACTAACCTATCGCCATCCAAATCCAAGGCATAGCCGAAATTTAGCTTGTTTTCACGTACTAAAAAACGTAGTTCAGACAGATCATCATTAGTTGGATCAGGAGTCCTTGAGGAGACGCCAGGAGTATCATTAATGCACACAAACTTGTAAGGAAGCTTTCTAAACAAATTCTCTATGTAGCCACAAGCAGCACCTCCTCCAAGATCAAACCCCAAGGCGACATCTTTGGCGGCATCCGAAAGTTGGATCAATTTGAAGAGGTCATCTAGATAATTTGATTTTATGTAGTATGTTACACCAAACTTGTCCGGCTTAGAGAAACTGCCTCGGACAATATCATCTAATTCTTCTTCGTAAATCCCTCTTCCATCTGTAACAAACTTTAGACCGTTCCAACCTGCGGGGTTATGTGAAGCAGTCACCACTACCCCAGCACCGTAGCTCCTTGCTTCCCTAAACAGTAATGGAGTTGGAGCCACATCAAGGTCATAGACGTCTATTCCTTGCTCCATCAAACTAGCAGACAGAGTTTGAAGAAGTATCTTCCCAGAAACCCTCGTATCTCGCGCTGTTACACACTTCCTTTTGTTCTTATTAATCAAAAAAGAAGCAAATAGTCTACTAAATTTAACAACTTCATGTAAATTTAGATCCTCTCCATAAATTCCTCTGACCCCAGAGATGGATATTTTCATATTTTAGTTTAAATTGTTGTATCTAATTTGAATCAAGCTTCCAACAATTTTCACTCGATGGAAACTCCAGAAAAAATATTAAAGATTAAATAGTGAAACACGAACTGCGTGTATTTGATTGCCTTAGTAGCTCAGCCTGGCAGAGCGAAGGTTTCGTAAACCTTAGGTCGTGGGTCCGAATCCCACCTAAGGCTTGCGTTCCAAAGTCCTACTAGCTCACTCCGCCAGAAAGTATTCCATATATCACATACCTTATAACACATCGATTGAGATCAATGGGGTGATTCGTAGCCATGATCGCGTATCGATACTCGTATTTCAGACACATTTACGATTTAAACCGAATACATTATGCCTCCCGACACGATAGGAACAAATTCGACCCCTGCAAGTTCCTTTGTCCTAGCAATGATTGCATTGAACCATAAGCTATCAATCCCTTGGCTCCAGATGGTTATTTTATTGTACTTCCTTCTTAATCCACCGTGAAAGAAGCCGTGGCAGTCTTCTACAGTGATGTTGAAATACTTCTGACTCACTTCTTCGATTATACTTTCTGCCTCTGCAGGCAAATATAGAATAGTCAAAGTAGGAAACGGAATAGTATTCGAAGCTGCGGATGATGTATTTTCGGCCATTATGGTATTAGTGATTCTAAGTTAATGCGCCCAATATCTGGATTTCGTACAATTGTGATCCTCCCATGGAGATGGATTGAATTGTATTTCTATTCTCCTTTATTTACACCAACAATTATTTGACATAATCGAGCATAAGTTTTCGAAATTTATGGATTATCGATCGACCCCCTATTGGCTGGCGCGTTCACACACCAAATTTCATTTTAGGGCAATGCCTCAGCTTTCATTCATAGCCCCTCTGAATGAAACTATATGTTCTTAAATCAATCCAGTGCATTCAATATTTTTTCAAAATTCATTCTATTTTTGTTTTGTTTATATATCCTAACCAATTGAACGAGCTCTTCATGCTCCTTGATATTTATGTTATAGCCAATGAGTTTTGAAATTCGGCCACTAAGTAGCAACGCGTGACTCGCTGAGGTTACATTACGTGCCTGCCTGAACAAGCTAGAAGATTCAAAGTCTATAATTTGTGCTTTCACATTCTTGGATACTAACAGGTGATGACTCAGAAAGCTTAATTCACCATGATCTAGGTTCAACCTATCCAACCTGTAACATTGTTCCAGCGCCATAGTCACAATATTACGGACTTCATTAGAGCTGATATCCCGTTGATTCAACCAGCACCCTATATCCCATCCGTCTACATAGTCCATCAAAATAAAGTTTTCAGAGCTGGCATAAACATGCGGACCTACATCGACCAAATTCGCCATTCTTTGAAACACTGATTCCATCTCCATGGACGAACGGTTAGCATCTACCCTCCTAATCTTGAGAGCGTAGATCTTATTGTCCTTGGCTTTGACCTTTATTACAATCCCAACTCCTCCCTTCCCCAGAACATTAAATTTCCCAATTTTCGTGTTACCGGCTGGCAAAAATGAAGCAACACCAAGATCGTTCATTTCTTTTATGCGACCGAAATATGCTTGAGGGTTGATATTTCTTGGATAACAAACAATTGGAATAAGGTCGTTACTGGCTACGTCGATTTTACTATGACAGGCCTTTATCTGGGGTAAGAAGTTCAGCAACAGCCTCCTTAACAATACCAAGTGTGTTTAAATCATCATCAGAATAGATGTGAAATGATTTACGGATGTCTTCAATCAATCCCTTTGTGATGCCAATACCGTTCATATTACAAGATAGCAAATATCTTAGGAACTGTTTAGCATTTGTCATCCTTCTCTTCACTAAACTCTTAATTCTCATTTCACTGTCTACCCAGAAGATGAGTGAATCACCTTTATTTTCTGAAATAAAATTGTCAGTTTCATTTTTCATAAACACTTTCGGTCCAATTTTTTGGGCATATCTAGACAAAAAAACTGATTCTAGCAAAAAGCCAAACGCAGCGCTCCCTTTTTCATCGGTAACACTTGTAATCCGAAATACCTTAAATGAAGCAAGTTCCAACTGCTTAGAGATTGCGACCACGCTTTTTTTAAGTTGTCCTCGAAGCACATCGGGGCTACGCTCTTCATATTTAAAGTCGAGCACCAAAACATTATGATAAAGCTTCCAGAATTCTGGGAAAGGAGTTTTTATGTGCTTACAGAAAAAATCCAATGAAGGCTTTCTCAAAAAGCATCTCGCAGATAGTATAAGCTTCCCCAATGTCACCGCAGAAATAGCCGCACCGAGGTTTCGTTTCGGATCAATAGGATCAATTATTATAAGTGGGCTTGAAAAGTTGAAACTGCATTCGTCATACTCGTAAATAGATATTACATTGTTCTTCGGCCCCACGGTAGACATGACGTTAAGTACCTGCTGAAGTGAGCCATATTTCAGGATCATAATCTCCGCCACATAGCCGCTAAAACCTTCGGTTGAAATATCTGCACCGTAGGTTCCGGTTGATTTTAGAAATTTCTTTAACAGCCTTACCTGGTCCCTTTTATAGTCATCTAAATTGTCATTCATATATTTTGTGTGGAAGGGCGACCTATCGGCTGCACTTTTCCATTTGCCTATCGAAACATTATAACACGGAACCACATTAACTCTTACTCCCTCGATAACTGCCTCAACATAAGGGTGATCGGAAAAGCGGACGTACGGGTCAAACTCCTTAAGAGCCTCCCAACCTATAAGCTCGCCGAGTTGCCTGAACTGCTCATCATTAATTGAGTTATCAAACTTAACAAATATGTCTATATCTACATCGTCTCTAATCCATGTTCCCTTAGCAAACGATCCGCCTATTATAACCCCAACCACTTTTGAGGTGATATTTTGCTTGACGCGATTCATTGCTTCATTTGCTATCCCTGTTAATTTTCTCACATCATCAATAGAGGGTTGTACTTGATTTAGAACCTCTGAGATGATTAAATCAACGTTATTCATTTGGCCTGCACCGTAAAGATGTTGCTATATCTGGGCCCGGAGGATGTGAGTTCACTTCGCTTAAGATGGACTCTGTCAATTGTATCTGAGGCAATGGCTCTATCGTAATATTTGCCAATTACTTCAGGAGTCAACCCTAGTGTGAAGCGTTTGGTTCGGAAAATTGTAAGATGAGGTTTAAAGGGTCTATCTGGTTTCAGATTGATTCTTGACAATCTTGAGACTATTTGCTCTGCAAGATGAACCAGCGCCTTCTTGCCGCTTTCATCAATGTCAACCCAAATAACTTTTGCAAGCTCGGTGGAAGGGAAACCACCAACTCTTCTCAATGTTAGACTTATTGGATCGAATTCTAAATCAGAAAGTGTCATCTTTACCTTGTCAATGATCTCAAACCCGATGTTCCCTAAGAAGATAAGAGTGAGGTGGAGGTTCTCTCTTCTGACCCGCGTAAAATGTCCTGATACCCATCTTGTATCTTTGACCAAATCTTGTTGTAGCTTTTCGATGGGATCAGTATTTGTTAGATCAACTGCAATAAAGGCCCTCAGGGTAATCAACTCGCTAAGTTATTTTTTGCATATTTTTATACTATCTGCATAAATTGGTTAATAAATAGATTTCAACCTGTATACCTAAGAGCGAATATTTAATAGATTCTTTAGGCAGACGGTTTTATACGTCACAGAGATGGCAGAACAGTCTGACAAAAGGTATTTGAAAAAGACTAATATTCGAGTCCATAATCATACAGAAGAAGATTTCAAAAAGTTAGATCTCATAGTTTGTCTTACAGGGATGCCTGGCTCTGGCAAATCTACCGTAGCCGAATTCTTGAAGGAATATGGTTTCACTCTTGTCACAATGGGTGACATAATACGAGAAGAGGCGAAACGTAGTCAGATAGAGCTTACTGACACGAACCTGGGTAAACTGATGATGAAAATGAGGAGTGACGGGGGCCCAGGAGCAATTGCATATTTGATAAAAAGAGAAATCGAAAGAATAGAAATGAGATTTGGTACTAATAATTTTGTAGTCGATGGGATAAGGAGCTTGTCAGAAGTTGAGGTATTGAAAACAGTTGGATCAGTTAAATTACTTTCCATTCATGCCTCATCCAGAATAAGATTTGAACATCTGAAAAAAAGGGGCAGAGACGACGTACCATTAACCGCTCAGGATTTTGATATCCGTGATAAACGTGAGGTCTCTGTGGGCATAAGTGAAGCGATCGCATTGTCTGATGAAGTGTTATCAAACAATAGCTTGACAATGAAAGAGCTGAAGAAAAAGTCTATGGAGATAGTACAACGATGGGTCGAAGAGCACCACGAAAGCAAGAGATACACGGTGCATGCAAGGGGAACGGACTAATGAAAAAGCCTCCTATCCTGACTACTTTTGAGTTGAAGATTGATGCCACGGTCAAACCATCTGAATCGCCTGAGAAAGTGGCAGTCGCTGTAACTAACATGATCGATTGTTCGCCTGAGTTCAAATATGGAAGCATAATTGTTTGTAAGTCTTATAAAATAGAGTCTTTACGTACAGTTTATGAGCAGATTAGGTCAAGGTCCGCTATGGGAGTCCTGAGACGACTCTTGTTGTATAATCGAGTGGGAAATACTACCTACTTCTTATTAAATAGGCAAGCTGCTTATACTGGCACTGTTGTAGTAATTGACGACGAACAAGAATCGCCCCTTGGGCCAATTAGGGTAACAGTTGATTGTCTCGAGATAGATTCCTTGATCGATTGGTTAGTACCTTTGTGAGGAAAGAGTACGAATTTATGGATACAATCTAATATAGTATGCTGATTTTTTGTCAAAACATGAGCATATTTCGGACTCGGCTTTGTGGTCAAACGGTTTTTTGTCTGATCTATCTTACATTCACTAATTTTAGCTGCCATACAGGTTCTAACATTTGACACGGAAGTCTACTTGAAGTCTACTCAACTTCCTAGTCTCTCAGATCATCCAAAGAGCTGATTATGTAATTAATGCAAAATGCCCGCTTATGAATTTATTATTTGGCTTAGTTCTAGCGGGTCGCATAGTTCACTGTTGTAAAACGGCTGCGAGGTAGTATCTAAATTGAGAAGTTCAAATCCCAGTTGGGTATTGTAGAAAAAATGAATCTGAAGAAATCCACATAGACCATTAACTCATAAGATTTTTAGTTCCACAAACAGAAAGGTTGAGATTAAGCATATTAATATTCTAATTTCATTCAAGATGGTCAAAACTGACAATTCCACTGGTTTTGTTCTAATTGCAATTTACTTGAAGTAAATTTATAAAATCCGAAATGGTAATTTCGATCTAGTTGAAAAATAATGATCCATAGTCTTAGAGGGGATGAAGATCTTGAGGAACTCGATAGTGACCTTGATAATGATCTAAGTGGAGAGCGCCCAGAGGATGAGTCAAGTTCACCTTCACTAAAGCCTAAACATGCATCCTCTAATCAATCCAAGGATGAAGACCGGGTTTCGACTTTAGAATCGGCGAAAAAGCAAGATTCTCAAGAGTCGGAACGAAGGCTAGGTTTAGATTCCAAGTTTTTCGCAGTTAGAACTGCAGGTGGACAAGAAAACATAGTAGCGAATATTATACAGAATAGAATTAACGCAAAAAAGATCGGCATATATTCGATCCTTATTCTCGACAATTTCAAAGGTTACATTATAGTTGAGGCGCCAGATTCAAACATTGCTTACGAAGCGCTAGCTGGAGTTCGTCATGTCAGAGGCCAGATTCGGGGAGAATTGCCCTTCAAGGATATAGAAGGCTTTCTTGTCAAAAAGCCAGTAGTTTCAGATCTTGGGATTGATGACACCGTGGAAATCATTGGTGGCCCTTTCAAAGCTATGAAAGCTAAAATTACTAGGGTCGACTATGAAAAGCAGGAAGCGACTGTGGTATTGCTCGATTCCCCGTACCAGATACCAGTGACGGTGGACGCAAATTATTTGAAGAAGGTAACGCGTTGAGAATGGTCTTCGAAGGAAGCCTCTTACAATTGTCAAATTTATGCCAGCGTGTCCTTGGACCTACAAGCCAACCTACTGACGTTTATATCTCGGGTCTAATTACTTGAGGTTATGGAAGATACAAAAACTATTTCTGCACTAGTTAATGGGGGAGAAGCTAGCGCAGGCCCCCCTTTAGGCCCTGCCCTAGGTCCCATCGGTGTGAACATATTACAGGTCGTCAATATGATTAACGAGAAAACCAAGGATTTTCCAGGAATGAAGGTACCTGTTAAAATTGAGGTTGACACATCCACTAAGAAATTTAATGTAGAAGTGGGTATCCCTCCTACTGCCGCATTGATATTGAAGGAATCAGGTGCGCCCAAGGGCTCAGGGACTGCTGGTGCCGATTTTTCTGGGAATATATCATTGGAAACTGCAATTAAAATCGCTAGAATGAAGATCGATAATTCCTATGCAAGCAATTTGCTTGGAGCAGTAAAGGAGGTAATAGGAACTTGTCTCAGTATGGGTATGAAAGTCGAAGACAAACCTGCAAAAGAGTTGTACGTAGAGATTTCGAATGGAAAGTACGACAGATTATTGAAATGACTCTCGGCACGTGCAACAATTTGTATACATCCTTTTATTTGCAGTCGGGACTTGATTAGATGGCTCTGTTATTCTCACCGAACCCTTAGCTTCTCACCAAGGAATGCAATAAAGGTTTGGAGTAAGTTTAAAATATCCCAAATTGTGCCATAGTCTCTAAATTTTAGAGGAATATGGATATGGCTACAGTTCAACAGGGATCAGCTGGTGGAATGCCAGTACTAATCTTGAAGGAAGGAGCGACTCAGACAAAGGGCAGAGATGCTCAAAAAAATAACATCTCTGCTGCTAAGTTAATCGCTGAAGTAGTGAGGACAAGTCTGGGACCTAGAGGAATGGACAAAATGTTGGTTGATACGCTTGGTGATGTGACAATCACAAACGATGGCGCAACTATTTTGAAGGAAATTGATGTACAGCACCCTGCTGCAAAGATGATGGTTGAAATTAGCAAGGCAACAGATAATGAAGTGGGAGATGGTACGTCCTCTGTCGTGATATTAGCTGGTGCCTTGATAGAAAGGGCTGAAGATCTTATCGGAAAAGACGTTCATCCTACGATTATTGTTGACGGCTATAGGAAGAGCGCTTTGAAGGCGATAGAGACACTCAATAGTATTGGTCTGAAGATTAGAGATAATGAGAAGGAAGATTTATTGAAAATAGCAAAGACATCCATGCAAACCAAGTTAGTGTCAAGGGAGTCTGAACCGATAGCAGAGCTTGTAGTTAATGCTTGCTTACAAGTCTCTGCAAAAACGACCACGGGTCACAAGATAGACATTGATGACATAAAAGTAGAGAAAAAAGCTGGTGGGTCATTGCCTGATACCAAATTAATCAAGGGGATTGTCTTGGATAAAGAGGTGGTCCACGGTGGCATGCCTAAGAGGATTGAAAAAGCAAGAATAGCTCTTATCAATTCTGCTCTCGAAATTGAGAAGACGGAATTTGACGCAAAAATTAACATTAGCTCCCCGGATCAGATGAATTTGTTCTTAGAAGAGGAGAACAAAATGCTCAAGAGTATGGTTGACAAGATCACTGCATCTGGTGCTAATGTCGTTGTTTGCCAAAAAGGAATAGACGATATTGCTCAACATTACCTGGCCAAAGCAGAGGTCTTGGCAGTAAGAAGGGCTAAAGAAAGCGACATGTCAAAGTTAGCTAAGGCAACAGGAGCTCGCATCGTAAGTAACCTGGATGACTTGACGTCGAGAGATCTGGGCTCGGCTGATCTGGTAGAAGAGCGAAAGATTGAAACAGACAAATGGGTCTTTGTAGAAGGTTGCAAGAATCCAAAGGCTGTAACTCTACTGATCAGGGGTGGATCGCAAAGGGTCGTTGATGAGGCGGATAGATCAGTTCATGACGCGTTAATGGTCATAAAAGATGTTCTGGAAAGACCAATCATAGTCGCGGGAGGTGGTGCTCCTGAAGCGTACACGGCTGCAAAGCTTAGGGATTGGGTAAATACATTGACCGGTAGGGAACAATTAGCTGCAGAAAAGTTTGCTGATTCCTTAGAAGTAATTCCGTTGACGTTGGCTGAAAATGCTGGCATGGATCCAATTGATACAATCGCAGATTTACGATCAAAACAGAGTAAAGGTTCAAAGTGGACTGGAATAGATGTACGGAACGGCAAAATTGCAGATATTTCCAAGTTGGAGATTTTCGAACCGCTCGTAGTGAAGGAACAGATCATCAAATCCGCCACAGAAGTTGCATCAATGATTCTCAGAATTGACGACGTGATAGCTTCAGGCAAATCAGGGGGACCACCTGGAGGCGGAGGTATGCCACCTGGTGGGATGGGCGGCATGGGCGACATGTAAGTTTGGATCCATACTCCCCTCATTTTTGCTCGCGAACAATCAATTTTTCCCTCTAAATGAGTATCGGCTTGTCTCCTGTCCGTTGTACCTGAAATAAAGGCGAGAAGCGCGTGGCTGGTTTTCAGATCTCTGTTAATTAATACCCGCTAAAAAAGCAACCAAATTTCCTTATTGAGTCCCTTTTGAGAGGGAGTGAAGGAGGAGGTGATGGCTATCGTAATTCATAGGTTAAAGTAAAACTGGCGATTTGCGCCGAAGGATGAGTTGCTAGAGAAAATCATTTTGCACACTTTTATAGCCTTAGCAAAGCTTTTTATACAAATATTTTGCGGGTAGCTTATGTTTCCACACATTAACCTAGGGCAATTGGCGCTTATCGTTGCAATTATTTATATAGTAGTATTTTTCCTACTCGGGTCAGGTGTCTTCAACTCTATTATAGAAGGACCAACCCAATCGTCTAGCACTTTCATTGTCCCATCTAGATCCGTTCAGACGATAGGAGAGACTATTGTGACGACAATGATTCTTTTTATTGGAATGGCGGGAACTTTCCTCTTATACAGATCCGGAAAAGCTTCAAACCCAAAAACACAGGGGGGTTTATTGGCAGCAGGTTTCACTATTTTAGGAATCGCGCTGATACTGGGCTTCAGACTCGTTGATATTAAAGCCTGATTTCATTAGGTCGTCTAGCCAAATATGATTTAGTTATCGGATGTCGGGCTAGTCCTAGTTTATGTCGAGAGAACGCGCAATTTCCCAGGTTACTCTTGTTGCAACAGTTGTGGGCGTTCCCCATATTGTTGCAATTGCAGACTGGAAAAAATCATTGCAAAGATAGTACTTTTTGATTTAACTGCAAGTAGATTAAAAATGCTGTTCTCACTAATACTGGCTTTACTATCTATCAATTTTTGACATTTCTAAAATATTGGGTGTAGTTCGCATAATAATTGCAGCAGATTAACTTTGTATTTCTGTTCAGATGGTTTAGAGCCGTATAAAGTGTATAGCAGATTTTTGTCTAAAAAAAGGAATCATCCGATAGAAAATAGAAAATCTCTTGTTCTTCCATAAAATTCAAAAGTTATAGTCGCCATTTAGGAAGAAAAACATAAAATATTGTGCCTGTTATTAATCTTAATATGAGACAGGTTTTTCTCTTTGCACTTATTGGAGGAGCAGCTGTGATCATCATAGTATTCTTGGTGTTTTCTGTTTTTGCAGTAGCAAGACAGGATTATGCAATTAGCGTTGATCCAATTAAGGATAATCAATTTCTTTTCAATACTGCAAGAGTTACACTGGCAAATACTGGGAAGTTACCTTTGACGAATATTGTAGTCAATTACGGCGGTAATGCGAAGGACAAATTAGCTTTATTATCACCAGGAGACAAAGTACTTCTTTCACCGCCGGATAATTCCTCGCTCAACTCAGTAACGGTTACTGCTGATCACGGAATAGCAGTCACCAAAGTTTACCGGACACCTTTCAAAATTCCAGGCATGATGGGTTCATAATAATATAGCACAGAGAAGATAAAAATTGGTAATAACACAACCCAAAGCTTGTCCTAATTACAATAGTTGGTTGGTGTAGAACTGCTTTCTCTAATATCACTGGGATTCGTCACAAGTATTGATCGCAATACTATAATAATAGGAAAACGATTACTATAGCTTCATCCCCAAATCTTGAAAAATAAGCGTTTGCTTTGGCCTGCTAGGATGATTTGTTATTTTTAAAGACAGATCCTGTTCATTAGTCATTTCTACAAAGAGTGTAGTGATGCTTTTTCTTCTCAGAAGTCGATTGCTAGCAGGTATCTGAATCCAGTCCACTCTTTTTTTATAGCGAAGCATGCTAGTCGCAAGGATTGGGACTCGCGACTCTGAACCAAACTTAACAAGTAACATGAGGAATACCGAGAGCAGATGGTTTACACTAGTTAGCCCATTTCCGGTCTCGATTTTGATTTTATCGTAGTACAAATTAAAAAAGGAATTTAAAGAATCAACGATGACAAGAGTAGAGTCAGAAATTGAGTCGATAACTTTACTCAATATTGATTCAAAGCTACCCATAACTGGTATAAATATAGTGAGGTTTTTATCAATGTCCTCTATGGTCTGAGCAGCAAAAATATCTTTGTTATTGGGTGTCGGAATCAAGCTCAACTCTCTTAACAGTATTCCGGCTTTAACATAAGCGCTGAAAGTGGTATCCAAATCTATGTAAATCACTTCTTTTACTGGAGCAGAAGATTGTTTATAGTACTGGCTCTGCATATGTAGGCAACAATGATTAACAAGCATTGTAGTGTAACAAAGTTTTGCGTAAGGATCACTAAAAATAAGAGCGTTTAACCCCTTCGGACTTAGAATGTTAAAGACATTATCCACGGTTATATATGATGATTGGAATAGGTAAGATATATAATAGATTGGATAACCTACATGAAGGTAGTCAAATTAAAACTGTCAGCTCAAGTAGCCCTAGGCAGGGAATTCTGATTAGAAACTAATAGTTTAACGCTAACGATTTCCTAGCATAGATTTCAAATATGAACCAAATTTCATAATTTCCGAGCACATTGGCACTTTGACCAACGATTTTACCGATCATCACGTCTACCCTCCCAGGGACCTGTAGAAGCTGGAGTTAATTGAGATCTGGATGGTACGAGGAGGAATGATGATTATTGTAAGTGGTTGCACTCATGAGCAGTATTCAAATTATACGTCTATACTTTCAAACGGCAAGGACCAACATATCGTCATTCTCTCTGATTAGAACACTTGCGCTCGTTTCTAATTTTTCGTAAACATGCCTTAACACATGTGACAGACAGAACTCTTGCTGTAAGAGATATCGCGAACTGGAAGAAGAATACACTGGCTTATCATATTATCCCTATACAGAACAGTATTACTGGAAGTACATTTGAAAGTCTTATTAACAAAATATAGTCAATCTATCTAGATTGTTACAAAGAGTCGCTTAGTACTAGAAGTCAAGTTTCTGTTTTTTGCCTTTGTCGCCTTGACCCTCAATTACAATCATAGTCAACGTTGATCTTACTTTATCAATTCTTCTTACATGCCACGTAATGGTTTCTCTGAGCTTGTCCATCGTATCGGATTTAATCTTCAAAATTATATCATAAACTCCGTACACACCGCTCACTTCAATAACTTCACTTAATTTTTTCAATTCCCTTAATATTTCCTCCTCAGAGCCAAGATCGCAGTTAATTAATACGTATGCAGTTGGCATTAATTATAGTAATTTCACAACAGTTATTAAACTCTTTTCAAGCTCTCTAAATTTCAAGGTGAGTTAAAGATAACTGTAACCATGTTCATCGGGATTGTAACCAATAAGTAAATTTCGTTGTGACGAGGAAAAAGTCCAGATAAAATTAATAATTGTAACCAAGTCACTGAATGCTGTGCAGGTTATCGATCTCACTCGTGAAATCTCGCCAAATAGCATAGTGTTTCCTGGATATCCTCGGCCCACATTTATTAAATGGTCAAAATTTGATGTGCATGGATATGACTCTGAGGTGATGTTTCTAAGTACCCATACCGAGACTCATATTGACGCACCTTCGCATTTTTCACCTAATGGCAAAAGCATCGATCAGATCGAAGCAGTTAGATTTGTTTGCAAAGGCGCATTGTTGTTGCGGATAAGGAAAAGACCAAATGAAATTATTACTCGCGAGGATATCGTAGATACTGGCCTTACTATCAAGCCCAACGACACTTTAGTAATCGATACGGGTTGGCAAACGATGTACAGAAAAGGGTATGGAAAAACAGAAGGAGATTACTTTATGCTCAACCCTGGCCTTGGAAAAGATGCATCAGAGTTTCTCCTGGACAAAAAAATAAATGCAGTCGCCATAGATACACCTAGTATAGATATAGGTAAAGACAATACACTCACATCTCATAAGAAGTTATTGTCGAACGATATTCTAGTAATAGAGAACTTGTGTAACTTAGAAAGAATAGATATCGGAAAATCCTTTACTTTTATGTTTACTCCTCTCAAACTCTGTGGTGCAACAGGTTCACCGTTACGAGCAATCGGTATTATTGAATGATTTCGATAACAGATTCGAGTGGTCCTTAAGAGCGTATCCAGTTTTCAAACCAAGGCCGGTGCTTGACGGCACAGAACCGCCTACAATTTCCGAAGCAACCTGAATATTCCCAGCCCCATTATAATATAGCCGACTATGACTATACCCAGAAATGAGGCTTGAATTGCTGGGAGTCCACCTTTGGCCATTGATGCTGCTCCTAAAACTGAGGTTCCGGTTATTGCCCCACCTGCTATTAATAAAAACGAAGTGATCTTTGACTTTTGACCAAAACCCACCCCAAACGAAACGAAAAACAAGATGATGGAGGAGGCTCCGAACAACATTCCGCGCAAAGCAGCACTTAGTGGCAAAAAGCCTTGTTTACCTTGCCCCACAGCAGCATCAGCGATGTAAATCAGAACTAGGGCCATCGCAATTATTACAAGCGCTTCAGAGATTTTCCTTCTTTGAAGTTGTCTTTGAGAGTGCATTCTTAGAGCTTCATACGTAGTCCCCCTTATTTATCGTAGCATGAAATTTGTTATTCTTGTTTAATTTTCGATGATAACTTGCAATTGAAAGAGTAAGGATGAATCGAATCTATGTGCGTGTAATAATTGATTTCTTAGTATAGCAGAGCTTTTAGGGTTTTTTTGCAAGTTAATGAACAATATAATCGAAGCTATGGGCCATGAAATTCAATTTCCAATGAGACCAGAAAAATGCCGTCTCTCTATAGCCATGAATTTTACGATATGCTTATTTTGAATTTTATTTGAGTTACATCAAAAATTGCTAACAATTAGATTGACTACTAGCAGCCTACTTGCCTCCAGAGATGAATGAAAAAGGCTTAATCCAATATTCCCTTAACATCGTTGATGAATAATCGCTAAAATCTTCACATATTTTGAACCAGTTATACAAGATTTTCCGCCAAAATGTAATCGAACTAATGATTGGATTAGGATAATCCGTTCTTTGAAATTCAAAAAACGGATCCCATTGTACTGGTTCACCTATAGTGAAGAGTGTTTGTTGAATTAAATTCAGGTAATATTCCTGACCACTTGAATTTGCAGAAATTATGGGTCGAAAGCTTGCTGATTCGAGACTGGGTTGTTCCTTTTTCCGAACCACAGAGACAGCCTTCTTGTAGTCGTCGTCGAAAGTATTTTGATCTCTTAACGATATACTGGAGGATTGAGAACTCTCGCACTCATCCGATGATTCAACCCCAGCCAAAGCAGTAATGGATGATACGTCTTCGTGTTGGGAATATGATTCATTTTTGGACTCATTTTGATTCTGTATCTCTTTGGAATCAGCATTTTCACTAAACCCTTTCTCCTTAGGAGTTTCATTGCCAACTTTGGTGGAATATCTTCGGTGTTTGATGCGACCTCTTCTCTTCCGTTCTTTCAACTTAGTATGCAGCAGGCCAATTGGCAGTAATATAAGTTGTTGTTGTTTAATTTGATCCTCACGTGCACATTTGCTCATAAATCGTTTGTTACTCCTACTTTTGTCACTCGACACTTTTTATTCTCCTATGCATGAGATTCTATCTTGTGATCACTGGCGAGTTGGATCGCATCTTAAGAACACTCCTAGACACCGCTAAAGATGATGTATCAAGAAAAGAAACTCTTGACCTATTTCAGAAGATTGAGGATGATGCTACTGAAATTTGCCAAGCAAAATACAAATTGAACGAAGTTATCAAATTTAATACTAGGTCCGGAAATAAGGGCTGCGC
>JBPYDP010000002.1:0-17674 GCA_051985775.1 Candidatus Nitrosopolaris sp. | reverse complement strand
TCGCGTTTGTACCTGCAGTTTTATTCATGCCAGCAGCGGCGCTGCTCGCGTTTGTACCTGCAGTTTTGTGCAATGCGGCAGTAGTTGCATTGAGCGCGTTGTGAAGAGCAAAGGACGTGGCATTCGTGTTGCGCACTTCGTTAATTATAGATTTAGTCAATGCTGGTGGAAGGAATGTAGAAAGTCCACTGGTTCCACTTAGATCAGAAGCCGCACTCGAGCCAGCTTTCACAGCTATGCTAGCCGCTTGTGATAAGGCTTGGGCGTGACCAAACGACAATCCTCCAGTTATGGTTATTATCGACAACAGAAATAACAAATAGCTCGTCTGTCGTTTTTTGTTCATTATTAAAGGAGAATTTGTCTCCAATTTATCACTTTCGACCTACTATTCTAGCTGAAAGTACAGTTAGAAAGATTAAAAGAGAATTGTCACATGATCTGCTTTAGAACAGGCAAATTGATAAGTAAACACTTTACATTATATCGATAATTGACAAAAAAAGGATATGGGGGTAACCCTTTTACGGTGTCCAAACAAATCTTGTGTAGTTTATCTGCCTATACAAAGGCCGCTGGGGTTGCTGACCATGCAGTTATTGTCTGCAAATGAATTGACGTTTATGTTTGGTGCTAATCCGTTCGCATTATTGAGGTCGATTACATTATGCAATATGTTGTTCATGTTTATCGTATTGTCCATACTTTGTGCGTCAAGGAAAAGACCATTCTGACCACCTTCGATGTTATTTGCCGCAATGATAGATTTCTTTGTGTTTACTAGCGTTACACCCGCGAGCTGGTTGCCTTCGATCATGTTAGACATTATAGTTGCGCCTGTGCTGGAGTGAGATGCTACTCCCAAATTATTGTTGGTTATAGTGTTTTCTGAAAGTTGAGTGCCTCTCGATCCTGTTGTGAAGACTGCAATCTCGTTGTTCTGCAAGATAACTAATTTTACCTGCACGTTGCTAGAGCCTGTGGCCAAGATACCAGCTTGGAACCCTTTGATTAAGCCCGGACCATTGACCATAATATTGTCATTATCGGGTACTACTATTCCTACCTTAGAGCTCTGTTGCCCAGGACCAGTTATGGTATAGCCGTTTAAGTTTATGACTGTGTTGTCGGCTCCTACAATTAGGCCGTCTCCAGTGCAATTAAGATTCGCCGATAAGTTAACGTTCCCTTGCACTACTTCGCCGCAAGCCGGATTTGTGATAGGTGTTATTGTAGTAGTTGATGCTGATGATGATGTCGATGGAGTTTGTGTTTGTGCGTGTGCCATTTGAGCTGTTGGTTGCATTGCCAAGCCAATCACTGCCGTCAGAGACAAGATTGTCGCTACCATGTATGACATTATAGTTCGTTTCATTCAGATGACGGCTCGGAGATAAACTATTTATGCAAACCTACTCTTTATACTAAATTCTAGATTCGTGTCTATTGAATATAAGTATGTATTCACGTTATCGATTGTAACTATTGAATAGTATAAGTGGTCCTTCTACTAATCATCGGACCTTAACTTTTCTTCTTTAACATAATTCCTCCGATTACGATTAGGGTTATGTGCGAGTTCACCAATGATCAATTCTGCGTAATAGATTAAAGCTCCTGTCGACAAAAATTAAGTAAGAGAAGAACGGTTCTTCACTTTATTCTAATTGAGCAACTCATCCGCAACTAAATTCTATATTCTAATGAAATTAACTATTTTATACGTAGGAATAGATCACGAGTTATCGATATGAATTGATGAAACCCCTCACTAGCGTGTTGGACTGAACGAGAAGGATTATAAATCAACAACAGAGTGAAGTTTCATCGATGAACATGGCCATTATCGGAGCTGGGCTATCTGGAAGCTATTTAGGCAAAATGCTTCGGGAACGTGGCCATAATATTGAAATATTTGAATCCTCAAAAAAAGAAAATCACTGGGCTGTCTGTGCGTGGGCAGCTTCTAGGAATATGCTCTCTCGATTCTCAAAACAAGCTGGCCTTAATTTTGATGATTACATTTATCATGTCGGCAAGACACTAAAAATGGATCTACCCAATAAAGTAAGAGAATACTTGGAATTGAATGGGTTAGTGACATATAACAAACAGCAATGGGAACAAGATCTGCTAAGAGATGTGAAAATCACGTACAATCGAAAATGCACCCCCAGTAATTTTAATTCAAGTGAGTATGATTATGTCATTGATTGTACAGGTATGCACCGTACGATGCTTCCAAGGGCGACCGAAGATTTCCTAATTCCAGCATACGAATACCTACTAGAGAATGTCGAAGGCATGGACGAATTTTATGTTGTTGGATACAAAGGAGCAAGAGGATACTTTTGGTATTTTCCGCTCGATAACAACCGTGGCTACATGGGTGCCGGGGACATTGATAAAAAATATGAAGGTATCGAGGCGTTTCTTATCGATCACCCTAAAGCTAGAATTGTGAGGAAAATCGGTAGGCCAATCCGCCTCGCCCCACCCAAGAGGATGCAACCATTTCATTCTGGCAACGTTATAGGTGTGGGTGAATCAATAGGCTGTGTATTTCCAATGTTGGGAGAAGGAATCATACCTTCGCTGATTTGTTGCGATATTTTTCTTGATGTATTAGAAATAAGCGGGCCTGGGAAATTTAATTTTGAAAAGTATTCAAAAGCGGTTCTGAAAAGGTTTGCCTATTACGATGATGTGTACCGAATCGTAAGATTAAAGATGTCTAATAAATTAAACATGATGAAACATATGAGATTGTTGCTGAGCATGTACCGTAATATGAAGAAAGAGGAAAGCAGGTTTGGCTTCGAAGTCAACTTGGATAAAATGACAAAACTTGTCAAAGCGTTGTAACCGACCAGCGCTACTAAATTACTTTGAAACGCTAGCCTGTTTGGTTTGGTTGCTTTCTACTGAGAGGGTTCGATTTATAACTAAATAATAGCAAGCTCTATTTTAAAAGTTCGAGAGACCAATCAAGGTCATGGGACTTCCAAATGGCAAATTTCATCGCTATAGCTGAGATAAAATGATTTTTTGAGTACGAAAACCTATATGGTGTATTCCCCACAAGATTTAAAACATAAATGAAACTATTGCTTACGTTTCTTCTCGTTTCACTGTTCATTTTGTCCCTCAGTATTTTGCTGTTTGAGCTGACTCTGACTAGAATGTATTCAATTATTTTATGGTATAACTATGCTTTTATGGCAATATCAGTAGCATTTTTTGGACTAGGAATAGGGGCCTTGATGATTCATGTTTCAAAACATAGGTTGGAAAAAGTGCAATTGCCAACCAGAATAATACAATCTACTGTAGCTTTTGCCATTTCATTGCCTGTATTCTTGTTTATGGTAGGACATCTCATACCTCCCAGTACCTCATTCATATATCTATTCTTTTTAGTTTCATCGATTCCATTTTTCTTTGCAGGTCTTTCTATGGCCTTAATCTATTTGGCGATGCCAAGTCAGATAACCAAATTATACTTTATCGACCTTGCAGGAGGCGCAGCTGCAACTTTAGTCTTAGACCCGATAATTCGTGGCCTCGGGGCGGAGTCAGTAATAATTTTGATTGGCTTGTTAGGGACCCTACCTGCACTTTTTGCATATATTTCATCTTTGGTTTGCAAAAAAAAAGCCAATGTGTCAATTCCGTTCAGCATGAAACCTGCTCTGTATGGTTTAGTTATTCTTTTTGCATCAGTTGTATTGCTGGCTGCAAATCTGCACTCTAATTTGCTAGCGATTCAACCAGGAGTTAATAAAGGACTGCGCTATATTTTAGCGAACACTTCTAGATACTACGATGCGGCCACAGATTGGAACTCGTTTTCTAGAATTGATGTCGTAAGACATGTGGGTGATCCTAATAAATCCGGCTTCAAAGATCTTGCATCGATCTTGATTGACGCTGATGCTCTTACCCCGATTTTGAAATGGAATGGGTCAAAATCTGACCAAATTTGGTTAAAAAGCTACATGGACTTTCTCCCGTACGAAATATCTAGGATGAATGGAAGCCAAACTTTGGTGATCGGTAGTGGAGGAGGCGAGGACATTCTAGTAGCGCTGTCTGCGGGTTCAAAGAACGTAACTGCTGTAGAATTGAACCCGCTAATAGTTTCGGCAGCAAGGGAATTTGGGGGAAGCCATGCGGGGAATTTGTACGACCGTAAAGATGTAAAATTGTATCTGGATGACGGAAGGAGATTTATCAGTTCAACTAATAAGAAATACGATACAATAGTCATTAAACTGGTAGACTCGTGGGCTGCGCAGTTAGCTGGGGGCTACGCCTTATCTGAAAACTATCTTTATACGGTCGAGGCCTTCAAACAGTATTTATCCCATTTAAATGGCCCAGATGGAAAGCTGGTCATGGTAAGATGGAGTACTGAATTGCCGAGGCTACTTCCGCTCGTTGTGGAAGCATTACGAGAGTACGATAAACAAAATAATCTGCAGGATTTGAATAAGCAAATCGTTGCTGTGGAAGATAGCCCAGGATTAACATTTGGTCCAAACCCACAGAGAACGTTCTATCCGGTCCTTTTGATGATAAAAAATAGCCCATTCTCCTCTTCCCAGCTTGCCGTAATAAAAGACCGGGTTAGAGCAAGCAACGCTAAAATCATTTCAATGCCGTACGGCTACGTGCAGCCACCTTATAACAGATTGTTTATGAACGAACAGACTGACTCAGGCAACAGTCAAACTGCCCTCAGTTCGAATGTGAACTTTAATTCACTTGGGTTTTTGAGCCCCCCCACCGATGACTCTCCATTCTTTTTTGCTAATCAACTACTGCCGACACAAATGATCTTGTTGATTGAAACCGTACTTGTTTTATCTGCGGCAATTGGCTTGATTTTGGTGTATTACTCAAAAGCGAACAAAATTAAATTAAGTTCATCTTCTCGTTTTCACATTTTGTTCTCAATCTTCATTGGGCTGGGATTTATTTTTTTGGAAATAACTTTCATACAGAAATTCTTGCTACTGCTCGGAACTCCGATCATGGCATTAAGTGTTATTCTATTTTCCATTTTGCTATCGACTGGGATCGGTGCTTATACGAGTGGAAAGCTTTTTGGCAGAAATCCGTACAATGCGATACTCGTGTCCATCCCGCCGTTGATTGGAATAGTGTTATTCTATGATTCCGCATTACAAGGTATCATTGACAATTCAATTATTTTGCCACTAACTCAAAGGATTGCTATAACTTTCCTCTTGCTTTTTCCCGCGGGATTTCTTATGGGATTTCAGTTTCCGTCCATCACTCGAATGGCATCTCATAGTATCCGGGCAAAAAATGAAACAAAAAGCGGAGAACTTGAACTCAGAGGTACTAGTGAGGATATAACTCTATTATGGGGTGTGAATATAGTTGCCTCCGTAGTGGGAACTGTGCTTACTGCTACACTCTCTATGATTATAGGCTTTAACGGAAACTTAATCATTGGGGCAGTATTATACTTGGGAGCTATACTTTCTGCAATTGCTGCGAAAAAGCTAAAAAATTTCTCGATTGACTCCAAAAGTGCAGAGAGTACGAAGTAGGAGGATTTGTGTAGGTAACTTTGTACACACGTGACCGATTGTGAGATCAGCCCACCGAACGGCTATTTTAGATTCATGGATACTTTTTTAAGAGTACGATATTTCATAAGATTTCAGGTGACTCATTATTTACTAGGAGACAAACGAGGCCGAATGTTTCCTGGGACTTGTGAAGCGTAATTGGGGAACATAAGACGGAGTAGGGGCTATAGTTTCGAACACAAATTAGTTCAAAGACTGAATAATGGTGAGTGGAATGCGAGGCGGTTGGGCGGATCCAGCACTGGTCTACCAGACATCGTAGCAGTCAACAATAAAACAGGCACCTTATTGACAATAGAGGCAAAATCAGGGACAGGCGATATATTATACGTTCCGGCAGACCAGATTGAACGATGTGTCCTAATTGATCGTATGTTTAGCTATTATGAAAAGAGGCACATTATCTTGGCTTTCAAATTCATGAGGAAAAGAAGACTGCAGCGAAAATCTGATATTATTTACGAAGGAAGACAACTTGCAGAACATTACGTGCTTGCAGATACACTATGTAAAAAATCTGAGTACCCAATTATAAAATGTATGTACAATGGAGCCACTTTTGCTATATATCGTGATAAATACAAGAAATCGAGACTCCCGAGGTTTCGAATGCCCTTTATGTGAAATCTCATATTAATAAACAACGGACTCGATTTAAGGGACATTAAAGGCTAGCAAGGTTATAATATAGCCTTTTCTTTATCGCAAAGCTCGGATGATTTCTAATATTCAGGACTCCATAGAGGATATTCATGAGCATTTAAAAAATATAGAAGAAAGAAGGGAGAGCCTGATAAAAGGGACCCGCAAGATAGTCCTTCTATGCGGAAAGTCAATTGTGTGCATGCATCGTCAAGAAATTCAAGAAGGCACAAAGATGATAGAAGAAGCCCGCACATTATTGGACGGCTTTAGACCGATTGCCCAAACAGATCTGCAAAAATACATCTTAGATGCGGAACAAGAGTTTGTTGAGGCATCAATGCTAAAATCAATCTGCGAAGGCTCATCTCTTCCAGCGAGGGAGAGCCTCAATGTTTCTGGTCCGGCATATATTACAGGTATATTAGACTCGATAGGTGAGATGAAACGTTTAGTGTATGACAGAATGCGAAGTTCGAATACAGCGGAAGTGGTGAGGCTATTTAATTTAATGCAAGAATTGCACAGTTCAGTATATGTGTTAGGCGTATACGACAATTTGGTGCCAGGCTTACGAAGGAAATTGGATATATCTAAAATGATAACTGAAGACGTTAGGGCCGCGGTTACAGAAGAATCAAAGAGGGAGACCCTACTAGAAGCAATTTTGAGGTTACAAACCGAATTGAGCGAACGGACTAATCAATAAATAGAATAGATTTTATATTATCCACCAGGGTCTTACATACTCCTTGCCTGAGATTCTTTCAAACATCTACCCCAGTTTAGGCGTCCTTTTGATCTGAATCAAATAAATCCTGTGATCACCTGATCCTCCAAAAGCAAATATCCACATCTACCACGCCAACATTATAAAAAATATAAATCCTTAAATTTGCTAAATCTAAATTTTAGCAAGAACTTAGTGAAGGGAGAAGGGCAGAATTCAATTGGCTTGTTCAAAAATGGAGACCTGTAAATTTATCTCCATGTTTCTTTCTTGATAGTTATCGCTGCGTAAAATATTAACCAGCTTAAAATGAACGTTGAGATGAATGTAAATAGTGGACGGTATATCCAGTATGGATAACCGGGGTTTCTTAGCCTAGTATCTATACCGTAAAGCATTCCAGTGTACATCAGCCCAGCCATATAGAAAACCACAGTGGCCAAGTCTCCAGAGAAAATAAGTAACATTATTTTGAGAACTATGAGAGGTCTTGTGAGTTTAAGGGCTAAAACTAGATAATAGAGAAAAGCCGCGTAGAATGGCCTTCTCCAGTATATCCCACCGGTCGCTGGAAGACTCCTGATAAAGCTCTTCCTCCATCGTATTTGTTGGCGTACCAAGTCAGGGAAATTAGTGGGAACACCAGCAGTGACCTTTATGCTTGGGCTGTAGACCAATTTCCAGGCATACCTTCGTCGATCCTTCTTCTTATCATCTTGATCTGGATCCGAGGACGATCTCATAGTGTTGAGATCATCTTTGCCTGTTTGAAGAATCGGGACGTTTTTATAACCATCATCGGCCGTCTTAGCATTATTGCCTTGCTCTCTGATCTCTTTGTTTTGAGACTTTAATACATCCTCAGGTTTTACACCAAGAACATATGCCGTAAGCCTCCTGTCGGTAGCGAATTTGAAATTCTCTATGCCTAAAAAGCGATCGTGGGCCCAAGTATACAAGAAACTGTGAACAGCCTCCCGTCTGTAAATTGACAGTGCCCCAGAGCAACAAGTCAAAGAAGAAAATGCTGTCTCCATTCCCTTTAGTAACCTGAATTGTCCATCAAACCATACGTCTTCGATTTTGAGCAATGTATTCTTGTTTGCATCCCTAACCCTAGCATGTCCCGTAACAGCGCCGATTCTGCGATCCGAGTAAAAAATCTTCACTGCGTTGTCTACCGCATCCCAATAGAGGTCGCAGTCACTGTCCATCATAACATAAATCTCGCCTTTGGCAATCTGAGAAGCTGCTTCGATGGCGGCCTTTTTCCCTATGCTCTTTGAGAGGTGTATTATATGCAATTTTGTTTCTGGACCAACTTCCCTTCTTATTTCATCTAGTATAGCAGCAGTTCCATCGGTACTTCCGTCGTTAACGATGATTATTTCCTTGTTTGAGTAGGAAGAATTGATACAAGACTCTACGCAATTCCTGATATTGCCTTCCTCATTCTTGACGGGGACCATGATCGTAACTAACGGTTTTCTGTCTTCAGGGATTACAATATCTTTAACTGCAATAAAGGGATCACGGAATTTTACCCAAGATAGAAAAAAAAGGTTAAACAAAACAAATGACGTAAGAGCGCTATAAAAACCCACAGTAAAATCAACAACATAGATTATCAAAAATATCTTAATTCCTAATATGGCCGCAATACTGGCAATGACCATATATCTCACCAACCAGCGCTTCCTATCCATTTCCCTAAATTTTTCCGCCGTAACTGGTTGTCTATTCTGTACAGCCATCGGTTGTACCTACTCCAGTTTAGGTGTTGAAATCATAGAGCTATTGCTTGGTACGTGCTTGTCTTGGTAGTCATTTAACATTTATCGATCCCTGAATACTCGATCATATTTTTCAGGATCTACGTATAAATATTTGCCAACATTATCCTATTCAATACACCCTAAATCATTCTTCAGTATAATTGAACCTGTCTGAGAGGTTTTCGATCGAAGCGTGTAACATATTTGGTTGTGCCAGATTTAATAGTCTGATCTCCTTATTATTCCGCTTATAAACCCCCATTAGGAAAGTGGTTATATCCGATGAACTCTACGCACACACCGCAAGCAAAAGTCTTTCGGAGCCGATTTGCAATTTGTCTATAGTTGGTTGTATTTGGCCTGTCGACATCTCACGTCTGGACCGCTCGTGAGGAATAGAATCCACCGATTCACCACCGGTCAATCACCGCCAGATAGAGAAAGAAATAGAGATATTTTTAAAATGAATGAAACATTAATTGTTGAAACATTATCAACAATTAATAGCATCTTTAAGTACTGATTATCCATCGTGACGTTCCCTGCCCTATCCATGTTTCCGCCTTCGGTTACGCTTTTCTTTACCAAATATGGACTGTTAGGGCTTTTTCTTAATGGCATGCTCTCATCCTTTATACCTATACCAACCGAACTCACCACAGCCACACTCATTGCCGCTAAGGAAAATGGTGCTAGGATTTTTTTCGTATTGACTGTGGGCTCAGTCATCGGTGGGTTTATCGCATATTACATTGGTTATACTGGCGTTCATCTTTCACATCGATTAAGAAAGATAACACGATTTGATGATAAAAGGAGCGAAAGAGGTTATGCTCTTTTGGCAAGGTATGGGTGGTTACTTATATTTTTCTCACCGTGGATCCCTGTTGGTGGAGACGTGATACCGATTATCGCTGGAATCAAGAAGTACAACTTAAATAAATTCATCGTTGCTATGGTCCTCGGAAAGACAGTAAAGGCTTTAGCGATTGTCTACTTTCTCAGTCTTATTGTAGCGACATTTTTTCATCACTAGAGCACATGACGGCATTAACGTTATTCCTTTCATAAGCAATAAAAATGGCCAAAACAATCCCCTGATCCAAATCCAATAGAAATCACTCAAAGGCAATACCTCCATTATGTAAGTCAGATCATTTGGTAGGGACTGTCGTGTTTACCTCAAGTTGTTTGGTGCTCTTTCGGGTCCGCATAGTCCTCATCTAGATGATTATGCGGACCAGACCTAACTAATTCCTTAGAGAGTGTTGACTTTATCATCTTCATAAGACCCATATGGTCTAGTTTTGCAGATCTCCTGAGCACTTCTACTTCTAAATTTCTTTTGTAGTTCTCAATCTTATTGGCAAAAGATTTGTTTCTTAATGCTAATATTTGGCAGGCCAATATACCTGCATTTTTTGCACCATTGACTGCTAAGGTAGCCACTGGGACACCAGCAGGCATTTGCACTATGGACAACAGGGAATCCAAGCCATTTAGCTTTGAGGAGGAACTCATTATTGGGACTCCCAACACAGGCAGTGGTGTGATAGCTGCAACCATCCCGGGCAAATGTGCAGCACCGCCAGCCCCCGCAATAATAACCTGTAATCCTCTCTTTTTTGCATTCTTTGCGTATAGAATCATTCTTTGGACAGTCCTATGTGCTGACACAATCTTAAGCTCATTTTTTACCCCAAAGAAGTCCAAGATCTCGACAGCATCCTTCATAATTACTAGGTCTGAGTCGCTTCCAACAATTATACCAACAAGAACCTTAGTAGTTCCTAAATCATTTTTTTTCTCTTTCAATTCTAATTGCCTTTTTTGCCTCATTTGCTTTTGCGAATGCCTCTTCTACTGAGCTCCCAATAATTGTCATATGTCCGAGTTTCCGTCTAGGTTTAGACATTTTCTTGCCATAGATATGAAGATTTAAACCAGGAATAGAAAATGCTTTCCTTAAACCTCTTATAACATATGCTCCTTCGAACCGTTCTGGACCCAATAAGTTCATCATGACAGCGGCCGGAGATAATAGTCTTGGTTCCATTAGAGGGAGATTCAAGATTGCTCTAATGTGCTGCTCAAATTGAGAAACCGAGCATGCCTCAATTGAATAATGGCCTGAATTGTGTGGTCGAGGAGCTATTTCGTTTATGAGCACTTCGTCCTCTTCCGTTACGAACATCTCAATGCCGAAAATGCCAGCTCCCTTGAGGGATCCAAGCGTTTTTTCGGCCATCTTTTTTGCGCGCTTCGCCACGTTGTATGAAACACGAGCTGGGACAATGCTCATGTGTAGGATATGATCTCGGTGTAAATTTTCTGCTACAGGAAAAGAGGAAATTTGGCCGTTATGGTTTCTGGCAACCATAATGGAGATTTCCTTTCTAAAATTTACGTATTTCTCTAGCATCGGTTTCCTCTCCAAGCCAAAATGTGAGTAGGCGAGAGGGATGTCTCTTTCTGACGCTATAGTATAGTTGCCTCTGCCATCATAGGAATCGTAGCAGGCTTTCAAGATTGTGGGGAATCCATATACCTTGCACAGCCGTGAGAGTTGCGCTTCTGATTCGATCAAAGAGAATGGAGGGGTTCTCAGCCCGAATCTTTTTAAAAAGGATTTCTGTTTATACTTGTCTTGGATAATTCGGAGTGTCCTAGGCGACGGGTTAACCAAATTGTGATTTTCCGAGGACAAATCCATTAGAACTCTGGTATTTGCCAATTCGATCTCGTAAGTCAACACATCTGATTTGCAAGCTAATTTTTTGATAGCATTCTCGTCTTTAAAATCAGCGACTATCAGTTCATCTGATACTGAAGTAGCAGGGCAATAGCTTGAGGGATCAAGAACACATACTTTTAATGCCATACGTTTTGCCGCCAAAGCAATCATTTTGCCGAGTTGTCCCCCTCCTATAATACCTATAGTCAAAGGGTCTGTGATTGACATTTTGTCGAGACCGGCGGGTTTCAAATCGTATAGTATATCCTCAGTGACAGAAATTAAAAGCTTCTAGAGCATGGAATCATAATTTATGTTTCGGTGACCCATTTCAAATTGGCCATAACCGATTCCACAAAACTCAAAATATAAGCTCCTGTCATAGCTAGAGGGGTTTGAAAAAGCAGCGACAAGAGTTTTACAAGGAATTTTGCGACAGCATACTCTCTATTAATCCAGCCATAAGGTTTGCCGGGATAGCTGACACTGATGGGAAATTATTGGGCATTTCGGAACGCAAGGGCCTGAAGCCCTTATTAACTCCCGAGGAAAGGGCACAATATGCCATCACAGCTGCCACAAGGCAATTCACTAGACTTCGATGGGAGTATCACCTTGGCAAGATTCACTATGCAAGCTCCCATTACGCCAAGCTCATCCGTGCTACTATTCCAATCACAGATAAGGAAAGGCAGCTCTGGTATGTTTTGCTTCTCACATTTGACGTAGGTACGGATAACTTTCACGAATTAATTACTAACAGCATCGTACCTCTAGTTTCGCAAAATACGAGTAGGCTAATAGAGAAATAGGTTGGAAATTATCCAATTTATCCAATATTGGAACTTATCCAAAGTGGAGACACAGGGGGAATGTTCCCACGCTACTGCTTCGCAGACATCCCTCCATCTATAGTTAGCACTAACCCAGTTACCCATTTTGCATCTTCTGAACAGAGAAATGAGATAGCGCCTGAGATATCTTCTGGATCACCAATGCTCCCCAACGGAAATGAAGACTCTAATATCTTTTTGGCTTGCTTGTCTTGTAGATAGGGCTCTATTATGGGACTGCGGATGGTCGAAGGAGCTACACAGTTGCAACGTATGCCATATTGGCCATACTCCACAGCGATAGCTCTTGTAAACATGATTACCCCCGCCTTGGTGACTCCGTATACTGAGAACGGAACGTTGGGTATGGAGCGTATGCCTTGCAAGGACGAAATATTAACAATGTTTCCACGTCTTTTCCTCATCATTATCGGCAACACGGCTTTTGTGGTTCTAAATGTACCAATAATATTCGTGTTGATTAACGACATCCATTGGTCATCGGTCATTTTGTGAAATGGGGTAGGGTCGTTTAATATACCGGCATTGTTTATGAGAATGTCTACCGTATCAAACGCAGAAACGGTTTCTTCGATTACGTTTATAACATCTGCTTCCTTCGTGATATCGGCCTTGATGGCCAACAGATTCTTCTTGCCGTCAAGTTCCCCTATCACTCTAGTTAGTTTCGATCGATCTCTGCCTATCAATACAACTTTACATCCATCAGAGAAAAGTCTCTGAGTGGTTGCCTTCCCAACCCCACTCCCTGCTCCCGTTACGATCGCTACTTTTCCTCTTAAACTCATCAGGACTTAAACTAGGGCCTCTCTTTTTAAGTGCTTTTCGACCACAAGATACGTACGCTCAGTAAAGAGCGTACACGTTTCAGACTCAAAACTCCGTGTTGCCTTCTAAAGATACTTTAAGCTCCAACACATAGGAGTTCCTAAATTTGGATAATGAAAAGCTCGTATTGGATACTAGCGTAATAATTGATGGTGAGATAACCAAAATGATCGAGTCTGGCTCAATTACACGTTCAAATAAGATCATAATCCCCCAAGCCGTATTAGACGAACTCCAGTCCCAAGCCTCAGTCAATAAAGAACATGGTTTTGTAGGGTTGAGAGAGATAAAGAAGATCAGGGAACTATGCTCCAAAAATCAGATTGATCTGCAGTTCGCAGGGTCTCGCCCAAGCTTCGATGATATTAGATTGGCCAAGCATGGACGAATAGACGCGATAATAAAAGACATAGCGCTAGAACAAGGAGGTACCCTTCTCACCGCTGATTATGTCCAAGCGCTTGCCGCGGAAGCACACGGAGTCCCTTCAATGCACATTACTTCTCTGGCAAAGACTACTAACCTTGAGTTTGAGGGATTCTTTGACGAAAAAACGATGAGTGTTCATTTGAAGGAGGGAGTGTTTCCCATGATCAAGAGAGGAAAGCCTGGAAATTTTCAGCTCATCACATTAGGTGGAGAAAGGTGTTCTAGAGCCAGGTTAACTCGTATGATCGAAGAAATATCCGAAGCTTCGAGATTCGAAGAAGCTGGTTCTATAGAAATAAGTAGAAGTGGCGCAACGGTGATCCAGTACGGCAGATTCAGAATAGCCATCACTAGACCTCCGTTCTCTGACGGACTTGAAATAACAGTCGTGAAGCCTATTGTCAAGATGGCCATTAACGATTATAATGTCAGCGATAAACTGATGGAACGATTGTCAGATAAGGCTGAAGGCATAGTAATCTCAGGTCCTCCAGGATCGGGTAAGAGCACTTTTGCTAGTAGCCTAGCAGAGCATTATCTACACTTGGGGAAAATTGTAAAAACCTTCGAATCACCCAGGGATTTGCAGGTTCCCCCCGAGATAACCCAGTACGGTCATTTGGAAGGGGGGTTTGATAAGGCGGTTGATATCTTACTGCTAGTACGACCAGATTACACCATATTTGACGAGGTCAGGCGTACTCCAGATTTTGAGGTATTTTCAGAAATGAGACTGGCAGGTGTAGGAATGGTTGGAGTTATGCATGCTAGTAGTCCGCTTGATGCTGTGCAAAGGTTTATCGGAAAAATAGAACTTGGAATGATCCCTCATATTATAGATACTATCATATTTGTCAAAGGTGGTGCTATCCAGAAGGTCTACGAGGTGTCTCTTACCGTCAAGGTTCCAGCGGGTATGCGAGAGGCTGATCTTTCGCGACCTGTTGTCGAAGTACGAGATTTCGACACAGGAGAGGTCCAATATGAAATATACACATTTGGGGAGGAGAATGTGGTAATGCCAATAAATAATTTAAAGACCGCACCGGCCCATGACGCTATCCGCAAGCTTGCGGAATCCAAGATCCGGGACGTGATAAGAAGGTTTGATCCCAGAGCCGAAATTAATATAATCTCTAACAGTCGCGTAGAAATAAAAGTGAACAAGGAAGTTATCCCAATGGTTATTGGGAGGGGTGGCTCACACGTCTCTGAGCTAGAGCAAATGTTGGGAATAAGAATTGATGTTGAAGCAAAGGCTCCAGCCTTAGGTAATGAAATTGCCTTCAAAATTAGTGAAGCAGGTTCTTCTGTGACAATCCTTCTGGACGAGGAGGAAGTAGGAATGAATGTTAATCTGTATATTGATGACGACTTCATTTTCACCAGTCAAGTAGGAAAGAAAGCACGTATAAAAATCGACAAACGTTCTGAGTACGGGAGAAACGTCATAAATGCGATCTTAGCGAATCGCAGGATTAGAATATTCGATAACAGAGGCTAAAATCAGAGATTGTTACTCAGCTGTAATGACAGGTCATTTGGGATTCAGTTTTGGCTCACAAGTTGCTACTTGAGAGTCTGTCTTGGGGGCCAAGATACCTCTATGCTCTGGTTATTCAACCCCGAAGCAGCTCAAAGTTCGACATAATGGCGAACTAGCCATCTTGTCTCTATGATTGTTTTTCTGATTGTGAACGCACCATATGCTGGAACCTCAATCCTGAGATACCAACACCACGAGAGCGTGTCCACTTTTAATATGGGCTTGGTGATGTAGTCTATTTAGCTCGTCAATTTTTGAGTCAGTAAAATACTTCAGGTTGTATCTTGCTAATACAATGTCACAGTCTCTACAATAAATTTCCTTGTACGCCAATGGTTAATCACTTAACTTGGAAGGTTATTTTTAAACTTAATTTTGTTGTCCTATCTCTTTGGAATACTCAAGTTCACTCTTTTGAAGGAATTTGGGATTAGATTTGTTATTTTCAAATCTAGCTTTTGAAACTTTGTAATACGTGATTTCTCCCCTTCGTTCAATTACGGCGGCTACGGCGTTTTTGCCCATCCTAGTTATCTGACTAAGTGCTTGGGAGAGTTCTGAAGCCCTAAGATATACACCCTCGTTGATTCCAAATACAACATATTTGGCCTGTTTTTTTTCGAATTCCCCTTTTTCGTAAACTCTAAAGTCTATCCCGAATCCAAACCCCTCTTTCGTGATATAACCTCTGCTCCGAAGATCGCGGTAGATTAGGAATTTGGTCAAAATTTCCTTATCATGTTTCAATATGATATTCAATAATGAATCAAAAGTAATATTTTTGATCATTTTAGTGTTAAGCACCAAGCGTCTAGTATAGAGTAGATACAAGGCCTCGTACGGCTGAAGGATGAATTTCGAATCCAAATTTTCACCAAATCCCTTATTTCTTAACTGATCCTGTGACTTTCTATCCTTAACCATAATCTTTGATCTTTTTTCGATCATGTTTGCTTCTATTGAGTATGGAAGCTCATCATCAAAGTGATTAGTCAGCGAAGACATAACGATTAAATCACGCCGAATTACTCAATTTAAGCATTAAAAATCGGTGAACTTTGTCATGAAAGGAGTTAACTATCGTGTTCCTTCCGGAATGCCATACGTGAGGCGAGAGTATATTTCTGGAAAACCTCAGCTCAAGATTGCCAGGTTCTCTTCTGGAAAAGCAAGAACTGATTATGACTATAAGTTAGAATTAATCGTGACAGAGAAAATGCAGATTAGACATAATTCTTTGGAGGCATGCAGACTAGCTGCCAATAAGAGAATGGCAACTGCCGGGGACACAAGTTTCTTTTCTATGCTAAGAGTATATCCTCACGTAATCCTACGAGAAAATAAAATGATAGCAACAGCTGGAGCCGATAGATTGCAGGAAGGTATGAGGCGTGCATTCGGGAAAGCAACTGGGCTTGCTACAAGAGTTAATCCTGGGCAGGTCATATTCGAAGCTCAAGTGAGCGCTCAAAACTTAAATCTCGCTAAGGAAGCCTTTAAAGTAGCAGCAAGTAAGGTGGGTTGTCCCGTTTTGACTCAAATCACTTCTCTTAAAGACAAAATCGAGCAGGAATCATAAGTGTCCTTCATTGTCTTTTTTTGCCTATCTTCTCCGGCTTCGAAAGTTTGCATAAGAACTAATAAAAGGTTGTTGTAGTTAGTTTGATTTAGAAGGGAACTGCTTTGTTCGAAAAAATAGGTGCCATCATAGTCTTGGTGGATGATTTAAGGAAGTCGGTAGAGTTCTATCGTGATGTTCTGGGGCTGCAAGTTAAACAGGAAACGGAAGACTGGGTCGAATTTAGTAAAGGGACTAAGACAGTACTTGCTTTGCATCCGTTGAAAAAGCATAGTAAAAAACAACAAAAACATCATGGAACATTAATAGGATTTAACGTAAGTGATCTCCACGATTTTTGTACCGCTTTGGAACGGAATAAGGTGAAATTTTACAAAAGAGAAACGCAAGAGACTTTTGGAAGACACGCCATTATAGAAGATCCGGATAGCAATCTAATCTCTTTAGTAGAGCCAAATTCTAAAGAGGAATTTAGCCAAATACCCTACTATCACGGCTTTGCCCCAGAATGAGGGGTTGCTTTACCTAGAGTCGCGCTATCGCATTCCTATTCCTAGGCTTGATGTGTAAGGACTTCTATACAAAGAAACTTTCCTTGTTATTAATTCCTGCTGCCATTATCTACATGCGTAAGGATATACGATGCATTTGACACTTTGAAAAAAGCTTCTTTCTTAGTTTGGGGTGGTTGGAGTTGATCTTGGCATGTGATAACCGTCCATGCTAATCAATAATGATAGCCAATGGTGCAATACAGCTCCTATGATATAGTAATTATAATGGTGATTCCGATAATCTAAAATATTATAATATATATACCATTTTTCTGTTATTATTTTATAATCCACTCGAATTATTAGAGTGACAAGTTAATATAGTAATTCATCGCCTAATACGATGACAACGATATGGCACAAATGCCAGCACTGATTC
>JBPYDP010000001.1:0-2176 GCA_051985775.1 Candidatus Nitrosopolaris sp. | reverse complement strand
TATCTCCAATTTGATTGTACGTTGATCCCTTAAATAATATAAGAACGAATTAACTTTTTATGAAACTTCTAAAATTGAAAATTGCCTGTATTTTATTAGCTGCAGGTGCTTCAATCATCGGTTCATGGATGCAGCAAGCAGCAAATGCACAGATTAATAATAATATTAATACTAGCACTAATCAAAACATACTTGGTCAAAACATACCTGGCTCATTTCCTATTGCTCTAAATCAAACAATAGTATCTCAGATAAAAACTGGTATGAGTAACGCTACAGTTATTGCAGAAAAAACTATAGGTCCTAATTCCCATGCTGTATTAGCCGTACTCGAGACTGAACAAGGATCCTTGGTATTTACTATATGGACAGCCGACTCAGGATTAAATTTACATAGGGTTCAAATTGATCCTACGAATGGTAAAATTCTATCTTCTCAACCACTGACTATGGCAATGAGACAGCAAGCAATGCTTGAAATACAGCGCGGAATGATGGCCCCAATTCAAGGCGGAATTATGGCTCCTGTTCAAACAGGAACTGGTCCAATCGCTCCTAGTCAAGCAAGTCCCGGTCAAGGTGGCATGATTTCTCCTGGTCAAACAGGTACTGGCCAAGCAAGTCCCGGTCAAGGCGTTCCGGGTCAACCAGTTCCGGGTCAAGGTGGAATGATGTCTCCCGGTCAGGCATCTCCCGGTCAAAGTGGAATGAATGGTAAGCCGTAATAGAAAAGCAGCGCCAATCACTTTTTACAACTTGTATCCCGTCATCGACGAAGGCAGAGAAGAAGGTAATCGCTTTCACTTTGAAATCGAGAGTATTTTTTATACAACGTTTTAAGAACCAACAGGTTCTATGACTGTATCATAGAAGAGTCCGGAAATCATTTCAGACTCTTGAGGCTAGAGTACATTTTCGGAACTTACTTGAGCCTCGAGTTGTGTGTACTTAAAACACTGTGGACACTGTGAAGTACATATCCCGGAGATCCTTAAATTACTAGAAGAATCCTTCAGAACCGTTATCGGAATATAAGTGCTTTTTGAGAATAAGGATAACACTGATAGAGATTCAACATGAGCTAGGCAACTATGTATTTTGAATATTGTAGTAGGGCAATGCACTCCCTCCTTATCCTAAAACCTGTTAAACAAATCAAATTTTTTTTGTGATGACTTACTCATGTCTTAGAAGGGTGATTTGAGCGTGATGACGATTTCGACCAATCCGACCAAGATGACGAAGACGACCGAAATCTTTAAACCTGTTCACAAAATGAAGAAAGAAGGAAAGTGAATGCGGCCAGGGGTTACTCCCATCATCAAACAGGCGGTCATAGAAGACTGGTTTAGAGGTCTAAAAAGAGATGATATCGCCCACAAGCATGGGATCGGTACAGGAACAGTAACTCGTATCATAAGAGACTGGGTAGCAGACTTTGAAGTTGGGGACATCGCAGACGCTATGCGATATTTTGCCGTGGCTTTCCACGAGCTCAAGTTAACTATCCCTCAATGCGCCTTGGGAGCAAGAAACGTTATCATGATGAATCACCTGGGGATACGGGAAAACGATTTCGACAAATTTATTTCTGAAACCTATGAATTTCTTAAAGAATTAGGAATGGATCCAAAAAAAATGGCGCATTTTATAAAACAAATGGAAGATCTCTCAGCGGCAATGCCAATACCTCAGATACCCCAGCATATTTCAGAATTGGAATCCAAGAAGAAACAGTTATCGGAAGAGATAGATAAATTAGAAATTGATGAATTAGACCTGAAGGCCAATGTAGCTATTCGGAAGAAAGAAGCAAAAGACCTGGGTGATGAATTCCAGCAATTCGCTCGAAGTAAGTCAGAACTCAAAAAATATGGGCTAGAGATTAGCAACGTTGCATCTTTTGCAGAGACAGTTAAGGAAGCTCACAAGCTTGGATATGATGGCCATCTAATTGGTTCTAAGCTTCGTTACTGGGATGACCTCAAGAAGAAAGAAATGAACGTCTTAGAATCCATCAATAAATTAGTACGGAAGAAGGAGGCCCTCGAGGCTCTAGGCTATTGAAACGAAATCTTCGATTTTATAATTTTGTTTGCTAACAACAACTTCAAGAGGTTGCGAAACAAAAGAAAATTATGGAAAGATTTCAAATGATGTCATATCACAAAGTATC